>VXLT01000296.1 GCA_009841475.1 Gemmatimonadota bacterium
ACCAGACACCCGGCTCCCACCTCGGCGCGCTGAAGCACCAGCGCCCCCATCCCCACCACCGCCCCCCGCCCGATGCGGCAGCTCTCCATGATGGCCCCGTGCCCGATCGTCACTTCCTCCTCGATCACGGTGGGCCCCTGCTCGCTCGTGTGAATCACCGCGTTCTCCTGCACATTCGCCCGTACCCCCACCCGGATCCCGTTCTCGGGGTGATCCCCGCGCAGCACCGCGCCGAACCAGACACTGGCCTCGTCCCCGATCACCACGTCCCCGATCACCACCGCGGTGGGCGCGACAAAGGCCGTCTCCGCGATGCGGGGGCACCGCCCGCCGAAGGCGATGATGTGCGCCATCAGCGCCCCCCGCCGGGCGGAAGCACGCGACCCACCGCGCGACCTCGCGCTCGGCGTCCGCCCAACTCCCTCTCATTCGGCGCCATCAGCCCCGGCCCTCGCCGCGCCCGCCGCGCCCCATCACCCGCCATCGCGGCGCAGACGCGCCCGCAACACCTGCGTCTCCGACGCCTCGAGCACCTCGATGTGCACCCCTCCGGCCGTCAGCGCCGCGCCCCGCCCGGGAACATGCCCCAGCTCCTCCAGAATGAACCCGTTCAACGACCGGTTTTCGCCCTCGGGCAGATCGAAGGCGAAGCGCTCGTTGATCTCGCGGATCTCGGCGCCCCCCGAGGCAAGGATCTCGTCCGGCGAGACCCGGGTCAGCGGGTCCTCGTCCACATCCGTCTCGTCCACGATCTCGCCGACGAGTTCCTCGAGCACGTCCTCCAGCGTGATGAGCCCGTCGGTGCCGCCGAACTCGTCCGCCACGATCCCCATGTGCATGCGGCGGCCACGGAAGTCGGCGAGCAGCCTGGCCAGCGACAGGGAGCCGGGCACGAACATGGCTTCGCGGGCCAGCTCGGAGAGAGGGACGTCGCGCCGCCCCGCCACATAGGCGCGGTAGGCGTCCCGCACGTGGAGAATCCCGGTCACGTCGTCGATGCTCTCGCCGTAGACCGGAACGCGCGAGTGGGGCACCTCCGCGAGCTCCGGGACGATGTCGCCCAGTCGGCGCGACTCCTGCCACGCGACGATGTCCACCCGGGGAGTCATCGCGTCCCAGGCGTTCAGCTCGTCCAGCTTGAAGGCGCGTTCGATCAGGCGGCGCTCGTCGGGATCGACGATCCCCGCCCCGGCCCCGATCTCCAGCGCCTCCCGGGCCTGCATCTCGTCCGGCGAACTCTCGTCCGTCCCGGATCCACGCGAAAAAAGCCGTCCCAGCGCAAGCAGCGGAAAGAACACCCGGGAAAACAGCCGCGACGAGGACCTCAGGAAGGGGGCCGCGGCGAGCGCCAGCCGCACGGGACGCCTCGCCGCCAGCGCCCGGGGACCCAGCTCCCCAGCGAGGAGCACGACGATGATCACGATGGGCCCGCCGATCCACATCCCCCGCGGTCCCCACGCCGCAGCCGCCGCGCCGACACCCGCGGCCGCGGCAGCCAGGTTGCATATCGCGCGCAGAATCACGAGCGGCGAGGTGGCCGCTTCTCCCGTCTGCAGCGCCGCCAGGGCATCGGCTCCGGCGAACCCCTCGCCGACCAGGATGCGCGCCTTCGAGTCGGTCACCTTCAGCACCGCCGAGAGCGTCGCGGTCAGACCGGCCGCGATGAACAGCAGCACCACGAAGGCCGCGGCGAGCCCCAGAATCAGCGGCATGGCGCGCCTCCGGGCGTGCCCGGTCGACGGTCGCCAGCGCGGAATGGGGCCCGGAGCCGCGAGCGCGACCCCTGCGCCAGCTCGCGGCGGGCCGCGCCGGCTACTGTAGCCTGTGGTGACGGAGGTTGGTCGTCGGGTACGGCCTCTATATCCATTTCCTGCTTTCGCTGAGCAGCTCAGTGATGACGTCGCGGGTGCTCAGCCCTTCGGCTTCTCCGTCGAAGTTGATCACGATCCTGTGCGCGAGGATCGACGGAGCGATGTCGTGAATGTCCTGCATGGTCGGGACGGGAGCGCCCCGGAAGGCGGCCCGCGCCTTGGCGCCCAGCACCAGGTACTGCGAGGCACGCGGCCCCGCGCCCCAGCTGATGTACCGCTTGGCCACGTCGGCCTGTTCCTCGCCGCCGGGCCGCGTCGAGCGTGCCAAACGCACCGCATATCCCACGATGGAGGGCGGAACCGGGATGCGCCGCGTCAACTGCTGCAGCTCGATGATCTCCGACCCGTGTACGACCGGCTCGATCGGGATGTCCTGCACCTCCTGCGTGAGGGTGGCGATCTTCTCCTCCTCGACGCGGTCGGGGTAGTGGATCCGCAGGTCGAACATGAAGCGGTCCAGCTGCGCCTCGGGAAGGGGGTAGGTGCCTTCCTGCTCGATGGGGTTCTGGGTGGCGAGGACGAAGAAGGGCGGGTCAAGCGGGTAGGTCGTGCCCGCCGCGGTGACGTCCCGCTCCTGCATCGCCTCGAGGAGCGCGGCCTGGGTCTTGGGCGGCGTGCGGTTGATCTCGTCGGCCAGCACGATATTGGCGAAGATCGGCCCCGGGACGAAGCGGAAGACCCTCTCCCCCGTGAGCTTGTCCTCCTGGATCACCTCGGTGCCGGTGATGTCCGTAGGCATCAGGTCGGGGGTGAACTGGATGCGGTTGAACTTGAGGTGCATCGCCTCGGCGAGCGTCGAGATGATCAGCGTCTTGGCCAGCCCCGGAACGCCGACGAGCAGCACGTGCCCGTTGGCCATCATGGCCGTCAGGATGCTGTCGACGATGTGCTGCTGCCCGACGATGCGCTGCTCCACGGCCGTCCGCAGCTGGTCGGCGATCTCGCCGGCGCGCTGCAGGAGCTGGACATCCCGGTCGGCTTCGAGGGCCGGAAGCGGGGGGGAGGAGGTGGGGGTCATACCCGGTCTGATGAGGGGGTTGCCTGGGTGTCTCGGTCGACGGCGGAAGATAGGTGGGACCTGTTTTTCCGGTCAAGGAGGACGCCGGGATGGCAGGGTGGGAGAGGGACGCGGACGGTGTAGCGCAGCGCTTGAGAAAAATTTCACAAGGGCGCTTGCGAAAAATTTCACAAGCGTTAACTTTCCCCTCAAATCATCGCACTGTTCTGCGGGGATTCTTCCAGGCTCGAGGCTGCGGCCAGGGAGTCGTTGGGCAGGAGAGAGCCGGTTGCATGACGGTCATCGTGCGGAGGCGGGCCGCTTCGTCGGATTCGGAGTCAGTTGGCTGCTCACCATGCTGCTCTTCGCATGGGGTGGACTCGCGTTGGACCGTCGAATCGGTTCAACCCCGGTCCTGCTCATTCTGGGGATCCTGGTGGGCTTTGCGGGCGGGTTCTGCGCGCTCTACCTGAGGGCGGTCGCGAAACCGGCGAATCAACGATCTGGCGAGGGGAAATCCCCTGGCCGTTCGAGAGAGGAATCGTGAAAGAGTCCAGGTCCTTTCTGGCCGTCTCCGTCGCCATCGTGATCGGGGGAACGCTAATGGGATCAATACTGAGGGGAGACGCCCGGAGCGCGGTTGTCGCCGCTGGACTTGTGGTGCTGGTCACTCAGCTCCCGCTGCATTTTCTGCTCAAGCGGTGGCGGGAGCGAAACGATCGATTCATGGCTGCCATCGTAGTGGGCTTCTTTGTCCGGATAGCCGTACTTGCCGCCGCCGTTGTCGTGCTCGTAGTCCCGGGCCGCGTTGCCGGCGCCCCATTCCTGCTTTCGCTTGGGGGGTTCATGGTGGGCATCCTGATCGTCGAAGCGGTGCTCGAGAGCCGCCGGCTTCGCAATCGCTCGACGAGCGCAGTGGAGGCTCAGGCTTCGTGACCGGGACCTTGAACAGAATGGGAGCCGCGGTAGTTCTGTCGCTGCTGCTCGCCGGCAGTCCCGCTGCCCCAGTCGTCGCCCAGGAGCACGGCCAGGAGCATGGCCAGGAGCACGGCCCCTCCGAGGCGGAAGGCCACGAGGGCCCGTTCGACCTGGGTAAGATGCTCGGACACCACATCCTGGACGCTCCCGAGATGGAGCTGCCCGGGGTGGCCGTGCATCTTCCGCATTGGGACTGGGCGGTCTTCCAACTGGGAACCGCCACGGTGGACATGTCACCCACGAAGCACGTCGTTCTCCTCCTGCTGGCCGCGATGATTACCGCCGTCCTCACTCTGCTTGCCGCCAGGACGGTGACACTCCAGGGGCCGGGCAGGGCTCCTCGCGGAATGGCCAACGCCGTCGAGGCCGTGGTGGTCTTCCTTCGCGACGATGTCTGCAAGGAGAACATCGGACACGGGTATCAGCGCTTCGTGCCGCTCATCCTGACCCTCTTCTTCTTCATTCTCGTCATGAACCTGCTGGGGCTCGTGCCATGGGGCGGATCCGCGACCGGCAATCTGGCCGTCACGGCCACGCTTGCGCTGGTCACCTTCACGGTTACCGAGATCTCCGGCTTTCGCGCCCTCGGGCCGGCGGGCTATCTGCGGACGATATTCTATTCTCCGCCGGGGGTCAGCGGGCCAATGAAGTACCTGATGCTCCTCATCATGACGCCGGTCGAATTCCTCGGGAAGCTCATCAAGCCCTTCGCGCTCGCTTTGCGGCTATTCGCCAACATGACGGCCGGCCACGTGCTGATCTTTTCCCTGCTCGGATTCATCTTCCTGTTCGGCCACATCGCCTTCGTCCGCTGGGCGGTTGCGGCCGGCTCCTACGCTCTCGTGTCGGCGATCATGCTGCTGGAACTCCTGATCGCCGTCATCCAGGCGTACATCTTCGCCATGCTCTCCGCCGTCTTCATCGGGCTCATGCAGCATGAACACTAGCCCTGTCCTGGCCGATCACGGTCCGGCATTTCCCCCCTTACCTACCAAGATCCAACCATAAAAGGAACCGAATCCAATGTTCGACACAGCGTTGACAGTGGTAAACGACGCCGCTCAGGCGGATGCCGCAGCCACCAGCACCGGCCTTTCCCTGCTGGGCGCCGGAATCGGCGCGGGCCTCGCCGCCATCGGAGCGGGCCTCGGCATCGGCCGCATCGGCGAGGGAGCCACGCAGGGTATCGCGCGTCAGCCCGAAGCCGCCGGCGAGATCCGGGCCATGGCGATCCTGCTCGCGGCTCTGGTTGAGGGTGCGGCGCTCGTCGCCATCCTCGTGGCCATCCTCTTCAAGTTCGTCTAGTGGCTGTACCGCAGGAGACGGGGCCAGCCTGGGACAGCCTCTTCAGTGTCAATCTGGGGGTGGCCGTCTGGACGCTTCTCACCTTCCTAACGCTGCTGGTCATACTCGGCAAGTACGCCTGGGGACCGCTCCTCGGTGCTCTCGACAAGCGCGAGAAGGGCATCCAGGGCAACATCGACGACGCCAAACGCCAGCGTGACGAGGCCGAAAAGCTGCTCGCCGAGTACCGGGAGCAGCTCGCCGACGGCCGCCGGCAGGCGCAGGCGATGGTCGCGGAGGGCAGGGAGGCCGCTGACGCGCTCCGCAAGGAGCTGGAGGCGAAGGCCCGCGAGGAGACCCAGGCGATGCTGGCCAATGCGCGCCGGGAGATTACGCGGGAGCGCGAAGCGGCGGTCGAGGCCGTGCGGAGGGAATCCGTGGACGTGGCGCTCGCCGTCGCGTCCAGGCTGCTGTCGGAACGGCTGGACGCGGACCGGGACCGGCAGCTGGCGATGGACTACATCGACGACCTTTCGGACTCCGAGGGTGCGCTGGCGTGAGAGAGGACACCATCGTCCGCAACTACGCCGAGACGCTCTTCGAACTGGCGGAGCGCGACGGTGGGGTTGAAGCCTACGGAGAGCCCGTGGCGGCGGTCGCCGGCCTGATGGAGGACCGGAAGGTTCTGGATTTCTTCGCCACGCCACGGGTGCCCGTGGAGCGCAAGAAGGAGGCGCTGCGGAGCGCGCTGGGTCACTCGGTCCCGGCGATGCTGGTGCGGTTTCTCCTGGTGGTGATCGACAGGGGGCGCCAGCGGCTGATCCCCGCGATCATGGGGGACTTCCAGGCTCTCCTCGACCGCCACCGCGGGATTCGCCACATGGAGGTGGCAGTGGCGCGGGAGCTCTCGGACGAAGAAAGCGACGCGCTGGCGACGCGTCTCTCCGCGGCTACCGGGGCGACGGTCATCCCTTCCGTCCGGATCCGCCCCGAGATCATCGGGGGCGTCGTCATCCGCGAAGGCGACACCCTCTACGACGGATCGCTGAAACGACAACTCGACGCCATTCGGCGCAGGCTGATGGCTGCAGAGCTTCAAGAACAGGAAAGCTAGAACGACATGGCGGATTCACAGCTCCGGGCGGGCGAGATCAAGAGCGTCCTCCTGGCCGAGATCGAGAGCTTCGAGGAGGCGCTCGACGCCGAGGAAGTCGGCGAGGTCCTCGAGGTGAAGGACGGGGTAGCGCGCATCTACGGCCTGACCAGGGCGATGGCCAACGAGATGCTCGAGATCACCTCCAGCGAGAGCGGCGACACGGTGACCGCGCTCGCCCTCAACCTGGAAGAGGACAACATCGGCGCGGTCATCCTGGGCGAATGGGCCGGGCTGCACGAGGGCGACGAGGTGCGGCGGACCGGCCGCGTCCTGGACGTTCCCGTGGGCGACGGCTACCAAGGCCGCGTGGTGGACTCGCTCGGTGCCCCGCTCGACGGCGCCGGTGCGATCGAGACCTCGGCGCGGCGCCAGATCGACGTGGTCGCGCCCGGGATCGTCAAGCGCCAGCCGGTGAAGGAGCCGCTCCAGACCGGCATCAAGGCGATCGACGCGATGATCCCGATCGGGCGCGGCCAGCGCGAGCTGATCATCGGCGACCGCCAGACCGGCAAGACGGCCGTCGCGGTCGACGCGATCATCAACCAGAAGGGCACCGACGTCATCTGCATCTACTGCGCGGTGGGGCAGCGGGCGGGGAAGGTGGCGGCCGTCGTCGAGACGCTCCGGCACCACAACGCGATGGACTACACCATCGTGGTCACGGCCAATGCATCCGACCCGGCGCCCATGCAGTACATCGCCCCCTACACGGCCACCGCGCTCGCCGAGCACTTCATGTGGCAAGGCAAGCACACGCTGGTCATCTACGACGACCTCTCCAAGCAGGCTCAGGCCTACCGGCAGCTGTCGCTGGTGCTCCGCCGCCCACCGGGACGCGAGGCGTACCCCGGCGACGTCTTCTACCTGCATTCGCGCCTGCTGGAGCGGGCGGCCAAGCTCTCCGACGAGCTCGGCGGCGGCTCGCTCACCGCGCTCCCGATCATCGAGACGCAGGCGGGCGACGTCTCGGCCTACATCCCAACCAACGTCATCTCGATCACCGACGGGCAGATCTACCTGGAGCCCGACCTGTTCAACTCGGGCGTCCGGCCTGCGGTGAACGTGGGGATTTCGGTGTCGCGCGTCGGCGGCGCGGCCCAGGTCAAGGCCATGAAGAAGGTCGCGGGGCGGCTCCGCCTCGACCTGGCGCAGTTCCGCGCCATGGAGACCTTCGCGCAGTTCGCCTCCGACCTCGACGCGGCCACCCAGCAGCAGCTGGCGCGCGGCCAGCGCACCGTGGAGGTCCTCAAGCAGCCCCAGTACCAGCCGGTGCCGGTCGAGCGGCAGATCGTCTCGATCTACGCGGTCACGAACGGTTTCCTGGACGGGGTGGAGGTGGACGACTGCCGCAAATGGGAACGTGGCTTCCTCGAATTCATCGAGAGCCGCTTCGACGACGTGCTGATCGGGCTCCGCCAGGAAGGGCAGCTCACCGAGGACATCGAGGGCCGGCTCCGCACCTGCATCGAGGAGTACAACGAAGTCTTCGCCGCCGAGCACGAGGCGGCAATGGCGGGAGCGGCGTAGCGTGGCCCAGGCCCGCGACGTCCTGCGGCGGATCAAGTCCGTCAGGAACACGCGCAAGATCACGCGCACCATGGAGCTCGTGGCGACCTCCAAGCTCAAGCGCGCGATGGACCGCATGCTCGCCGCGCGCCCCTACGGCGAAGCGCTCGACGAACTGCTGCGCAGCCTGCGTGCGCCGGGGCTGGAGCAGGACCATCCGCTGCTGCGGCAACCCGCCGGGACGAAGCGCGCGGCGGTGCTGCTCCTCACCGCCAACCGGGGCTTCTGCGGCGCCTTCAACGCCAACCTCATCCGCGAGGCGCGCACGAAGCTCGATGAGCTGGAAGCGGGTGGCGTGGAGACAGAACTGCACATCGCGGGCAAGAAGGGCCTCACCTTTTTCCGCTTCCGGGGACGGGCCATCGCGTCCGGCACCACCGCCATCGGTGACGAGCCCCGCCCGGAGGACGCGGAGGGGCTGGTCGAACCGCTCGCAGAGGCCTTCGCGTCCGGCGGTCTCGACGCCGTGTACCTGGTGAGCTCGAAGTTCCGCTCCGCCATGTCCACGCCGCCGCGCACCCGGCGCATCCTGCCGGTGCAGCCCGACGAGGGCGCCCGTTCGGTGGACGCCTTCATCGTGTCGCCGCCCCCGGAGAAGCTCGTGGGCTGGATCCTGCCGCGCTACCTGCGCAGCGTGGTCTACGGCGCGCTGGTCGAGAACGCCGCCGGGGAGCAGGGCGCCCGCCGAGCCGCCATGAAGAGCGCGACCGACAACGCGGGCGAGATGATCGAGACGCTCACCCGCAGCTACAACCGGGCGCGCCAGGCGCAGATCACCCAGGAGATCGCCGAGATCGTGGGTGGCGCCGCGGCGCTGGAATGACAGTTGCCATAGTGAACAGGAACCGCCGCCCGAGCGCGGCTGGAGAAGACGAAAGACATGTCTGAGAACAACATCGGCCGAGTCGTCCAGGTCATCGGACCCGTGCTGGACGTGGAGTACCACCCGCGCCACCTGCCCGAGATTCACAGCGCGCTGCGGCTCACCGCCGAGACCGAATCGGGCCGCGAGATCGACCTCGTCGCCGAAGTGCAGCAGCACATCGGCCGTTCCCAGGTGCGCGCCGTGTCGATGAGCTCGACCGACGGCGTGCAGCGCGGAATGGACGTGGTGGACACGGGCCAGGCGATCGCCGTCCCGGTGGGGAAGCCCGCGCTGGGCCGCATCCTGAACGTGCTGGGCGAGCCGGTGGACGAGCAGGGCCCGGTCGTCAGCGAAGACGGCGAGCCGATCGAGCGGTGGCCGATCCACCGCCTCGCGCCGCGCTTCGAGAACCTCGAGCCCAAGACCGAGATCTTCGAGACCGGGATCAAGGTCGTCGACCTGCTCGCGCCGTACGTAAAGGGCGGCAAGACGGGGCTTTTCGGCGGCGCCGGCGTCGGCAAGACCGTCATCATCATGGAGCTGATCAACAACATCGCGATGGAACACGGCGGCCGCTCGGTCTTCGCCGGAGTCGGCGAGCGCACCCGCGAGGGCAACGATCTCTGGCTCGAGATGACGGAGTCGGGCGTCATCGATTCGACGGCGCTGGTCTACGGCCAGATGAACGAGCCCCCCGGCGCGCGCCTCCGCGTCGGCCTCTCCGCCCTGACGGTCGCCGAATACTTCCGCGATGTCGAGAAGCAGGACGTGCTCCTCTTCATCGACAACATCTTCCGCTTCACCCAGGCGGGCTCAGAGGTATCGGCGCTTCTGGGGCGCATGCCCTCGGCGGTCGGCTACCAGCCCACCCTCGAGACCGAGATGGGGGAGCTGCAGGAGCGCATCACCTCGACGCGCGAAGGGTCGATCACCTCCGTGCAGGCGATCTACGTCCCCGCCGACGACCTTACCGACCCGGCCCCCGCGGCCGCCTTCGCCCACCTCGATGCCACGACCGTCCTCTCCCGCTCCATCTCCGAGAAGGGGATCTACCCCGCGGTCGACCCGCTCGACTCCTCGTCGCGCATCCTCGATCCGCAGTTCATCGGCGAGCGCCACTACGAGGTCGCGGGGCGCGTCAAGGAGATCCTGCAGCGCTACAAGGACCTGCAGGACATCATCGCGATCCTCGGCATGGACGAACTCAGCGAAGAGGACAAGATCATCGTGGGCCGCGCGCGCCGGATCGAGCGCTTCCTGTCCCAGCCCTTCTTCGTGGCCACGGCGTTCACCAACATCCCGGGCTGCTACGTGCGGCTGGAGGAGACGATCGAGTCCTTCGAGCGGGTTGCCGCCGGCGAGTTCGACCACCTCCCCGAGCAGGCCTTCTACATGAAGGGCGGCATCGATGAGGTGATCGCGGCGGCCGCCGAGATGGGCGTGGAGGCCTGACTCGTGGCGAAGGTCATGGAGCTGCGCGTGGTCACCCCGGCTGCGGTCGTCTTCCAGGGCGCGGTGCGTTCAATCGTCGCGCCCGCCTGGGACGGCCTCGCGGGGGTCCTGCCGGGACACGCGCCCTACCTGACCGCGCTCGGCGACGGCCCGCTCGAGGTCGACCCCGGGTCCGGCGAGCGCCGCACCTTCCACCTCTCCGGCGGCGTGATGAAGGTGGAGGCGAACCGGGTCGACGTACTGGCGGACCGGGTGGTGACCCCGGTCTCGGCACACGCCGAAGTGCCGGGCGTGGAAGTGCAGCAACCGGATCCCGCTCCTGGTCGCTGAGCGAGGTACGCCGGCATGAAGGTGGACCTGCACATGCACACCACCTTCTCGGACGGCACCCGGCCCCCTGAAGAGGTCGTCGAACTGGCAATCGCCGGCGGACTCGACGTAATCGCGATCACCGACCATGACAACACCCTGGGTGTGGCGCCGGCCATGCGCGCGGCCAAGGGGCGAATCCGCGTCATCCCCGGGGTGGAGCTGAGCACGCGCTGGAGCGGCGAGTCGATCCACATCCTGGGCTACTTCGTAGACCCCGCTGCCGAGCCCCTGACGGCCCACTACCGCAACCTGCTCGAGCGCCGCCACACGCGGATGAGCCGCATCGTCGAACGGCTGGCAGACCAGGGCGTGCGGCTGAATCTCGGTCATGTCGGCGACCAGCGTGCCTCCGCCCGCGTCCCCTACACCCGCCCCCACCTTGCCCGCGCGCTGGTGAGGGAAGGGCACGCCGCGAGCGTGAACGATGCGTTCGACCGCTACATCGGCGCCGATTGTCCGGCCTACGTTCTCGTCGAGTCCCCCATCCCGGAAGAGGTGATCGAGACCATCCTGGCTGCAGGTGGCGTCGCGGTCTGGGCCCATCCACCCCTGCGCCACATGGTGGAACTTCTTCCGCGTCTCGTCGCCGCGGGGCTGGGGGGCGTGGAGGTGTACCGCCCCTGGCCCCGCGGGATCCGCGAATCGGTGTCCACCCAGACCCGCCGCGCCGGGCTCTTCGCGACAGGAGGTTCCGACTGGCACGGCCGCGACGGCGACGGCAAACTGGGCGACTTCTTCGTGAACGGCCGTGACATCGAGGACTTCCTGCGGGTCGGCGGGATAAGCTGAACCGGGGACACGGCCACCCCATCTCCCCCGGACCTGCGGCATCCCTCCCCACCGCCATTGACTTCCCCTCCGGCTTGACTACCTTTTAAGTCTTTCCGTGCTGCGCCTGCGGTCGACCCTCAGCCCCCTTTCGGGCCGACGACCGTCCGCGCGCGGCCTCAAGCTGTTTGAAAATCAGGGTGGAAGGAAAAACTAGAGCCTTAGGTCGCTCTGGCCATCCACGCACCGGCGTGTCCCGTCCAAGCGGGACAGATGAGTGCGGAGGTGGCCGAGTGTACGTGTTGGAGGCGACGGTGGACGAGCCCATGGGAATTGAGTGGACGCGGTCGGCGCGGTGACGCGCCCGGTACGCGTTCAGTCGAGGAAGAGGGCTGGTCAAGCGAGAAAGTGCGCACGGTGGATGCCTTGGCACAGACCGGCGATGAAGGACGTGGCAAGCTGCGAAAAGCCTCGGGGAGCTGCAAGCAAGCTCAGATCCGGGGGTGTCCGAATGGGGGAACCCGGCGGGAGCAGTCCCGTCACCCTTAGGGGAGCCAACCCAGGGAACTGAAACATCTAAGTACCTGGAGGAAAAGAAATCAATCGAGATTCCCAGAGTAGCGGCGAGCGAAAAGGGAACAGCCCAAACCCGGGTGAGGAGACTCAACCGGGGGTTGTGGGGCCGCATCGCAAGGCGAACCGAAGCATAGCGGAACGGTACTGGAACGTACGACCGCAGAGGGTGAGAGTCCCGTATGCGAAATGCGAGTAGACGAGCTGATGCGGACCCCGAGTAGGCCGGGACACGTGAAACCCTGGCTGAATCCGGGAGGACCATCTTCCAAGGCTAAATACGAGTCTGTGACCGATAGTGAAGAGTACCGTGAGGGAAAGGTGAAAAGAACGCCTGACGGCGAGTGAAATAGACCCTGAAACCGTGTGCATACAAGCGGTCGGAGCCCGGCCCGGATCTTCGGATTCCCGGGGGTGGGTGACGGCGTGCCTTTTGCATTATGATCCGGCGAGTTACTCCTCATGCGCGAGGTTAAGGGCCTCAGGTCCGGAGCCGAAGCGAAAGCGAGTCTGAACAGGGCGACGAGTGCATGGGGGTAGACCCGAAACCGAAGCGATCTATCCATGGCCAGGGTGAAGCCGGGGTAACACCTGGTGGAGGCCCGAACCGTTGTGGGTTGAAAACTGCTCGGATGAGCTGTGGATAGGGGTGAAAGGCCAATCAAGCTCGGAGATAGCTGGTTCTCCCCGAAATATATTTAGGTATAGCCTCAGGTAATTGTCTC
>VXLT01000276.1 GCA_009841475.1 Gemmatimonadota bacterium
CACCCCCACCATCCGCAAGTTCAACCCCGGCCTGCTCCAGTCGGACGAGGAGATCCGGGAGCAATTCGTGGTCCGCCATCACGAACTCGGCCTCCTGCTCGATGACCTGCGGGGCAACATCGGGTCCCCCTCATGCCAGCACATTCTGGTGGTCGGACCTCGCGGTCGGGGCAAGACCATGCTGCTTGCACGGGTCGCGGCCGAACTGCGGGGCAACGAGGACTTCGCCGGATCGCTGCTGCCGGTCCGGTTCATGGAGGAGAGCCAGGAGATCTTCAGCCTCGCCGACTTCTGGCTGGAGACCATGTTCCATCTGGCCAACGAGGTCGACGAACACGACGCCGCGCTGGCCCGGGAGCTGCGCGACACCCGGGACGCGCTGGCGCCGCGCTGGCGGGAACAGATCATCGAGGGGCACGCCCGCGCCACCGTGCTGGATGTCGCCGATCGACTGGGCAAGCAACTCGTCCTCATCGTCGAGAACCTGCAGTCGCTCTTCCGTGACGCCCACGACGACTTCGGCTGGCAACTCCGCGAAGTCCTTCAGACGGAACCGCAGATCATCCTGCTGGGCTCCGCCACCAGCCGCTTCCGTGAACTCGACGATGTGAGCGAACCGTTCTTCGAGATGCTCCGGATCCTCGGGCTGGAGCCGCTGGACACCGACGAGGGCGGCCGCCTGTGGGAGGTGGTGAGCGGCAAGCGCGCGAGCCGGTCCGAAGTCAGGCCCCTCCAGATTCTCACGGGCGGCAATCCGCGGCTTCTGGTGATGGCGGCCGAGTTCGCCCGGCATCGCTCCCTCCGTCGGCTGATGTCCGAACTGGTCACCATGATCGACGAGCACACGGAATACTTCCGGGGTCACCTGGAGGTCCTGCCCAGGACGGAGCGGCGCGTGTACGTGGCGGTGATCGACCTCTGGCAGCCGTCCTCGGCGAGCGAGGTCGCGGCGCGGGCGCGTGTGGACATCCGGGTGGCGTCGACCATGCTGGGGCGGCTGGTAGAGCGCGGTGCGGTGCTTCGGCGGGGTCGCGGCCGGAAGCGGCTGTACTCGGCTGCGGAGCCGTTGTACAGCATGTACTACAAGCTGCGGCGGGAGCGGGACGAGGCGGCGGTCGTCGAGAACCTGATTCGGTTTATGGTGGCGTGTTATGGGGTCGGGGACCTGGTGAGCTTCGTGGCGCCGATGTCGACCGAGGCGGCGGAGTCGTATGCCCTGCGCCGTGGGATCCGACGGGCGCTGGGAGCCAGACCCACCGTGGACGATTGCGACCTGGATCGGAAGTGGGGCGCCATTCAGCAGGTCTCCTACGTGGCCGAATCCGTTGCCGAGACGGCTGCCACTCAACGCCTTCGGTCCGACATCGAAACCGCACTTGCGGAGGAACGGTACGAGGAGGTCGTCAGTCTGGTCGAGGAATATGTCGCGGACGGCTGGCTTGAAGTCCCTGAATCAATGGCGGACTTGCGTATTGCCTGGACGACCTACCTCCTGTCGTTGGCGCATACCCTTCTGGGGAACGCGTGCACTGTCCTCTCGGTCTCCGAGCGAGCGGTTGCTCTTGCCGATCACCCCAATACCACGATTCTGGCTTGGGCGGCACCAGCCCTTTCGGCGCGCGCGGCGGCTCAACTGGAACTCGGCGACTTCAGTTCCGCGGTCGCGACCTGCGACGACATCGTTCGCCGATTCGGATCCTGGCGGCAACGCCCCTTCAGCGCGGTCATCGCGGATACCCTCGTCACCCGGGGATGCAGCAAGGCCCATCTCGACGACGATCGGGGCGCGATCCGCGACTACGACGAAGTGGTGGATCGGTTCGACGGCAGTGAGATCCCCGAAATCCAGGCGAGCCTCGTTGCCGCGCTGATGAGCAAGGCCCTGGCATGCCGACGCCTCGGCGACACCGAAGAGGAGATTCGCAGTTACGATGCCGTCATAGAGCTCTTTCACCACTCCGATGCGCTGGACTTCCAGCAGCACGCGGCCGTGGCGCTGAGCTGGAAGTGCATGGCACAGGCCGATATTGGTCGGGCCGACGAGGCCCTTGTGAGTTGCGAGAGATTGGAAGGGACAGCTCACTCTTGGCCGATCGATGAAGAGGATCCCTCGGCAGGATCTTGGGTCGAGTGGTTAATGTGGCGTGCCCAGGGGGCGAGGTCGCTGGCCCTGGCTGTCCGGGCGAGCCATCGAGCGGCGCTGGACTCGTTTCAGGCTGCCTATGCCGTGTTCCCTGCCGACGACGAGGTGACGACGCGGGAGATGCTGGAACTGGTGGCCAGGTTGGTCGCGAGAGGTGTGCCGCCCCAAGATCTGTTGGCAGTCCTTGCGAGCGACACCGGCAAGTCCCCCAGCTTGCGTCCGTTGATGGTTGCACTGCGCGACCGCGCGGGTAGCCCGAAACGCGCGCCCAGGGAAGTCGGGGAAGTGGCTGTCGATATCCTCGAACGGTTTCGCGATGCTGAAGAGCGGATGCGGGCGGTGGCATCCAGCTGACGAGAATCGAACACTCGAGGGCCCATGGTCCGAAGACTGCATGCCCCCCCGTGAACGTCCGGATGGTGTGTCTGAGCAACCAAGAATGTCAACTCCACATTACATAATGACATGTGTAGTTGACATCAAGTAGCCCTCCTCATGGCCCCGCGGGACTACAGCGGCGCCACCGGACAGCTTGGCTCACGTAGCCACGGGCGTCCCGCGCCCATCCAGGAGTTCCAGCGAACGGTGGAGCGCCTCATGGCCCTGCGGACGACGACCTATTCCGCGCTCGCGCTAGAAGGAATCGCCGCCGGACCGGACTTCCGGCCTGGAGGTCCACTCCCGGAGTTCGTCTACCTCGTTCTCTACCACGGCGATGGCCCCTGGACCGCACCGGCCGATGTCGCCGACCTGTTCCAGCGCTCCGATCCGGGACGGTACCGCTTGGTCCCGTGGCGAGAGGGTACGGGAGATGACCGATCGCCCGACGATCTCACGGCGCTGGTCCTCGGCTTGGCCCGCAACCTTTCGCCGGAGGAGATGGCCGAGCAGTTGTCGCGTCTGTGGCGCACGATCGAGAGGCACGGGGATCCGGGCCTGGCCGGATTGATCGTCCAGAGCGTGGGCACGATGTTTGAGTTGAGAGACTACCCGGCACGACTGAAGAAGGGAGGAGCGAAGACTATGGCAGAGGTGGTGGACAGATTTCGGCAGGGCATGGACGAGTTGGTCCGGAAGGGAGCCCGGCAGGGTGAGGCGCGCGTTCTGCGTCGGCAGGTCACCCGGAGATTCGGCGAGGATACGGCTGGTCGGTTGTCCCGCATTCTCGACGAACCGCCTGCTCCCGAAGACATCGACAGGGTCACGGACGCCCTGGTCGAGTGCGCAACGGGCGACGAGTTCATCGAGCGGGTGCGGATGGGTTGAGGGCGGATCTCGACAGGTGTCCAACACCCGCGCCAGACCCTTGCGACGATCGCCGACCTGCGGAAGACGGAGGCATTGGCTGCGTGCGGCTCTCCGTCAGATGGTCGAGACCCATAACGGAATGATGGGGCTTCTCGTGTCGTTGGCGGCACACGGAGCTGGTCGGCGCCGTGTCCGGCGCCACCACCGTTCGGATGGCGAAGTGGCGATGTCCGATCTTGCCATAACGATTTCCGATCTGGGTACCGCGTCTGCTCGCGTCATCAAGAGGCAGTCGACCAGGGCCGGCTCCTGAGCACGCCCCTTCTTCGAGTCGTTACCCTCGAAGATGGCGAGACCATCCACAACGCGTTCTTCGACCGCAGCTTCCGAAGAGGATCCCGATGAAGCTCCACTGCTACCCCGAGACCGACAGTCTCTACATCGAGTTCAGCGAAGAGCCCGGCGTGGAGACCAGGGAAGTCGTCAATGGCGTGAACGTGGATATCGATGCCCGTGGAAACCTGGTTGGCTTCGACATCGACCGCGCAAGAGAGCGGCAGCGGCCGCTGGAGGCGATTGCCCGGCCCGTTTAGGTCCGGGACCAACACCTCAGACCAGGATGATTGGCCTTCGCTTCCGGACGTTTTCTGGATGTTTTCTGGATGTTGGCCCCTGACTTCTGGCTGTTTTCTGGCGGTTTCGGTTGCCTGTTGGCTCTCGCGGTCACAACTCCAGACCCAGCTCCTCAGCCAGCTCCCGGATCGCTTCTCTCGCCCGCATTCCCGGCTCTCCAGCCCTGTGGGCCCTAATCGCCTCGCGCCACATGTGCCCGCGCTCGGCCGAATGGACCAGGAAGTCGTAGCGCTCGGGGCTCATAACGACCATGGCGGCCTGGCCGTTCTGGGTGACGCCGGACCGGACTTCCGGCCTGGAGGTCCACTCCCGGAGTTCGTCTACCTCGTTCTCTACCACGGCGATGGCCCCTGGACCGCACCGGCCGATGTCGCCGACCTGTTCCAGCGCTCCGATCCGGGACGGTACCGCTTGGTCCCGTGGCGAGAGGGTACGGGAGATGACCGATCGCCCGACGATCTCACGGCGCTGGTCCTCGGCGTGGCCCGCAACCTCTCGCCGGAGGAGATGGCCGCGCAGTTGTCGGGCCTGTGGCGTACGACGGGCGTGCCCGTTCCGATCCGGCGCGAAACCGGCTCGTCAGGCCCCGCATGACCCACGGGACGCTTACCTTGTTGTGACGAGTAAGGCGCTATGGTACATTGTAAGGCGAATGGAGGTGCGGCCATGCTGGAATCTGCAGTAACGAAGAAGGGACAGACCACGCTCCCCAAGCCTGTGCGGGACACGCTGAGCGTGCAAGCCGGTGACCGCGTACGCTACATCGTCCTCGACGGCGAGGTACGCATACTGCCCGTGCGCCCCATCCGCCGGCTGTTCGGCGCGTTACAGCACGACGGGCCGCCCGTGACCGTGGAGGAAATGAAGCGAGCCGCAGCTGAAGGGGCGGCGTCCGAGGAATGATCGCCCTCGACACCAACGTTCTCGTCCGCTACCTGGTGCGTGACGACGAGCAGCAGGCGGAATCGGCCCGCGCCTTGTTGGAATCGCTCACGACCGAACGTCCGGGTTATGCCTGCCGCGAGGTCGTCGTGGAACTCGTCTGGGTCCTGGAACGGGCCTACGGGGTTTCCCGCGAACGCATTGCGACGATCCTGCGGGACCTCGTGGCGACGCGGGGTCTAGTCGTCGAGGCTGCGGACGATGTGGCACGAGCCGCATTGCGCTACCGGGCGGGGGGGCCGGGGTTCTCGGATCTGATGGTTCTTGCCGCGGCAGAGCGGTCCGGAGCGCGGCCGCTCTACACCTTCGATCGAAAGGCGGCGCGACTGGACGGTGTCCAACTTCTGCGGTGAGTTGCGGTTTCTCTCCGGCTGGGGGGGTGCGGTCGGTCGCCATCCGCGACATCTACCCTCCCCCACCGACGGCAGCATACCCGGCGCGGTCATATCGGGGCGACCCCACAACTCCACGCCCAGCTCCTCAGCCAGTTCCCGGATCGCTTCTCTCGCAGGTAATCCCGGCGCTCCAGCCCTGTGGGCCCGGATCGCCTCACGCCATATGTGCGCGCGCTCGTGGGGTTCCGGTGCCGTAGGGAGGTTGGAGCGGGGCTCACATCCATCTCAACCTGTCGTTTCCACGGATACCGTTTCGAAGGGAGCAGCGTGACCGGGACCTTCGTGCGGCCGCGATGTTGCCTACGGGGGTCCAGACACCCGCCGCCTCGACCCTGGCCATCGCCTGATCATCATGAAGCGCGATCGCTTCGACATCGGGAACCCGGTCCGACACGACCTCGAGGAGCTTGCGATCCGCCGTTACCAGAACCGATCCCGTGCGCCTCGCGCAGGCGATGTACAGGCAGTAATAGACCGGATGACCAATTCGCAGCGCCGTTTCCGTCGCCTCCCTCAGCAGGGTCTCGCCGGGCTGGATTCGGATGACGCTCGACAGCCTCGTAATCTCGTCCAGGAAGGGCGTCGCGGACCAGACTTCCCCGCGGCGGGCCTTCTTCCAGATCGCGCTGGCACATTCCACCGGCAGCAGGCCGGGCGCATAGCGTTCGATTCTCGGTCCAAGCAGACTCCGGGCTCAACGTCCTCAAAGGAACCGAAGACGTCAACTCCATGGACGAGCCGACACCGGCCGGAGTTTGCCGAGCGGCACGTAGTAGCGGACGTAGCGGCGCCCGTCGGGCCACAGCTCGCCGGCCGGATCGTCCACCAGCACGGTGGCGCGCTTGGTGATGCGGTTGACGCGGCCGGTCAGCCGCCGGTCCCGGTAGCGGAAACTCACGCGGGTGCCCACCTTGACGCCCAGCTTCGCGGCGCGCTCGGAGCGGGTTATGAGTTGGTGCGTGTGGGCACGGTGGAGGAACAGCCGGGACGCTATTCCCTGGAAGCGGGCGCGGCCGCAGTGGCTCACCTCCCAGCACAGCCACTCCGCGAGGTGCACGATCTCGTGCTCCAACACCCTCTGGAGCGCTTCCAGCCGGTCGCGGCAGGGAAGGCCGCAGACGGTCACCGCCGGATCGTCCGCCAGGAATCCGTCGAAGAGGACCGAAGTGGCCACCGCGATCTCGAAACTGCTGGTACCGTCCGGGTGCTGTAGGCGCGTGGTCTTCCCCGCCGCCCTCGTCATCCGGCCGGAGAGGCGGAACGCTGGACCGTCCCGCCCGAGCAGCTCCCCGCAGAGCCCGTTCAGGAAACGCTCGTCGTAGGCGGCGAACAGTAACGAGAGGTCCTCGACATGAATCCGGGTGAAATTGCGTTCACGAACATGGCGCGAAGCGAGGAGGAGACGCCGCCCGATGTCACCCGTCCAACGTTCGATTCTGGCCGGTCCCGGATCGCTCGTAAGCAGAACCCGGGCGAGTGCATGCCGTGCCTCACCGTGGCCCGCGGTCGTCGTTTTCAACTTGAATCCTTCGGGTCCATCCTCAATCGACAGGGTCACGGACGCCCTGGTCGAGTGCGCAACGGGCGACGAGTTCATTGAACGAGTGCGGATGGGTTAAAGCGGATCCGATGAGCCGGTGGAAAGCCAAGCCCGTGCGGGACACGCTGAGAGTGCAGGCCGGTGACCGCGTACGCTGCATCGTCCTCGACGGCGAGGTGCGCATACTGTCCCCGTCTCCAGGCACCAGGTAGATGTACTGCTCGATGTCGACGACGTAGATCATCGACACGTTGCTACTGCTCGCCTTCGGCCCGCAGGAGTCCGACCTCAAGCGCGAAGCGCACGATGTCGCGCCGGGACCGCAGCCCCAGCTTGGATTTGGCCCGCCCGATATAGCCCTCGACGGTCTTCGGGCTGAGAAACATCTCCTCGGCCGCTTCGGAGGCCGTATACCCCCGCGCGTACAACTCGACCGCGGCAAGCTCGCGGGGGGAGAGCACGTCGGGTCCCGGCTTGCGGCTCGAGGCGCCCTCGGCTTTTCGGCGGGCGAGCAGGGCGGCCGCGCGGCGGGGCAGATAGGAGTGGCCGCGAGCGACCGCATCCAGGGCGCCCATCAGATCGGTGTCGGCGACCGACTTGTTCAGAAAGCCCGCGGCGCCGGCGTCGAGCGCGGGAATCAGGAACTCGTCCTCGTCGTGGACCGTAAGCACCAGGACCTTCGTTTCGAGTCCGAGTGCGCTGATATGGCGGATCGCCTGGACTCCGTCCATCCCGGGCATCGCCAGATCCATGATGACGATATCCGGTGCCAGCGCCCGCGCCTTCGCCACCGCATCCTCCCCCGACGTTGCTTCGCTCACCACATCCACCCGGCCGGTCGACTCGAGCAGCGCCCTCAGACCGGCGCGCACCACCTTGTGGTCGTCGACCACCATCACCCTCATCACGGTTCGCCGTCCGGTTCCACCATCGGCACGACGGCCCGCACCGTGGTTCCCCTGCCCGGCGCGGTCCGCACGATGAAACTGCCCCCGACCAGCTCCGCCCTCTCACGCATCCCGGTAAGGCCGATGTGGTCGTCGTCAGGTGCCGCTTCGGAATCGGCCAACTCGAAGCCGCAACCCCGGTCCCGGACCTCCGCGATGATCACCCCGTCCTCCGATCTGAGCTTCACGTGCGCCTCGCTCACGCCCGCGTGCGTCGCTGCGTTGGTCACGGCCTCCTGCACGATCCGGTAGAGCGCCAGGATGGTCGCCGGATCCAGTTCGTCGGCCACCCAGTCGAGGTTGACGCTGGCATGGATCTTGACTCCGTGCACCTTCCGGGTATCGCGAAACAGGGTTGCGAGCGCGGAAACCAGCCCCTGCCGTTCGAGTTTCGGAGACCGCAGCCCGCGAATCATTTGCTTCACCCCCCGGATCGCGCCAAGTATCTGGTCGGCGATCACCGCCCACGCCCGTTCTCTCTCCTCCGCGTCCGCCTCGTCCACCAGAAGCTTCCCTCTGATCTTGAGCGCCACGAGGAACTGGAGAAACTCGTCGTGCAGCTCGCGGGACAGGTGCATTCGCTCGTTCTCGGCAGCCATCACCTTCATTCGGGACAGCCACCGCATCCGCTCCCAGCCCGTGATGTCGCGGATCGTACAGATGACGTGTTCCGGTCCCGATGCCAGTTTGCCGGGGCTCAGACTGATTTCCACCGGGAAGGTTCTTCCGTCCTTGCGCAAAGCCCGCAACTCGAGTCCCTGCCCCATCGGCCGCGGAGTCGGCGCCTTGACGTAGCACATGCGGTGCTGCTCGTGCCGGTCGCGGCTGGCAGCCGGAACCAGCATCTCCACAGGCGAGCCCTCCATCTCCTCGCGGCTCCAGCCGAACATCGAAAGAGCCGACGGGTTGAGGTCCCGGATCACGCCCTCGGTGTCCACGACGAGCGTCGCGTCCGGCGACGCCTCGAACACGGCTCGGTAGTCCCTGTCGCTGAACAACGGCAGCTCCATTCCCTGGCTGGACCGAATCGACATCGCGTGGCCGCCGAGACCTTGCCTGCACCGGGCGACTGTGACCTCAACGAGAAACGCTCGGCCGCACAATGTCAACGAGCACCCGATGGACCCATCGTGCCCGGGACGCGAGGGGTGCCGGATCGATCTCTTGTGGCCCCAAGTTCGCCAGCGGCCCTACGCGTTCCCAGAGGAAAATCCCGGTGATTCTGAGGGGAAAGTCCCCCCAAGCCGTTGGTTCCTGCTGCGGTGGAGGGGTCTGGAGCGCGACCGGCTCCTTACCCTTGGCCGGAAAGCGGCGCGACCGGTCTCCCTGGAGTCCGCTCCAGCGTTTCCAGCCAGCGGTAGCCCCAGGCCGGTACGTAGGGGGTGCCGGTTACGCCATCGGGAAACATGTCGAACCGCTCGACGCGCAGGCGGTAGCTGTCTTCGTGCCGGGGGTGGAAGCCGACGATCTCGCCGCGGAACGGGGTGCCGTTGACGACCTTGCAGTACCCGGGGTGGCCGTCGTCGCACGGTACGCGGTGGCGATCGATGGTGATCTCCTCTTCCGGGCCCGTCGCCCGGGTTGTCGAGGAGACCTCGCTCAGCACATACCGGCCATCGCGATACCGCTCGGCGTCGAGGACGTAGTGATCGCCGGCCTCGAATTCGAAGCTCGTGATCATGTCGTCGTACAGCCCTCCGTCCACCACCAGGCAGAAGTCGTCGCTGCGGACGCATGTCACCCGGGCCGGCGCCAGCGACAGGGTTGCGGGAGTGGATGGTGCGGGAGTCTTCTCCAGCAGCTCCAGCAGACGGTAGGCGTACCGGCCCGCGTCCTGCGGCGGTTCCTTCCCACCCCAGGGATCGTGTTTGCCGATCCTGAGGCGATAGTCGTAGCCGGGCTCCCAGCTGAATCCCTCGATTCCGCCGTAGAAGAAGTTGCCATCGACCACCATGCACGACTGCGGGCCCGCGCCCTGGCACCTGGCCAGTGTGGGGCCGACGGTCACCTCGCGTATTTCGAGGTATTCGGGCCCGAAGAGGCCGCAGCCGGAGAAGACCAGGGGCAGCAGGCAGAGGGGAGCCGAACTCAGGGTGCGCATTGGAATCCTCCTTCCTGGCAACTGGCGCGACACTATGCGGGTCATTCCATATGCCATATTGGTAATACCGTGACCGAACGGATTCCATAACATGAATATGGATAACTTCTTATTGATATCACTTCGTATCGTACAAGCGCAACTCGTCTTGGACATTTTACTGGACATTCTGTACCATCATAACCCGAACCCCACAGGAGTACCGCCCATGACGAATGACCGTGAGTACCGCCGCACCCACCCCTGGATCAGTTTTCGCCACCATCTTGAGCGAGCCGACCCTCTCCACTGGTCGTTGCTGGGCGAGGCGGCCACGCGGTGCGATCATGTCGCTCAGGCGGTCCTCCCTCCCGCCGGTGCCCGCGAGCTGCACCGACTCTACCTGATCAAGGGCGCCCGGGCCACGACGGCGATCGAGGGGAACACGCTCAGCGAGGAACAGATCGCGGCCCAGCTGGAGGGGCAGCTGGAGCTCCCGCTGTCCCAGGAATACCTGAAGCAGGAGGTCGACAACGTCCTGAGGGCCGTCAATGAGATCTTTCGCGGCATCATGGGCGGAGAGCCGCCGGCTCTGACGCCGGATTGGATCGCCAGAGCGAATCGGCGGTTGCTTGCGGGCCTGGAGGAGCACCTCGAGGACGATGTGGTTCCCGGAGAGATACCGGCCCATCCCGTCGGAGTCATGCGGTACCGGGGTGCCCCCAGGGAGGATTGCGCCTTCCTGCTCGACCGGCTCTGCAGGTGGCTCGAGGGAGACGACTGGCCGGTGCGCCCGGACCGGCGCGAAGACCGGATCGCGTCCGCGATTCTCCGTGCCGTCTTCGTTCACCTGTATCTCGCGTGGATCCACCCCTTCGGGGACGGCAACGGGCGGACCGCCCGATTGGCCGAGTTCATGATCCTTGCGCGGGAAGGTGTGCCGTCACCCTGCGCCCATCTTCTCAGCAACCATTACAACCTCACCCGGGCCGAGTACTACCGGCAGGTCGACCGCTCCAGCCGGGCGAACTCCGGCCGTGGGGACCCGCTCGGGTTTCTGCTCTACTCGCTGCAGGGGTTCGTTGACGGCCTGCGGGAGCAAGGCCAATTCATTGCGGGGATCCAGTTGAAGCTGGCCTGGGAGCACTTCGTCTACGGTGAATTCCGGCGCATCCCGTCGTCAGCGGCCATGCGTCGGCGCCGTGAGGTGACGCTGGCGCTCGGTCGCATCAGCGAGCCGGTCCGCAAGCAGTCGATCCCGGATCTGAGCCCCGACCTGGCCAGGCTGTACGCGGAAAAGACCCCCAAGACGCTGACCCGGGACATGAACTGGCTGGTAAAGCAGGACTTCCTTGAGAGAGGAGAAGACGGCTACCGGGCGAGGGTGGAGTCGATGCGCGCCTTCCGGCCCCCGCGGGCATAGGGGCCCATCCGGGCATCCGGCCGCCCACGCCCACGCCCCCCGGCGGTAAATTCCACACATGCAACTTCGACTCCTGCGACGCTGGCGCTTCGGCCTATTGCTCGTTGTACCCGTGGCCATCGCCTCTTTCCCGTCCCCGGCCGCGGCGCAAACGGTCACCTACCAGGTGAAGTTCGAAGGCAACTGGACGTTGGCGAGCACGCCCGGCGGAGTGGTGGGCGGAGCGCATTTCACGACTCTGATCGGCGGCGTGCACGGGAGCGGCGTCACCTTCTGGGCGGCCGGCGAGCAAGCCAGTGCCGGTGTCGAGTTGGTGGCGGAACTGGGCTCCACCCCGACCTTCCGCAGCGAGGTCCAGGCCAGCTCGCACACGCTGTCCGTCATTCAGGAAGGTGTCGCCGGGGGCGGCACCGGCACTGCTACGTTCAATATCGACGTCACGACGACGCATCCGCTGGTGACGCTTCTGTCCATGATCGGCCCCAGTCCCGATTGGTTCGTCGGCGTGTCGGGAGTGTCCCTGCTCGACGGCTCGAATCAGTGGCGGGAGTCGCATGTGGTGGATCTCTTTCCGTACGATGCCGGCACCGAGGACGGGACGGAGTTCACGCTGTCCAATGACGACACGGACCCGCAGGGCGTCATCACGCGCATCGCGGGGACGGGCAAGTTCTCCAACGTGCGCATGGCGAGGCTGACCTTCACCCGAACGACACCGCCACCGCCACCGCCGACGCCGTCCGTGAGCCTGTCGGCGTCGCCGAACCCGGTGGATGAGGGGCAACCGGTGACGGTGACGGCGCAGCTGTCGGAGGTGTTGGCGAACAGCGTGACGATCCCGCTGGAGTTGACAGCTGGAAGCGCCGAGGCGGGCGATTTCGGGGCGCTGGCGAGCATCACGATCAGCGGCGGACGGACGACCGGCACGGGCACGATCCCCACGGTCGACGACGCGGACACAGACGACGAGACGTTTACGGTATCGCTGGGCACGCTGCCGGCGGAGGTGACGGCGGGCAACCCGTCGTCGGTCGAGGTGACAATCCGCGACGGTGACGAGAAGCCGGTTCCGCCGACTCCGTCCGTGAGCCTGGCGGTCTCTCCGAACCCGGTGGACGAGGGGCAGCCGGTGACGGTGACGGCGCGGCTGTCGGAGACGTTGGCGAACAGCGTGACGATCCCGCTGGAGTTGACAGCTGGAAGCGCCGAGGCG
>VXLT01000043.1 GCA_009841475.1 Gemmatimonadota bacterium
CACCCCTGCTCCCCGCGCCATCCGCGCGAGCCGCGCGGCCTCCACGCCCGCGTCCGGCACGCGGCGCCCGAAGACGGCACCGAGGCCGGACTCGTCAAGCGAGGTCAGGACCGTCACCGCGAGGAGCGTCAGCGTATCCGGCGCGGCGGCGGCGGCGGCTTCCAGCATTGCCGCGCCCCCGGCCGCGTGAACCGTCAGGAAGCGCGCCCCCAGGTCGCCCGCGCGCGCGGTGGCGCGGGCAACCGTGTTCGGGATGTCGTGCAGCTTCAGGTCGAGGAAGACGTGCTTGCCGCGGCGGCGCAGCGCGCGCACCACCGCCGCGCCCTCCGCCGTGTAGAGCTCGAGGCCGACCTTGTAGAAGGTGCACGCCGGGCCAAGGCGGTCGGCCAGCGCGAGGGCGGGTTCCGCGCGGGGGAAGTCGAGCGCGACGATGACCCGGTCGCTCACCGCGCGGCCCTTGCGGCCCGTGGAAACGGACCGCTCCCGAGTTCGCGCGCCACGCGTGCCGCGCAGCGCGGATCCGCGAAGGAGCCCGTGCCGACCTGCACGAGCGAGGCTCCCGCGTCGAGGTAGGCGCGAGCGTCACCGCCCTTCAGGATTCCGCCCACCCCGATCACCGGCACGTCCACGGCGGCGGCGACCTCGCGTACCGCGGCCAGCCCCACAGGCAGGACCGCGGGACCGCTCACTCCCCCGCGCCCCGCCCCGAGCCGGGCCTCACCACGGCCACCGGACAGGAACCCCGGGAGGGTGTTGATCGCGGTGATGCCATCGGCCCCGCACGCGACAGCCAGCGCCGCCGTGCCCCCGATGTCGGGATCGTTCGGGGCCAGCTTGACCACGAGCGGCCGCTCGGTGAGGGGGCGCACCAGCCCCAGCACCTCCCGCAGCGCCTCGGAATCCAGACAGAACGGCCTGCCTCCGAGGTGGGAGTCGTTCGGACAGGAGAGATTGAGCTCGAAGCCCAGAAACCCCTCTTCCCCGTCGAGTTCGCCGACAACCCGCGCGTATTCCTCCGACCGCGCTCCCGCGACCGATACGAACACCGGCAGCGTCCCCAGGTTCCTCCTCATCCACGGCAGCTTCTCCTCCCGGACCGCCTCCACCCCCGGGTTCGCAAGCCCGACCGAGTTGAGCATCCCCCCTGGGTACTCGGCGACGCGCGGAGCGGGGTTGCCCCGGCGTGGCCGGACCGTTACGGACTTCGTCACCAGCCCGCCAACCGCCTCGGGCGCCATCACGTCGACCACGGGTTCGCCGAAGCCGCAGGTGCCGGACGCCAGGAGAACCGGACTGGAGAAGCGGGTCCCGAAGGACTCGACGCTGCCCCTCACCGGTGGTCCTTCATCGCGCGTTCGGCCTCCCGCTGCATCGTCTTGCGCCTGAGTTCCTCCCGCCGGTCCCTGTGCTTCTTCCCGCGACAGAGTCCCAGCGTGATCTTCGCCCTCCCGTTCCGAAGATACAGATCGAGCGGGACCAGAGTCAGTCCCTTTTCCTCCGCCCTGGCCCCGATGCGGCGGATCTGGTCCTTGTGCAGCAGGAGCTTCCGGGGCCGGGTCTCGTCGTGGTTCCAGCGGTTCGCGGGCTCGTACAGGCCGATGTGGAGGTTGTGCAGCCACATCTCCGCCGACTCCAGGCGGGCGTGCGCGTCGTGGAACGCCACCTTGCCGGCGCGGATCGACTTCACCTCCGTGCCCTGCAGGACGAGCCCCGCCTCCCAGGAATCCAGGATCTCGTAAAGGTGGCGGGCCTTCCGGTTGCGGGCGACCAGCCGCCTCCCGTCACCGGAGCGCGGGGCGGTCAATAGATCAGGACCGGCGTGCCCACCTCGACCAGGTGGTAGAGCTCCCGCGCGGCCTCGTTGGTGAGGCGGATGCAGCCGTGCGAAACGCGTCGGCTCTCGGGGTCGGGGTTCATGATCAGGCCCGGACTGAAGGTCCCGTGGATCGCGATGCCGTCACCGAGGTAGATCGCCGTCGTCCCCATGGCCCCCGGGATACGCCGCGACGGGCTGTCGGGGGGAGGGACCCGGAGCCCGCGCTCCACGTAGTACCAGTCCGGCGCGATCCACACCGGGTCCTTCTCCTTCCTGCGGACCCGGAACAGGCCCCGCGGCGTCGTAAAGGTCCACTTCTGACCGCTGCCGGCGAGCCGGAACCCCGTGCCCGTGCCCGCGGGCGCCGACCAGAGGGAAGAGGTGCCCTCGATGATGTAGACACGGTTCGTTGCCAGGTGCACGAGCACGTAGGACCCGTCGAAATCGATGAGCGGCGCCGCCAGTTCCACTGCGCCCTCCCCGGCCACCTTTCCGAGAAACTCCGAAATCCCCTGCGGACGCGCAGAACCCGGGACCGCGGCGTTGGCCGCGACGGCGGCCAGTACGCACAGCGAGGCACGGGCCCGGTGTGCCCGGCCAACCCTGCGTCCGTCCGGACGGGCCCCGGCGGCGGTCGCCTGCGCCACGATCCCGGTCATGCCGCGAACCCGTCCCTCAACCCGAGGAGGCCCCGGCCAGCGCCATGTCCACCTCACGGGCGCGCCAGTCGGCGAGGAAGCTCGCCATCCCCTTGTCCGTCAGCGGGTGCCGCATCCCCTTCTTCAGCACCTTGAAGGGGCAGGTGGCGATGTGGGCGCCGGCCAGCGCGGCCTCCACCACGTGCCGGGGATGCCGGATCGACGCGGCCAGGATCCGGGTGCGGATTTCGGAGTTCTGCTCGAAGACGGCGGCGATTTCGCGGATCAGCTCCATGCCGTCCTGTGAGAGGTCGTCCAGGCGGCCGATGAAGGGGGACACCACGAAGGCGCCGGCCAGCGCCGCCATCAGCGCCTGGCTCGTGCTGAAGCACAGCGTGACGTTGCACCGGATCCCCCGGCGGCCCAGCCGCGAGACCGCCTCGAGGCCGTCGGTCGTGCTCGGGACCTTGATGATCACGTTGTGATGCCAGGTGGCGTATTCGATCCCCTCCTGCACCATCCCGTCGGCGTCCTCCGAAACGGTTTCGGCGCTGATCGGACCGTCCACCAGGGCGGCAATCTCCTGGATGGTCTCCTTGAAGTCCGCGCCTGTCTCGCGGGCCATGAGGCTCGGGTTGGTGGTCACTCCGCTCAGGATGCCCCAGCGTGCCGCCTCGCGGATTTCCCCCAGGTTCGCCGTGTCCAGGTAGATCTTCACCGAGTCCGTCTTCCTTTCGTGCTGGTGTGGTCAGTCGGCCTCGGCCGACCCCTCTCCCTCCGCATCCCGGCGCCGGTCGTACTCCTCCCGGGCCGCGTGCAGACCCGCGCGGTACGCCGCCTTGGAGCGCGCCAGCCGCTCCTCCAGTTCGGCACGGGCATCGGACACCGCAATGCGCCCCTGGCCCGCCGCCTGCCGCGCGGAATCCAGACGCGAGCCCAAGTCCTCGCGCAGACCGCGCACCCGGTCCTCGGTGAGCGCCCTCAGCCTCCGCGCCTGTTCGCGGATGCGCCGCTGCGTCTCCTCTCCGGAGCTCGGGGCGAAGAGCAGCGCGATGCCCGCGCCGACCAGCGCCCCCAACAGGAACGCCCCGATCTCCGGACGGCCTTCCTTCTCGATTATGACTGTATGTTGATCGTTTTCCGTACTCATCCTCGCCCTCCTCGTCGCCTGGAGCTCAATGGTCGGATAAACTACAACGTGTTCCCTCATACCCGCCAACGGGCGTCGGTCCCCGGGAGGTCGGGCGGGTCGAATCCGTCGCGGCCGAGCAGCCCGCACGTCAGCGACTTGACCCCTTCCACACCCGGCTGGTCGAGCGGGTCGACCCCGTAGAGGGCCCCCGCGTGGACCACCGCGCACTGGAAGAGCATCAGCAGCGCACCCACGGCGTGGGCACCGATACGGTCGACCGAGATGGTCATGTTCATCCGGCCGGCCCGCCTCAGCGCCTCCGCCGTGGCCCGGCGCTCGTGGTCCAGAAGTGCGTGCAGGGTGTGTCCGCCCAGGTAGGAGAAGGCCGGCTTGTGGTGGAAGGCGCGGGGAATCGTCACGTCCCGCTCCACCCGATCCCGCCCGATGAAGACGACCACCTTGTCGCGAGGACCCTCCATGAGCAGCTGCAGGATGGAGTGCTGGTCGGCCGCTCCGAAGGCCGGCAGCGGCGTGGGCCCCGTCTCCGCGGGCGAGCCGTCGGTCCGGACCGCCTTGCCCAGCGACTCGGCCCACAGCTGCTGCACCCAGTAGGCCAGCCCCCGCAGGCGGTCCGCGTACGGCATGAAGACCTGGATCCCCGCCCCCGCCCCGGCGTCGGCGTCGTGAAGCAGCGTTGCCAAGACCCCCGCCGGGTTCCCGGCCAGCTCCGGACCCGAACACCGCCCGGCCATCGCCGCCGCCCCCCCCAGCACGGCCTCGACATCGATCCCGCAGAGCGCGGCCGGCAGCATGCCGACCGGGGAGAGCACCGAAAACCTGCCGCCCACGGCCGGGGGCACGGGCAGCGACCTCAGCCCGCGCTCCGCGGCCACCTCCCTGAGCGGCCCCCGCCGCGCATCCGTGGTCACGACGAGATGGCCGTGCGCCCGCCCCGCCCCCAGCGCCTCCTCCAGCCGCGCCAGCACCACCATGAAGAGCGCCAGCGTCTCGGCGGTCGAGCCCGACTTGCTCACCACGTTGAAGACCGTGCGGGCGAGGTCCAGGCGGTCCAGCAGCGCGCCCGCCGAGTCGGGGTCCGGGTTGTCGAGTACATGGAGCCGCGGGGCGCCACCCCGCGCCTCCACGTCCAGCGCGTTCCACCACGGCCCCGGCAGCGCGTCCCGCAGCGCCACCGTCCCCAGCGCCGAACCGCCGATCCCGATCACGACCACATCGTCGAAGCGGCCGCGGAGCGCACCCGCGATCTCCAGCGTGCGCCGAATGAGCCCGCGGTCGTGCGGCAGGTCCAGGAAGCCGAGCTCGCCCGCTTCGCGCCGCGCCTCCACCACGCTGCGGGCCTCCCGGAAGCGCCCGGCGAGATCACCCTCCAGGCGCGCCGGGTCGATCCCCCAGGGCTCGATACTGCCCGCCATCATGTTTCCGAAGTCGATCACCGGCAGCCCGCCGCTTCCACCCCCCGGCACGGCTCAGTTCACCTCCACGACGAGCCCGTCGAAGGCGGGCCGGATCCCGTCCGGCAGCCACTCCATCAGTTCCCCATATCCCACCTTGTGGGTCAGATGCGTCAGATACGTCCGTCCCGCGCCGACCTCCAGCGCAGCTTCCACCGCCTCCTCCACATTGAAGTGGGTGGGGTGCGGCGATCCCAGCCAGAGCGCGTTGAGCACCAGCACGTCCACGCCGCGCAGGATCTCGCGAGCCGGCCCGGGCAGCCGCTTGGCGTCGGTCACGTACCCGAGGGCGCCTGCGCGGAACCCGAAGGCATCCTCCGGCCCGTGCGGAACCCGGAACGGGATCACCTCCACCCCGAGGATCCGCAGCGGCACGCCCTCCGTGTACGTTTGCAGCGCAAGCCGGGGCTTTGTCGTGCCGCGCGCCACCTTGACGCGTTCGTCGAAGATGTAGGGGAAGCGCCCCGTCAACTCGTCCTTCATCTCTTCGGTCACGTAGGTGGGCACCGCGCCGCGGCCCCGCGTCGAGAAGATCCGCACATCGTCGATGCCGTGCACATGGTCGGCATGCAGGTGCGTGTACCAGACCGCGTCCACCCGGTCGATTCCGCAGGCGAGCAGCTGCAGCCGGAGCTCCGGCGGGGTGTCGACAAGGAGGTTCCCGCCCTCGAGTTCCAGCAGCGCGCCGTGGCGGGTCCGCCGGTCCCGGGGGTCGGCCGAGGTGCAGTTCGCGCACGAGCAGCCGATCACCGGAACCCCGAAGGAGGTGCCGGTCCCGAGAAAGGTCAGCGTCACGGCCGGGCCACGCTTGCCACGGCAAGGCCGCCCTCACGACGGCCGCTCCCGCCCTCCCGCAAGGGTGCTCCCCCCGCCTCCATCACAGCTGCTCCACCCGCATCGTGTTCGTCGAGCCGCGCCGGTGGAACGGAAGACCGGAGGTGACGATCACGGGATCCCCCGGCTTGCCCCCGCCGGACTCCAGAACCACCTGCTTCCCGAGCTCGGTCAGGTTCTCGTAGGTAATCTCACCGTGGTCGGCCAGCACTGGACGAACACCCCACACGCCCCCGAGCTGCCGGTGGACCCTGGCCTCCGTGCACACCGAGAAGATGGGTGTGACCGGCCGGTAGGACGCCACGAGCCTGGCCGAGAAGCCGCTGCGGGTGATCACGATGATCGCAGGGGAACCGAGGTCGCGCGCCGAGCGCACCGACGACGCCGCCACCGCATGCTCGCGCAGCGAGGCGCCCCGCCGCTGCACCGGCCCCATCTGCGACAGGTAGTGAGGCCCCTCCGCGAGCACGCCGCTCCCCTCGATCTCGGCGGCGATCCGCACCATGGTCTCGACGGTCCGCGCCGGGAACTTCCCCACCGCGGTCTCGCCCGACAGCATGACCGCATCCGTGCCGTCCAGGATCGCGTTGGCGACATCGGAGGTCTCTGCCCGGGTCGGTCCCGGGTACGAGGTCATGGATTCGAGCATCTGCGTCGCGGTGATCACCGGACAGCCGTACCCGTTGGCCGACTGGATGATCTGCTTCTGCACCAGCGGAACCTGGGCGAAGGGCAACTCCACGCCCAGGTCGCCCCGCGCGACCATCACGGCGTCGCTGTACTCCAGGATTCCGTCGAGTTCCTCGACCGCGCGCGCCCGCTCGATCTTGGCCACGAGCCATGCCCGGTCCTTCATGTGGGCCCTCAGCACGCGCACGTCGCGTACCTTCTGCACGAAGGACAGCCCCACGTACTCGGCCTCCATCGAGTACGCGAACTCGAGGTCGTGGCGGTCCTTGTCGGTCACCGCCGGCGTGTTGAGATCGACGCCGGGCAGGTTGATCCCCTTCCTGGAGCCCAGCACCCCGCCGCGGAGGACCTCGAAGCGGGCCCGCCCCCCCTCGGTCTGGAGGCACACCAGTTCGAGGAGCCCGTCATCGAGAAGGATGTGCGTGCCGGGAGATACCTCCCGCGCCAGCGGAACGTAGGTGGTGGGGAGTTCCCCGGGCTGGTGCAGCCCCTCCGGCGCGATGGTGACCGCGGCCCCGTCACGCAGCAGAACGGGCTCCGGGAGGTCGCCGATCCGGATCTTGGGTCCCTGCAGATCGATGAGGATCGCGACCGGGCGTCCCGCTTCTTCCGCCGCCTCGCGCACCAGCCGGATGCTGTGTTCGTGGAACCTGTGATCGCCATGGGACATATTGATACGGGCGATGTCGATGCCGGCCCGCACCATTGCGAGCATCACATCCGGCCTGGCGCTGGCCGGCCCGATGGTGGCGACGACCTTCGTTCTGATCATCGGATCGTTCAGGTTCCTTTGTGGTCGTTGAAGCGGGCGAGATTCAAGGGTCCGCGCATCTGCAAAGCTACTGCACGAACGGCTAAGGTGCCGCGCCAGCCGCGTCACGGAAACGAAACGTATTCATGTACGCCATCATTCGCGCCTTATCATCGGCGGGGGCCGCACTGTGAGCCGCCCGACGATCCATGTGGAGACGCCCGGCCAGGCCCGGAGCGTCGAGCGCGCCCTCGCCCGCGTCCGGAGCGTTGCGGTGGACTGTGAGGCGGCGGGGTACCACCGCTACTCGGACCGCCTCTGCCTGGTGCAGCTCACGGCCGCCGGGCAGACCTTCGTACTCGATCCCCTGGCCTTGGACCTTGCGCCGCACCTCAGGCCCTTCCTGGAAGACCCCGCGCGCGTGACCATCATGCACGGGGCCCCGTACGACCTGCGGCTCCTGCACCGGGATCTGGGGATCAGGGTCGGTGCACTCACCGACACCCAGGTGGCGGCAAGCCTTCTGGGGGAACCCGCCGTGGGCCTGCAGGCGCTGCTGGAACGTCACCTCGGGATCCGGGTTTCGAAGCGGTTCCAGCGGGCCGACTGGGCGTCGCGGCCGCTTCCGGCCGAGATGATCGAGTACGCCGCGGGAGACACGCGCCACCTGCACCGCCTCGCCGAAATCCTGGAAGCGCGGCTGGAGGAGGCCGGAAGACTCTCCTGGGCCCGGGAGGAGTACCGCTGGCTCCTCGACAACTCGTTCGACGGGGGGAATGAGGGCCCCGAGCCGGACCCGGTCGCGCGGTTCAAGGCGGCGCGCCGGCTGGACGACCGGAGCGTGACCGCGCTGCGCGAGGCGATCGCGTGGCGGGACCGGATCGCGCGGGAGCGGGACCGCGCGCTCTTCCGGGTGGCCTCCGACGCCGCACTCCTCGCCGCCGCGCGGGTGCGTCCGCCGTCGGTGGCGGCGCTGGCGGCGTTGCAGGGGTTCCCGTCCCGGCTTGCTCACCAGAAGGGGGGCGCCCTGCTCAAGCGTTTCGCGCGCGTGGAGGGGCTGCCGGCGCGCGAACTGGTGCCGTACCCGCGGCCCACCACGCGCGGAACGAGGCCGGATCCGGAGGAGGAGGCAGCCTTCGAGCGCGTCAAGGAGGTGCGTAACGCGGCGGCGGGGCGGCTGGGCCTGGACCGGGGCCGCGTGATGGCGAATCAGGTGCTGCGCGAGGTGGTCGCCGCGATGCCGGGGGACCGCGCCGGGCTGGCGGCGGTGGCGGAGGTGCGGCGGTGGCAGGTCGACGTGATGGGCGGGGAGTTGCTCGACGCGCTGTGGAAGCGAGCGGCAGGCTGACTGTCCGCCGACAATCCCGCGTGAGCGCGGAGCGGGTTTGCCAACGGCCCGCGGACAAACCCCCGTGAGCCCCGAGAGCGGCGACTACCAGCGAATGCCACGGGGGATGGTTTTCCCACGGGCTGCTATCCCCCCCGAGCCTCCAGTTCGCGCTTGTACTCGATGCAGTAGCGCGCGTGCGGCAGCGCGTCCAGACGCTCGAAGGCGATCGCCTTACCGGTAGCGTGACAGCGTCCGAAGTTGTCGGGATCCCGGTAGAGCCGCCTCAATGCCTCCTCGATCCGGTAAAGGTACCGCCCCTCCTTGGTCGCAAAGAGGGCGGCCTTTTCCCGCTCCATGGCCTCCGTTCCCTGGTCGGCCATGTGATCCGTGTAGGCGGACAGATCCGAGTCGTCCGAGGAGCGGTCCAGCCTCGCAGCCTCGTTGAAGACCCCGAGACCGCGCAACGCCTTCTTGCGCTCCTGCAGCAGCCTGTCCTCCAGGTGCTTCAGCTGCTCGCGGGAAAGCAGGGGACCCGTGCCGTCCTTCAATCGGTCGTTGCTGGGCGTGTGCGACGTGGACATCGCTATCCTCCCATTCTCCTTATGGTCCTCTCGGGGCGCTTTAATCTACATCCGAAGGCGGTACTGCCCAAAGTTCGGGACCGTGGCCCGTCAATGTCCGAGGGCCACGCCCCCAACGTCCGATAGCCACGCCACCGACGTTCGAGGGACACGCCGCGCGAGTCGCCGTGTTATCTTGGCCTGCCCGCGCGGCCGCGAAATCGAGACGCCACCCGGGGCACCCAACCCTTCATCCACGAGGAGTATGGTGGAGCAGATCCGCTGCCTGAGACACCCGGATGAACCCTCCACGGGACTCCCGCGACCACCTTTCCGGTCGGAGCTGGGCGAACGGATCCAGCGCGGAATCTGCGCCCGCTGCTGGCGCGACTGGCTTCAGCACCAGACGCTGCTGATCAACCATTTCGGCCTTGATCCGCGCAAGCCGGAGTCGAAGGAATTCCTGTACGGGCAGGTGAAGGCCGTGCTGTTCGGGGAGGGCGAAGCCGCTGAGATCGACACCTCCAGGCAGGGGACGATCGGCCCGCCGGGGGGCTGACCCCTACCTCAGCACGGCCTCGATCTCCACGAGCGCGTCCTCCAGCTCCGCGCGCGTCACCGTCAGCGGCGGCGCGAACCGCACGACCTGGTGGTGCGTCTCCTTGGCCAGGATCCCGCGCGTCTTGAGCGCCTCGCAGAACGGCCTCGCGGTCCCCGAGGACTCCCGGATCACCACGCCGATCATGAGCCCCTTGCCCCGCACCTCCTCCACATGCGGCGACGGAATCGCGCGAAGGCGGTCCATGAACCAGCTCCCCAGCTCGTCGGAACGCCGCGACAGGTCCTCCTCGATGATCACGCGCAGCGAAGCCCTGCCCACCGCCGCACCCAGCGGGTTGCCGCCGAAGGTGGAACCGTGGTCGCCCGGACGGAAGACGTCCATGAACTCACTGTCCGCGATCGCGGCCGACACCGGGTAGACGCCACCGCCGAGCGCCTTGCCGACGATCAGGATGTCGGGCCGAACGTCCTCCCAGTCGCAGCACATGAACCGGCCGGTGCGGCCCAGCCCCGTCTGGATCTCGTCGGCGACGAACGCCACGCCGTTCTCGCGGCACAGCGCCGCCGCGTCCCTCAGGTACCCGTCCGGCGGCACGATCACCCCCGCCTCACCCTGAATGGGCTCAACCAGGAAGCCGACCGTGGTGGGCCCGATCGCGGCCCGCAGCGCGTCGATGTCGCCGTAGGGGATGAGGCGGAAGCCGGGCGTGAAGGGGCCGAAGCCGGCGCGGTACTGCTCCTCCGACGAGAAGCCCACGATCGTCGTGGTGCGGCCGTGGAAGTTGTCCTCGCAGACAATGATCTCGGCCTGGCCATCCGGCACCCCGCGCTCCTCGTACCCCCACTTGCGCACCATCTTGATCGCGGTCTCGACGGCCTCGGCGCCGGTGTTCATCGGCAGCGCGGCGTCGAAGCCCGCCGCGTCGCAGAGCTCGTGCAGGAAGGGTCCCATCTGGTCGTTGTGGAACGCGCGTGAGGTCAGCGTCAGCCGGTCCATCTGCTCGCGCGCGGCGGCGATGATCTCCGGGTGCCGGTGGCCCTGGTTCACCGCGGAGTAGGAGGCCAGCATGTCGAGGTACCGGTTGCCCTCCACGTCCCAGACCCACACCCCTTCGCCCCGGTCCAGGACGACGGGCAGCGGGTGGTAGTTGTGGGCGGAATAGCGCTCCGCCTCCTCCAGGTAGCGCTGGGTGACGGAGCGGGAGGGGGGGGCCATGGTCGTGGTCATCGTGGTGGATCCTTCTGGTGAGACGATTCCCCCGGCAGTTGCTCCGAGCCGGGCATCCGGGGCTTGTGACAAGCGTGTGGGCAGGGATTCTCGCGGGTGCGGGAACAATCATCAAGGGCCACCGCGACAGCCACCGCGACCGACCTGGGGCATTTCTATATACGATCATATAAATTCGGATCTCTAATTTATATTATTATATATCAGCGATATGATATCGTATATCGTTCCCGCGCCGTCGGCCGACAATAAGCCGGTCACCGTGATGCGGAAGCGCCCCGTCACCCGCCACCTTACCGCCTCACTGCCCCCATCGGCTCCTCGTTCACGCGGAACTCGAAGACATCGGGCCGCGCGTAGTGCCCGACCACATCGAAGTCGAACTTGCCGCGCGCCACGTCGCCCAGGTCCAGGTCGGCGTAGAGGATCCCGGCCTCGCCGAGGAGCGGACCGGCCAGCGGCTCGCCGAGGGGGTTGTAAATCGAGGTGCCGCCGGGACAGAGCACATCCGGCCAGTCCGCGAACTCGCCGAGGATCTCGATGTCCGCAGGGTAGTGCTCCTTGGTGACGAACTGATTGCAGCCGATCACGAAGCAGCGGCCCTCCAGCGCGATGTGGCGGAGCGTGGCCTGCCAGCGGTCGCGTGAATCGGCGGTCGGCGCGAGGTAGATCTCGACGCCCTTGCCGTACATCGCCATGCGGGCGAGCGGCATGTAGTTCTCCCAGCAGATCAGCCCGCCGACCCGTCCGAAGGGCGTGTCCAGAACGGGCAGCGTGCTTCCGTCCCCTTCCCCCCAGATGAGCCGCTCGGCGGCGGTGGGCTTCAGCTTGCGGTGCAGCCCCGCCAGGGTGCCGTCAGGCGCGAAGTAGAGCAATGTGCAGAAGAGGGTGCCGGGCGAATGGGCGGCGCCCTTCTCGATGACGCCCACCGCCAGGTAGACGCCAGCTTCGGCGGCCGCGCGTCCCATCCGCTCGGTCTCGGGACCGGGAACGCGGATCGCGGCGTCATGGTAGCGGCCGAAGGTGCGGCGCCCCGCCGGTTTGCGTCCACCGACCGCGGTGCCGAAGGAGAGTCCCCACGGGTACCCGCCGACGAAGGCTTCCGGGAAGACGACCAGCCCGGCCCCGGCTTGGGCAGCCGCCGCAGTGGTCGCGCAGAGTTCGGAAACCGCCGAGGCGGTGTCGAAGGGGAAGCCGCGCGGCTGGACGGCGGCGGCGCGGACGTGTTCGCTGTCTCTGTCTGGCATTTGGTGCTCGTGGTTGCGCGAGGGGTGAACGGGGAAACAATCTGTCCATACGCGTTCATTCGCACCACCTGGAGACTGCACCCACCGGAGACCCGAGCAGATGACGACCCATCCCACCCGTCCCATTAAGTTCACCACCGAGCCCCGTCCGGCGCTGTCTGCGTTTCCGTGGGCCGTCCGGGCGCTGGTTGCGCCGACCGCCCTTGCCCCAGTCTCAGAAAGACATGAGCGACCCCCCGCAGCAATAGTACAACGGGCGTTGCCGGAAGAGCTGTATAA
>VXLT01000054.1 GCA_009841475.1 Gemmatimonadota bacterium
ACGGTAAGTTGTGTATAACGCGGCCCACCACCACCACGTCCAGCATCGCCGGTCCCGTCGTGCGGCTCACATCCCCCCCGGCGATCACTGCTCCGACTCGATCACCTGCGCCCCGCACCCCGCGCTGCAGGGCCTCGCCCAGCCCCGGATCGCGCCCCGGGAGCGCCATCGACACGAGGATCGCCTCCGGCCGGGCCCCCATCGCCGCCATGTCGCTCAGCGCCGCCGCGCCGGCCCGGAACCCGGCCTCGGCAGGGGTCACCCAGTCAAAGCGGAAATGAACGCCCTCCACCATCAGGTCGGTCGAGACGGCCAACCCGCCGCGCAGCACCGCCGCGTCGTCCCCCGGGCCGAGGAGCACCGCGCGGTTCCCCTTCCAGCCGATCGCGGCAAGCCGCTCGACCAGTGCGGTCTCGTCCGCCGGGCCGGAGCTGCCCGGGCGTGGCCCGCCCGCCGGGGCTGTCCTGCCGGGAGGTGTTCGGTCCACGGGGGCCGCCGCTACCGAGGGCTCGCCTGATCGAATGTGACGAAAGGAAACGGCAGATCCGTATTCAGGGGATAGGGGTCCGCGGCGAGCCCGGGCAGCGCGGCCCCCATCCCCTCCACCACGTCCGAGGGCGTCAGCGAGGCGCCCAGGCCACTCTCCGCCACCGCCCGCCCGGTGATGTCCAGCGCCAGGCCGCACGCTTCAGCGGGATCCACCCCCTGCGCGAGGAAGGAAGCGGCGGCCCCCGCGAGCACGTCCCCCATTCCTGCCACGGCCAGTGCCGAGGTGTGCTCGGTGGCGCTCACCAGCAGCCTGCCGTCCGGATCCGCCACCAGCGACGGGGCGCCCTTGAGCAGGGTGACCACGCCGTGGGCGGCGGCGAAACTCCGCGCCGTGCCGACGCGGTCGGCCTGGATCTCCGCCACGCTGCGGCCTGTGAGCCGCGACATCTCCCCCGGGTGGGGCGTGACTACCACGCCGGTGCCTTCCAGGGCGGAGATGCCCCCCAGGGCACCCCGGGCGAGGAGGGTGAGGGCGTCGGCGTCGACCACGACGGGGCGCCCTCCGCGCGCCGCAAGGACGGCCTCGAGCTGTCGAACGGCTTCGTCCCCGGTTCCGAGCCCCGGCCCCACCGCGACCGCGTCACTCGCACGGACGGCATCGCGGAGCCCGTCAGCCTCGGCCGCGTCGACGAAAACGGCCTCGGGGACCTGCACGATCGCATCCCCCGCCAGCCGCGACGAGCACACCCGCACCAGCCCCGCTCCGGCGCGGAAAGCGGCCCTCGCCGCCAACACCGCCGCGCCCGCCATGGCGGAGCCGGCCACCACGGCGAGGGTGCCAACCGCGTTCTTGTGCGTGACGGGAGGCCGCCGCGGCAGCCGCTCCGCCGCCCAGCCGGTCGTCACCAACTCGGCCCAGTCCTCTCCGTTGACCGTCTCACCGGGCGGGAACCCTATCTCCACGGCCACGATCCTCCCGCAGCGGGCGCGGCCCGGGTGAAGCAGCGTGCCCAGCTTCGGCCAGCCGAACGCGATTGTCAGAGAGGCGCGAATAGAGGCGCCCGGCACCTTCCCGCTGGTCCCATCGACGCCCGAAGGGGTGTCGAGCGCCACCAGCGCGCCGCCGCCCGTCCGGTTCGCGGCCTCGATCGCGGCGGCGTACCCGGCCCGCGGCGCGCCCCGGATCCCGGTGCCCAGCAGTCCGTCCACCACGACCCCGGCGCTCCCGAGCAACCGCCTCAGCGCGCCCCCATCACCCTCGGAGGGATCGAATTCGACGGTCGGCAGATCCCAACCATGCAGAACCGGATCCGAATCCGGCCGTTGTCCCACGGCGACCGCGGTGACGGGGCGCCCCCAGGCGGCGAGCGCCCGCAGACACACCAGCGCGTCCCCTCCGTTGTTGCCCGAGCCGAGCAGTGCCACGACCGGTCCGCTGCCATATAGATGCTGAATGACGAGGGCCGCCTGACGCCCGGCATTCTCCATCAGGGCGGGCTCCGGAACGCCGCGTTCGCGAATCGCGAACCGGTCGAAACTGGCGGCCTGACCGGCGGTGGGGGCCCGCAGGCGGCCCGGCGACATCCCTACTTGTAGCTCTGCCCGATTGACCGGCCGAAGGTGATTTCGCCGTTGTCTATGCGAATGTTGAAACCACAGTCCGGATTCGAGCAGACCCACGCCTTGAAACGGATAGGCGCTCCGTCCCTGCCGTAGTCCGACATCGGCAGGAGAACTCCCTGGTCACACTTCTTGCAATCGGCAAAGCCGGTCTCCGTCAACGTATTCATCAGCCCCTCATCCTTGCTTGGCCGAGGGGCTCCCATGGCCCCCGCGTCTTCCGGTCATAGCGACCGCCGTGGTCTCCAGTGCGCATTGCACCCGACTCTCCGCAGAAACTACAACCCGAACCGACGAACTGCCAGCCAAGGCCGTTCGATGGCCCGCATCGCGGACCCACATCCAACGGCGGTTACGCTTCAGCCACACTCCACGGATAGTCGTGATCGAAAACCTCCTCGAAGTCGAAGAGATCCTCGAAGTCCTCCCGCCGATCGTCCTCCTGCTTGACGAGCACACCGGTCTCCACGAGCGCGAAGACGATCTCGCCCACGTCGTCCGTCGAATGGATGCCCCAGAATTCCAGCACGGTGCGAGCCAGCGGGCCGAAGCGCGCCATCGCCAGCGTGCGGGCGCCCTCGACCAGCTCCTGCCCCGAGATGTGGCGACGCTCCTCCTGCATCGCGATCACGTGGTGGAGCGCATCGAGGAGGAAGCCGTAGGCGCAACGGTGGAAGCGCGGGTACCGCTCCTGCAGCCGGGACAGCACGTCGACGGGTTCGCAAGCATTCATGCAGCAAACTTACAGCCCCGGATCGAAGCCGCCAAATGTTTGGCTGACGCCGCCGCGGATCGGGGCGACACCCCGGAGGCGGTCAGGCGTAGAGCGGGTAGCCCCTGCAGAGTTCCGCGACCTGCCCTCTGATTCCGTCGATCCGTGCGGTGTCCCCGGGCCGCTCGAGGATGTCGGCGATCCACCCGGCTATCCTTCTCATCTCGTCGGTGCCCATGCCCCGCGTGGTCAGCGCGGGAGTGCCGATCCTCAACCCCGAGGTGACGAACGGTGACCGGGTCTCGCCGGGGACCGTGTTCTTGTTGACGGTGATGCCTGCGCGCTCCAGCGCCTGCTCCGCGTCCTTGCCGGTGAGGTCGCCGTCCTTCAGGTCGACGAGGAGCAGGTGCGTGTCCGTGCCGCCCGACACGAGGCGGACACCCCGCGCCAACAGGGTCCGGGCCAGAACGCGCGCATTCTCGATCACGCCGGCGCCGTAGTCCCGGAAGGCGGGAGTCAGGGCCTCGCCGAGCGCCACGGCCTTGGACGCGACCACATGCATCAGCGGACCCCCCTGAATGAACGGGAAGACCATCCTGTCGATGATCCGGGCGTGCTCCGCGCGGCACAGGACGAGCCCCCCGCGCGGCCCCCGCAGCGTCTTGTGCGTGGTCGTGGTTACGACATCGGCATGCGGGACCGGGCTCGGGTGGTGCCCGCCCGCCACCAGCCCCGCGATGTGGGCAAGGTCGACCACGTGGACGGCGCCCACCTCCGCCGCGATCTCGCCGAACGCCGCGAAGTCGAGGGTGCGGGGATACGCCGACGCCCCGCTCATGATGAGCTTCGGACGGCAGCGGCGGGCCACCTCCCGGACCTGGTCGTAGTCGATTCGGCCGTCCTCCTGCCGCACGCCGTAGGCATGCACCTTGAAGAGGCGCCCGCTGAAGTTGACGGGCGAACCGTGGGTGAGGTGGCCGCCGTGGCTGAGGTTCATCCCCAGAATGGTGTCGCCCGGCTCGAGGAAGCCGAAGTAGGCGGCCATGTTGGCCTGGGCCCCGGAATGGGGCTGGACGTTGGCGTGATCCGCGCCGAAAAGACGGGTTGCGCGCGAACGCGCCAGTTCCTCGATCTCGTCGGCGAACTCGCAGCCGCCGTAGTAGCGCCGTCCTGGCAGACCCTCCGCGTACTTGTGGGTGAAGACGGTTCCGAGCGCCTCCCTGACCGCGGGCGATACGAAGTTCTCGCTCGCGATCATCTCCAGCTGCCCCAGCTGCCGGCCGGTCTCGTCCTGAACCGCGCGGAAGATCCGCGCGTCCGCTCTTTCAAGGTGTTCCAACGGCTGCCTCCCGGGCCTTCAGGGCACGGCCTATCACCAGCCTCAGAATCTCGCTGGTCCCCTCGTAGATCTCGGTGCCCTTGGCGTCCCGCATGAGCTTCTCGACCGGATACTCGCGCATGAAACCGTAACCACCGAAGATGCGCACCGCCTCCTCGGCGGCCCAGGTGGCGGTCTCGCTCGCGATGAGCTTGGCCATGGCGGAGCGGGCGGTCACGGGGAGGTCGCCGCTGCCGGAGGGGTCGCCGGATGCCGGTGGCCGCACGCCCCCGCCGGCATCCCGCACACGGGTCCCCGCGAGCGCCTCCCAGGCCCGGGCCCCCTCCATCACCAGCGCCCTAGCCGCCGCGACGCGGGCGGCCATCGTCGCGAGCTTGCTCCGCACCCCGCCGAACGAGGCGATGGCGCGCCCGAACTGCCGCCTATCGTGGGCATAGCGGACGGCGTGCTCCAGCGCCGCCCGGGCGATCCCGACCGCTTGTGCCCCGATCCCCAGCCGCCCCAGATCGAGTGCTTCGAGGGCATAGCGCAGGCCGTGGCCGGGGTCCCCGATCAGCCGGTCGCCGTCCACTCGCACCGACTCCAGATCCACGCTGACCGTTTCGGAGGCGCGCAGGCCCATCGTCTTCTCACGCTCGCCCGCCCGGTACCCCGGCGACGCGGTGTCCACCAGGAAAGCGCCGGTGGCCGGCTTCCCGCGGCCGCCCTCGCCGGTTCGGGCGAAGACGAGCATCAGGTCGGCGGACGCGCCGTTCGTGACCCAGCGCTTGGACCCGCTGAGCGTCCATCCGCCGGCTCCCTCGGTGGCGATCGTGGTCATCGCCGACGGATCGCTTCCCGCGTGCGCCTCCGACAGGGCGAAGCCCGCGATCTTCGCCCCCGATGCGAGACCGGGGAGCCAGCGGGCCTTTTGCGCCTCGCTCCCGTGGGCGAGAAGGATCGCGGGCACCGGTCCGTTCTGGATCGCCACCGTCAGGGCCAGCGCCGCGTCGCCCCGAGCCAGCTCCTCCAGCGCGACCACGTAGGTGGGCACATCGAGACCGAGGCCGCCGTACCTCTCCGGCACGAGCATCCCCAGGAATCCCAGCTCGCCCAGCCGGGAAAGTACGTCCCGGTCGAAGGCCCCCGCCCGGTCCCAGGCCGCGGCTTGCGGCACGATTTCACGGTCGGCGAAGTCGCGCGCCAGCTCCCGGATCGCCTGCTGCTCGACGGTCAGCACGGATCAGCCGGGCGGCGCGTAGCGATGGAAGCCGCGTCCCGACTTGCGGCCGAGCCACCCGGCCGCCACGTACTGTCTCAGCAGCGGGCAGGGCCGGTAGCGGTCGTCGCCCAGCTCCCGGTGCAGCACCTCGAGGATGTTCAGGCAGGTGTCGAGGCCGATCAGATCCGCGAGCGCGAGGGGACCCATGGGGTGATTCATGCCCAGCTTCATCACCGTGTCGATGCCTTCCGCATCGGCTACACCCTCCATCAGGGCGAAGACGGCCTCGTTGATCATCGGCATCAGGATTCGGTTGGAGACGAAGCCGGGGAAGTCGCGCGCCTCGACCGGCGTCTTGCCGAGCGCGCGGGCAACCTCCATGACCGCCGCCGTGGTCGCGTCGCTGGTGCGCAGCCCGCGGATGACCTCGACCAGCTTCATCACCGGAACCGGGTTCATGAAGTGCATCCCGATCACCTGCCCGGGCCGGCCGGTGGCCGCGGCGATTGCAGTGATGGAGATCGACGAGGTGTTGGAGGCGAGGATCGTCCCGGGCGGAGTGACACCGTCCAGTTCCGCGAAGATTTCGCGCTTCAGTGAGGCGTGTTCCGGAACGGCCTCGATGACCAGATCGGCGTGCGCGGCGGCATCCAGCGACCGCCCCCCTTCGATCCGCGCCAGGGCACCGGCGCGCTCTTCGGCGGTGATCTTCCCCCTGGCCAGCTGTCGCCCCAGGTTGCGGCCGATCGTGGCAAGCCCGCGATCGAGGGCCGCCGCGTCCGCATCCACGAGCGACACGCCCAGCCCCCCCAGCGCGCACACGTGGGCGATCCCGTTGCCCATGGTTCCCGCGCCGATCACCGCGACACGCCGGACCTTCATGGGGCTTCCCCGGAACTGTCCAGCCGGCTCCGGCGCTCCCTGCGCAGCACGTAGACGATCGCCAGCGCAATCGCGACGGTGGAGGCCAGACCACCCTCGGCCCCGAACGCGCCGCCGGTGATGAAATCACGGCCGGTCCGCGTAACCTCAATAAGGGGGGCGTCGACGAGAGACAATCCGCTCACCGGGAGATCGGCGAGGAATCCGGTGGCGAGATTCCAGCCCAGGTGCACGCCGGTGGCGGCCCAGAGACTGCCGGTTGCGATCCGGACGACCCCGAGCAGGAGCCCGGCCAGCGCGATGTTGAGCAGGGCCAGGGGGGTCACCTCGGGGTTGGCTCCGTGCAGGACGGAAAACGCCACTGTGGTGAGCAACAGGGCTACAGCGTTGCCCCAGCGCTCGGCAATGACAGCCAGCGGGTACCCGCGGCAGAGGATCTCCTCGCCGGCGGCCGGGAAGAAGAGAACGAGGGCGGTCCAGGCGCCCGTGCCCAGATACGCGATGGCCGTGCCTCCGTCGGGCCCGTACCTGAGACCCCCGGCGAGCGACAGTGCGACGACGGGAATCACGATGGCGACGCCGAAGGCGAATCCGCGAAAGAGGTGTGACGGAACGCCCGTGCGGTGCAGACCCACATCCGTCATTGGACGGCGGCCGTCCAGTCTGAGGAGCACGAGGGTCGCCGCCAGCGCTGCGAGGCAGATCGTGACCCCGTAGACGAGCAGGTTCTCGCTTGCGCCGCCGGCGAGGCTCAGGCCGACGAGCACGGCGATGAAAAGAATCGTGAAGCCCCCCAGGCGCAGCAGGGCTTCCAGGATCTTGCGGAACGTCCCGGAGGATCTGCCAGGCGCGGCTGGAGCGGTCGGAGTGTCGCTCAAGCCTTCGCTTCCCGCTTTCGGACCAGACGGGAAAGGACCAGCCGCGCCCCCACCACTCCGATCGCCACCTTGGTGACCGCGCCCACGAGGAACGGCTGCACCGCGGCGGCGAAGAGCGCCGCAGGGCCCAGGTCAGTCACCACCGACAGCCAGGCGGCGCCCAGAGCGAAGATGACCACCGTTCCTGCCACGAACCCTGCAATGGTCCGCAGCACATGCCCTTCCCGTCCCGCGATCCAGCCGGTGAGCGCCGCGGCCATGGGGAATGCCATGAGGTAGCCTCCGGTGGGCCCGAAGATCCAGGGGAACCCGGCGCCGCCCATTGCGAAGACGGGCACGCCCGCCACTCCCAACGCCAGGTACAGCAGCTGGGAGGATGCACCGGCCACGGGCCCGAGCAGCGCCCCGGCAAGCAACACGAACAGCGTTTGCAGGGTCATGGGTACCGGGGTCACGCCAAGCGGCACCGCGATCTGGCCCCCCACGGCGGTGAGCAGCGCAAAGACTGCGGCCGCCACGGGCAGCGCGACGCGCCGGTTGATCGAAATCGCCGGAACGGAAAGCCAGGTCTTCGCTTCGGATCGAATCATCTCTCGTGGGCCTCTTCAGTTCCTCTTGACGGCAAGGGCGACGGCATTCCCGCCGCCCAGACAAAGGGTCGCCAGACCGGTCCCGGCACCGCGGTCGTCCATGGCGGCGAGGAGGGTCACCAGGACGCGGGCTCCGGAAGCGCCAATCGGGTGCCCGAGCGCCACCGCGCCGCCATTCACGTTCACGCGCCCGGGATCCATTTCCAGCGCACGCATGTCCGCGATGGCCTGCACCGCGAACGCTTCGTTCATCTCCACCAGGTCGTAGTCCCCGATGGCGGTCCCTTCCCGCTTCATCAGCCGGCGCACGGCGACCACCGGCGCAAGGAACAGGTCCTGCGGCTCGGTCCCGCCGGCGGCGTATCCGCTGATCACCGCGCGGTACGGCAGGCCGTGCGCCTCCGCATATTCGCGGCTCGCCACCACAAGCGCCGAAGCGCCGTCGTTCAGCCCGGGCGCGTTGCCTGCGGTCACGACCAGCTCGTCCAGCCCTTCCGGCGCGTCGCGCGCGAAGGCGGGCCGCAGGCGTCCGAGCGCTTCCAGGGAGGTCTCGCGGCGCGGTCCCTCGTCGGTGTCGACCACGACCGTGCCCCGGCGCGCCGGGGTCGTCACGGGGACGATCTCCGAGGCGAAGCGGCAACCGTCCATCGCGGCAACCGCCTTCCGGTGCGACGCGAGCGCGAAGGCGTCGGCCTCGGCCCGGGTCACGCCCGCCTTCGCGGCCGTGTATTCGGCGTGCCCTCCCATGTGGCACATCCCGAAGGAGCACCACAGCCCATCATGGACCAGTCCGTCCTGCAGGGCGCGGTCCCCGAACTTCACGCCCCCGCGCAGGCCGCGTACGTAATACGGAACGTTGGACATGGATTCGAACCCGCCGGCCACAACGAGCCGGGCGTCTCCCGCCCGGATCGCCTGGGCGCCCAGCATCACCGCCTTGAGACCGGAGCCGCACACCTTGTTCACGGTGACAGCCGGAACGCTCGCGGGTACTCCTCCGTTCACGGCCGCCTGGCGCGCGGGCGCCTGTCCGGCCCCGGCGCTTACCACGTTCCCCATGATGACCTCGTCGATCTCGGCGGCGTCGACGCCCGAGCGGGTGACCGCCTCGCGAACGGCAACGGCGCCCAGCTCCGGGCCGGAGAGCGGGCTCAGGCCGCCGAGAAAGCGCCCGATCGGGGTTCGCACCCCGTCCAGGATCACAGGTGTCGTGGCAGCATCCGCCAAGGAAGACTCCCGGTGTTTTGGCGTGGCTTCGGCAATTCAGCGAACAACATTATAAGCGCGGGCGAAAGCTGGGTGGTAGGCCGGCATCCACGAAGAGGTCGCGCTGGCGCCTGTCGCGCTTTCGCGGCCGGTAGCGCTTCAGCGCGTGCAGATCGCCGACGCCGAGGCTCGCGGCCCGGTCGAGGAGGCGCAGCAGGATGCGTGCCGTGGCGAGCGCGTCCCCGTGGGCGCGGTGGCGCTCCTGGATCGGAATCCGGAAGTGGTCGGCGAGCGCATCGAGGTTGCGGTAGCGGAGTTCGGGTGCGAGCCGCCGGGTCAGGCTGATGGTGCAGAGCCGCTTCACCTCCGGCGCATCGCCGAGCGCGTCGCACAGCTGCGCCCGCACCCAGCCCCAGTCGAACCCCGCGTTGTGCGCGACGAAGACCCGCCCCGCGAGGCGCCGAAAGACCTCTTCCGCCACCTCGTCGAAGGTCGGCGCGGCGGCCAGCATCGCGTCGGTGATGCCGGTCAGGCGCTCGGTCGAGGACCAGACGGGGCGCCCGGGGTGGACCAGAGTGTGGAAGGAATCGGTCACGGCGCCCCGCCGCACCTCCACCACCGCCACCTCCGTGATGCGGTGACCGGCCTCGTAGCTGCCTCCCGTCGTCTCCACGTCCACGACGGCGTAGGATAGTCGCGACAGGGGCGTTCCGGGGGCCCGCGCCGCCGCCCCGCCCCGCAGGCTCCACCTGCCGTCGCCGTCCACGTGGAAGCGCCTGTCCCTGCCCAGCAGCGCGAAGACGGCGGCTGCGGCCGCGCCGGGGTGGCCGTCGAGGCCGAGGACTTCCCGGGCGAGATCGGTGGTGAGCGCGGGGCCCTCCTCCAGCATGTCCCAGGCACGCCGCAGCAGCGACCGGTCGGGCGTGGTCGCGGAGGCCGTCATCGGCGCAGCCGCGCAAGTGCGTGTGAGAGGCTCTCCAGCTCGACCATCATGCTCACGTTCCTCAGCGCCACGTCGCCGGGCAGACGCAGCTGCGTGGGGGCATAGTTGAGCACGGCCCGGATCCCCGCCGCGACCACCCGGTCGACGAGCGCCTGCGCGACCGCGGCGGGCACCGCGACGATCACGAGGTCGGTGCGGTCGTCCTGCAGGGCGCTCTCGAGTTCGTGCTCGCCGCGGATCGTGACGTCGCCCAGCCGCGTCCCGATCTTGCCGGGGTCGTTGTCGATGACCGTGGTGATGTGGAAGCCGCGGGCGCGAAACGGCTCGTACCGGAAGAGCGCCGTCCCGATGCGCCCGGCCCCGAGCAGCGCGACCCGCCAGACCGAGTCGAGGCCGAGCACGCCCCTGAGGACCCCGGTAAGCTCCGCCACGGAATACCCCAGGCCGCGCTTGCCGAAGGATCCCAGGAAGGAAAGGTCCTTGCGCACCTGGGCCGCCGTGGTCCCGCCCCGTTCGGCCAGAACGCCGCTGGCCACGTTCCTGATCCCGGAGCGCTCGAAGTCCTCCAGATACCGCAGATAGAGGGAAAAGCGGCGGACCGCGGCGTCGGGGATCCTGTTTGTGAAACTGTTCACAAGTGGAAGCTAGAAGCGCCCCGGCAGAGGCGTCAACCGGGATTCGTGACATGGGCGGGGAGAGCGAGAGGCGGGCTGGGACGCGCCGCAACCGGGCGTGCGCCGACCGTGGGGGACTTGCCGCTCAGCGCAGCCGTCGGCCGGGGGGCCGGACCGCCGGCCGGAGGATCCTGCTCAACGCGACGTAGTCGTCCGCCGACAGCTGCTCGGGGCGGATGGACGGCAGCAGCGACCGCTCCGCGAGTGCCCGCTCGACGTCCGCGGGCGCACAGCGAAGATCCGGGTGGCGGTGCAGGATCTTGCCGAGCTGCTTGCGACGCCACGAGAAGGCGGCGCGGGTCAGGGTGCGGACGCGGCGCGCCGCCGCCGCGTCCACTTCCTGGGGTACGCGCGGCGTGATCCGGAGCGCAACCGAATCGACCTTCGGGACCGGGCGGAAGGCCCCTCGCGGCACCCTGCACACCCGGGTTGCTTCCGCGTGGACTGCGACGCCGACCGACAGCGCCCCGTAGGTGCGGGAGCCGGGCCCGGCCAGGATGCGCGCGGCGACCTCCGCCTGCATCGTGAGCACGATGTCCGCCGGAAAGGGGGAGGTGAGCAGCTTGAAGATGATCGGCGTGGTGATATTGTAGGGGATGTTCCCTACGACCCGCGTGGCCGTCCAGTCCGCCGTGAGGTTCGGGAGGTCCAGCGAGAGAACGTCGCCGTGGACGACCCTGGTGCGCGGGTCGTGGCGGTAGCGTGCCGCCAGCTCCGGAGCGAGTTCGTCATCCAGTTCGACGGCGGTGAGAGCCACTCGGGCCTGGACCAGATGATCGGTGAGCGCGCCCCGTCCCGCCCCGATCTCGAGTACGGGCTCCCCTTCTCCGGCACCGACCGCGGCAGCGATCTTGCGGCGCAGGTTGGGGTCGACGAGGAAGTTCTGGCCGAGCGATCGCTTCGGGCGGCCGCGCCCCGTTCGCCGCGGCTTCATCGGGTGCGCAGGATCACCGCGGTTCGGTCGTCCGAGGGGATCGACGGGGTCGCCCGCCGGCACAGCTCGAAGAGAGCGTGCAGGATCTCGTCCGCCCGCCTCCCATGGCGGGCCGCCACCGTGCTCAGCACCAGGTCCTCGCCGCTGCTTCTGCCCGCGTGCGCGAGCGTGTCGGACAGGCCGTCGGTGAAGAGCAGCAGGATGTCCTCCCCGGGACTCCAATCCGCCGCGGACTGGCCGTAGGGCGGCTTGCCGATCCCCATGGGCGGGTCGGTCGCGAAGAGGCGCCTGGCCGTGCCGTCCGATTCGACGACGAACGCGTGAGGATGGCCGGCGTTCGAGTAGGCGATCTCGGGAGTTCCCGGGGACAGGACGCAATAGCAGAGCGACAGATACATCTCGGTGGACTCGAGTTCGTCGCCGATCGCGCGGTCCACGTATTCCAGCACTGTCGCGGGGGCGGCCCCCTGCTCGGCGTAGATCGCCGCCGCGCTCATGACCAGGGCCATGATGAGTGCGGCCGGAAAACCGTGGCCCGAAACGTCCCCTATCATCACGCCCACCCTGCCCCCGGAGAGCTGGATGACCTGGTAGAAGTCACCGCCCACGGAGGTGGCCGACATCACCCGGGCCGCGGCCTCGACCCGGGGAACCCGCGGGATCGGGGGCAGCAGCTTCATCTGCAGGTCGTGGGCCAACTCCATCTCGCGGGAGAGCTGTTCGCGCGCCATGTCTTCGCGGATGGCCCGGTTGGCCTCCAGCGCGGCTTCCAGCGCCGCGCGGTTGCGGCCCACCTCCCCGGCCAGGGACGCCGCTCGTTCCAGTGATGCACGCAGGACCCCGACCAGCGGGTTGCCGACCCCCTGCCCCGCCACCTCCACTTCCAGCACCCGGCCGGGACCGAGCGGGACGTGGAAGCGGTGACCGCCGGAGATCGCAGGCCCGCCCCCCCCGAAGCGATGGACCGGGACTCTGTGTCCGAGGTGGCGCGGCCGCCGGGCGTGCGAGGGGGGAGGTCGGGGG
>VXLT01000364.1 GCA_009841475.1 Gemmatimonadota bacterium
GGTGGCGCTGACGAGGGTGGCCGCGGCGGCGGCGATGAGGCGGAAGCGCCGGTCGATGGAGAAGTGCCCCAGGATGTGATGGACGACCAGGAACCACATTCCGTGTGCCAGCGTACCCATCAATGCCGAGAAAAGGTTGATGCGGACGCCGGTGGAGAGCCCGAGCGGGGAGAGAAGGATCTCCCAGGCGCGGGCCAGGACCACGAAGAGCGGGTTCCCCGGCTGGTGCGGGATGCCCAGGATGTGCGCGGTCGCGATGTATTCGCTGGTGTCCCAGAAGGCGGTATCCGGCGCGAGCGTGACGGTGTAGAGCAATCCGATCGCAAGAGCCGTGATGCAGGCCCAGAGGTAGGGCGGGTCGCTGTCCGGGCCGTTCGGGTTCGCGTTGTGGGGCTGTTGCTTAGTTTTCATGTGTTTCCCGGAATCTATTGCTTCCCTGCGGCCCCGCGGGGGCCCGCGCACCCATCGGCGGCTTGGTTCAATTGGACGTCAAACCCTCATTCGAATCGTTGCTTCGCGACGCCGCACCGGGTCTGCGGATCCCCGTGTGGTGCGAGTTCCTCTTCGACTCCGATACGGCCGTCACGGCCTACCACAAGCTCCGGGAGGGGCCTTTCGGCTTCCTGCTCGAGAGTGTGGTCGGTGGTGAACAATGGGCCCGTTACAGCTTCTTGGGAAGCCGCCCGCGGGAAGTGTGGCTGCTTGAAGGAGACGATCTGTCGCTCTGGAGCTCCGAGGATGGGTGGCGCCCGCACGCCGTCGCCGACCCGCTTGCGGACCTGCGGGGGCGTCTCGAGCGGGCGAAACCGCGCCCCGATCCACGACTCCCGCGCTTCTGGGGCGGGGCTGTGGGCTACTTCGGATACGATCTGGTGCGCCGCATCGAGCGCCTCGGGGACGGGCCGCCGGACGACCAGGGACTGCCGGCGGCGGTATTCATGTTCACCGACGTGGTGGTTGCCGTGGACAACCTCTACGGCCGGGCGAACGTCATCACCACGATCGAGACGGGTCCGGACGCCTCGCCGGACACCCTCGAGCGGCGCTACCGGGAAGCGGTCGCCAAGCTGGAGGACACGGTCGGCCGCCTGCGTTCGCGTGCGGATCCGGAGCCGCTGGATCTGGCGCCATCAAGCGCGGTGGAACCCGTCTTCACCTCCAGCTTCGAGCGGGACGCGTTCACCGCGGGCGTGCGGCGCATCAAGGAGTACATCGCCGCCGGCGACGCCTTCCAGGTGGTCCTCAGCCAGCGTCTGACGACTGCCTTCGAAGCGCACCCCTTCCAGCTCTATCGCGCCATCCGAACGATCAACCCGTCCCCCTACCTCTTCAATCTCGACCTCGGGGACTTCCATATCGTGGGGTCGTCGCCCGAGGTGCTGGTCCGGCTCGAGGACGGCGTCGTGACGGTGCGGCCGATCGCGGGGACGCGCCGTCGGGGGCGGACCCGGGCCGAGGACCGCGCGCTCGCCGCTGAGCTCGCCGCCGACGAGAAGGAGCTGGCCGAGCACCGCATGCTGGTAGACCTGGGACGGAACGACGTGGGCCGGGTCTCGGACTACGGCACGGTGACCGTCCCGGAACTGATGAAGGTGGAGCGCTACTCGCACGTGATGCACCTGTGCAGCCAGGTCGAGGGGCGTGCCCGCCCGGGCCTTTCGGCGCTGGATGTTCTGGGCGCGTGCTTCCCCGCGGGCACCGTCTCCGGGGCGCCGAAGATCCGCGCCATGGAGATCATCGACGAACTCGAGCCCACCGCGCGCGGGCCCTACGCCGGCGCTGTGGGGTACATCGGCTGGGGCGGCGCCCAGATGGACACCGCGATCACCATCCGCACGATGGTGCTGCGGGACGGCCGGGCCCACGTCCAGGCCGGCGCCGGGATTGTCGCGGATTCGGACCCGGAAGCGGAGTACGAGGAGACGGTCAACAAGGCGAGGGCCCTGCTCCGCGCTGTCGCGATGGTGGTGGCCGAGTGACGGCTGGGCCCTATTGCGCGGGCGAGAGAGCCGCCAGTTCGTCGTAGAGCCGAATGAGCGTGTCGATGCCGCGCTCGAAGCAGTCCATGGCGAACCATTCGTTCGGAGCGTGCATGTTGGCCCCCGGGAGCGCGAAGCCGAGCAGGAGCGAGTTGGCGCCAAGGATCTCCTCCAGCTCGACCACGATAGGGATCGTGCCGCCTTCGCCGGCGAGCACCGGTGTTGCCCCGAACGACTGCTCGAGTGCCCGCGATGCGGCCTCGAAGAGCGGTCCCTCGAGTTTGGCGAGCCAGGGACGGCCTCCGTGCAGTTCCACCAGCTCGAGGGTCACGCCCGGGGGCGCGACGCGCGTGAGATGCGCCTCCAGCAACTCCTTCACGCGCTCCGCCGACTGGCCGGGCACCAGGCGAAAGCTGACCTTCGCCATCGCCCTGGCCGGGAGGACGGTCTTGGCGCCTTCCCCGGTGTAGCCGGAGAGGAGGCCGTTGACGTCGCAGGTGGGGCGGGTCCACAGCCGTTCCAGGGGCGAGAATGCGGACTCGCCGCCCTCGGGGGACGCACCAACCTCGCCGGTGTAGGCGGCGGCGTCGAAGGGCAGCCGGGCGAAGCCCTGCAAGGTATCGGGAGACGGGTCGATGATGTCGTCGTAAAACCCGGGGATCGTGATCCTGCCGTTTTCGTCGTGGAGGTCGCCGATCACCTTGGCGAGTGCGTTGGCGGGGTTCCGTATCGCGCCCCCGTAGGCGCCCGAATGGAGGTCGGTGGAAGGGCCGGAAGCGTGGATTTCGAAGTAGGCCAGGCCGCGCAGGGAAAAGAGCAGGGAGGGGAGCCCGGGCGCGAACATGGCCGAGTCGGAGATGACTACCGTGTCCGCCGCGAGGCGGGTGCGATGCTCCTTCACGAAGGGGACCAGGTTGGGCGAGCCGACCTCCTCCTCCCCCTCGGCGAGGACCACGACGTTAACCGGCAGGGTGCCACGAGTGGCGAGGTGCGACTCCAGCGCCTTGACGTGCAGGAAGAGCTGCCCCTTGTCGTCCGCGGAACCGCGGGCGTAGATCCGGCCATCGCGAATCTCGGGTTCGAAAGGGGGCGAGTCCCAGAGGTCCAGCGGCTCCGGGGGCTGCACGTCGTAGTGGCCGTAGATGAGGATGGTCGGCGCGTCCGGCCCGGCCCCGCGCCATTCTCCCACCACCACCGGATGCCCTGGCGTGGGGAAGGTTCGGGCCTCGAGGCCGGCAGCCTGCAGCTGTGCCCGCACCCACTCGGCGGCTCGCTCCGTGTCCGCGTCGTGCTCCGACTTGGCCGAGACGGAGGGGATGCGCAGGAGCTGCCAGAGCTCGTCGTAGAACCTGGCGCGCTGATCGTGCGCGAATTCGATGGGGTTGCTCATGACGCGGAACCGGGGTGCTACGTCAGCCCCTTGATTCCCCAGCGGTAGATCCCCGTCATCAGCGCGGCGAAGATGACCGCACCCGCCATCCCGCCCAGGCTCAGGGCGACCGGGTTGTCGAACTCGGCGATCCCGACGCCCAGCATCCCGCCGATGCACGCGGCGAAGGCGCCCAGCGTGAAGAGCAGGCGCGAATGCCCGGGCGTCGTGTCGGGGAGCTTGATGACCACCTTCATCGCCAAGCCGATGCATCCGCCCAGCACAATCCAGATAGCTACACCGATCCAGTTTTCCATGACCCCAATCTACTTCCTTCCCATGCGCCGCTTCAACTCCTCGAGCCGGGCGTCGGCAACTTCCTCCCGCCGCGCCCGGCGTAGCGTCTCGTCGAACTCGGGGCCGTCGTCGAACAGGTCGTTCGCCGCGGCGACGTCATCCTCGCTTCCGGTGATCCGGTCAGCCATCCGGTCCAGTTCGCCGAAAAGGTCGTCCGTCCGGTTGATCGAGCCCCGCGCCTGTGTGCGCCCTGCCGTCGCGGCCAGAGAATCCCGGTTGGCGCGCGCCTTCCTGATCTCCTGGATCATCTCCGCGTACTCGGACTCGTGCAGGCGAATCTCGGCCTCAATGGCTTTGGCCTTGTCGGACAGCACGCGCCGCCGGTTGTCGTGCTTCTCGGCGAACCGGGCGGCGATCCCCACGGTGTCCTCGTCGCCGATCTTGCGCGCCAGCGCTTCCCGCCTCCGGCACACCTCGGCCTCCCGGGCCTCGGCCTCCGCCCGCTTCCGCGCGACGTCGAGCTGTTCCTTCAGCGTCTCCAGTCCCGCCCTGGTCGCCACGGCCTCCTTTTCCATCCCCTTCAGAAGCCCGTCGACCGTCTCGGTCACCCCTTCGCGCCGGAGTTCGCGGTTGAAGTTCTCCACCGCTTCCCGGAACGCGTTCTTCAAGTTCTCGAACATGGCAATAATCCTAACGGTCCGTGGACAAAGCCCCGCGAGCACCGAGAGCGGCGAGGCGCCGGGCTGGCAAGGCGCGACGAAGGGGGAATAGCACCGCTATTCGCCCGAGGAGCAACGCAGAGCGCAGCCCTGGAGTGGCGAAATGTATAGTGGACATTACATAATGTAATGTGTACTTTACAGTGTGGACAGGTGAGGCGAAGCGGCCAGCGCGGATGCATCGCCGCTCGAATGCCGGGGGGATTCTGTCCACGGGCTGCTAGTCTGAGCTGGCCGGGGCCGCATCGGCGGCGCCTTCAAGGCGGCCCCGGAGCCCGTGCAGCACCCCACCCTCCGAGATGCCCGGAAAGAGCGCGCTCTCGGGGGGCGGCAGTTGTGCGCGCGATGCCAGCGCCCGCTCCGCCGCTGCGTCCACCGCCTGCCGCCCCTCCTCCTCGACCGCTTCGAGTTCTCCCATGGTTACGCCCCTGTCCAACAGGTATGCCTCGAAGAGCCCAACCGGGTCGCGCCGCCCCCAGTGCTCGAAGAGTTCGGCGGCGAAGGTCTCTCGCGCTTCACGCTCGTCGTGAGTCGCGTGCCCCCCCATGCGGAAGGTTTCGGCGACGATCATCACCGGCCCCTCCCCCCGCAGGCACCGCTCCCGCGCCGTCGCGGCCGCGGTGTACACGTCCAGCACGTTGTTGCCGTCGCAGCCAATCCCGGAAAGCCCGTACACCGCGGGAATGTCCTCCATCGCCCCCGCGCCGTGCTGTTCCAGCCGGGTCCCGAGCGCCACCTGGTTGTTCTGGATCACGACGATCAGCGGCACGCCGACACGCGCAGCGAACACCATTCCCTCGTGGAATGCTGCGGTGCGGGTGGCCCCGTCGCCGGTCCAGGTGAGCGCAACGCGCCCCTCGCCACGGTTCCTGAAGGCGAGCGCGGCTCCCGTCGCGACCGGTACGGTGGTGCCCATGTGACTCACCGGCTGGATCACGCCCTTCCCGATGTCCCCGTAGTGGAAGTCCCGTCCTCCGCTCGGACTGTCGGCGGTGGCGAGATAGCAGGTGAAGCCATCCTCGAGCGGCAACCCCATCATGTGACAGGCGCCGGCGTTGCGGATCATGGGAATCACGACGTCCCGCTCCCGGTCCAGCGCGGCCACGCAGCCGACCGTGACCGCCTCCTCGCCCACCCCCAGCCACGCCTTGCTGATTACGCCCTGCCGCACCCACCTCTTCAACCCGGTATCCTGCAGCCTGGTGACCACAAGGTCGCGATACAGCTCGAGCAGAGCGGCGCGACCGAGGCCGGATGCACGGGCAGCGCGCCCCGGGTCGCCGTTCTCGATGTGGTTGCGATACGCCCGCACCAGGGCCGGGTCCGCAGTCCAGTTCCGGTACTCCGGCGGGTCGAAGACGGGGTGGCGGTTCAAGATCTGGGCGGTGGGCTCGGGACGATTGCGGGAGTAGCTGGCGGACGGCCCATCGGGTTGCATCCCACGGGCCGGGAAAGCTACCGATGGCCGGTGGCCGCGGGCAAACGGCGGCGCGGGCGTAGAGGCGGCGGGAGGAGGGTCAACCGCTTGTCGTGTGGTACCCAGCTATCATCACTGGTCAGGTTGCTACCGCCGCCGCTCTACAATAGACTTGGGACCGCTCGTGGGCGCCGCTTCCGGGTCCGCGGGGACCGCGGGCAGGTGGACCTTCCATGACCGGGGATTGAGAGTTGCCAGAAGCGCAGGCCAATATCGCAGCCGAAGTGACGCTCGCCCTCCTGGAGGCGATCAAGACCAGGGACCGACCTCGTGAGTTCCTGGACGACGACATCTACCGCACGATGCCTCGCAGGTTCGGACTGAGCGCAGTCGTCGAGCGACAGATCGAGCTTTACCGGCAGCGCGCCCGCAAGAACGTCAGGCTGACGACCGCCGAACTCGCCGAATTCATGGAGCTGGTGATCCGGCGGCCCGACTCCGCGGAGATCTTCCGCGAGATGGGAGCCGCGCTGGCGGCAAAACAGCTGCCGGGGCGGGCGTGGTGGCTCCCGCGATTCCTGCGGCTGCACCGGACAAAGAAGAAGATCCGCAGTTCGCTCCGCCGACTCTTCGGCCGCCGGATCGGGGGTTTCGCCTCGGGGACCTTCGTCTTCGAGGTCTCGGCCTCTCCGTTCGTGCAGGTCGATCGCTCCGGCGACGCCTGCGAAATCGTCACGGGCTACTGCCGGCAGGCTTTGGAGAAGTGCGTGGATCCCGGAATGGCGGTGACCAAGCGCCGGTGCGAAAACCGGGGCGACGGGGTGTGCAGGTGGGTGGCGGACTTCGACGCCTGAAGTGGTTCCGGGCGGGCCGGGTCCGGTGAATCAGGGTGCCCAGATGCGGTACAGCATCAGGTAGACCACGAGTCCGGTCACTGAGACGTAGAGCCAGACGGGGAAGGTCCAGCGCGCCAGGCGCCGGTGGGCGTCGAAGCGCTCCCGGCCGGCGAGGAAGAGCAGACGCAGCACCAGCGGGACAACGACGACCGCGAGCACCATGTGGCTGAACAGGATAAGCAGGTACCAGGGCCGCACGGAGTCGGGGCCCGTGAAGGGATGGCTGCCGGTCAGCGAGAAACGGGTGACGTAGAAGGCGAGGAACAGCGCGCCGCAGGCGACCGCTCCCAGCATGCAGAGCCGATGCCGCGCGATGTCCCGCCGCAGAATGAAGCGGAGGCCGGCCAGGAGCAGCGCGGCGCTCGTCAGGTTGAGGCAGGCGTTCACCGTCGCGAGAATGCGGCCGAAGGCTTCGATGGTCACGGGTTGGCGTCGGCTGCGGCGGGCCGGCGGTGGCGGGCCCGAGTGGTCATGGCCACAGCGAGGCTGAGGAGGATCGCGGCCAGCAGGGTGTGCGTGGACACATACGGGGGCTCCAGCCGGAAGGCGACGGAGAGGAAACCGAGGAGGACCTGGGCCACCACCCCGGCCGCGAGTGCCACCGCAAGCCTTCGCTGCACCACGTCAGCCGTGCGGGTGAGGACCAGCCAGCTTCCGCGCAGTACAACGATGGCCACCGCCAGCCCGAGCACGCGGTGCAGGAAGTGAAGCTGCACCATGGGGTGGACCAGCGGCGGGATCACCCGGCCGAGACAGAGAGGGACGTCCGGGCAGGCCATCCCGGAGTCGGTGTGCCGCACCAGGGCGCCGACGATCGACTGGGCAAAGATGACTGCCGCCGCCCATAGGCCTGCCCGCCTGGCGACGCCGCCGTGCGGGACCGCGCGGGTGGCGTCGGCTCCTCCGCCGTCCTGGACCGCGGCGGCCGCGCCGGCACCGGGGCCGGTCCGCACCAGCATTGCGGTGGCGAGGGCCAGGAAAAGGAAGGCCAGCGCGAGGTGGGAGGTGGAGATGGCGTCCGGAAGCCGGTAGATGACGGTGAGGCCCCCCAGGACCGACTGCACGATCAGGAGGCCGAGCCCGAGGACCCCCATCCGGAAGAGGTCCCCGCGCCCGGGCAGCGTGACGCGCTGGACGATCACCGCCACCGCGAAGAGGACGACCAGCGCTCCGGCCCAGAGGCGGTGCAGGTGCTCCCAGAAGACGCCTCCCTTCATCTCCGGCATCATCGTGCCGAAGCAGGTAGGCCAGTCCGGACAGGCGAGGCTCGATCCGGTCGCGTGGACGATGCTCCCCAGCAGGAGCAGCGCCAGCGTCCAGACAACCACCGCGAACAGAAGGGAACGCGCCATCAGTCGCAGATTCCCTGCTCCAGCCAGCTGTAGCGGTCGGCCATGGCCCGTTGCGCGATCCGATGGATGCGGGTGTCGTCGTTGCGGAAGACCTGCCGGAACGCCGCGTCGATCCTTCGCCGGGCCAGCAGGCACGCTGTGTCGGCCAGTTCGAAGGCAGTGCCGTTGCCGGGCTGCTCGGCTGCGATCTTCATGGCGCGGACGCACGCAGACGTCATTATGAAGAGGTCGCAGCCGATATCGACCAGGCGGCCGAGGACGGCCTGGCGAAGCTCGAGCTTCGGACCGAAGCGGATCATGGCGTGGAAGATCGTGCGGGCCAGCTTGCGGGATTTGCGGTTCGCATAGCGCATATGCCCGGCGAGGGGGCCGAAGTCGCCGTAGCGGGGCCAGCGCCCCCAGCCCAGCCACCTGGACGGGTACCACAGTGCGTAGTGTGCCCCGGCCTTCACCAGCGCCGCGAGCCGGGTGGCGGTCGAGAGGCGCGGATCGATCACCTTGCCGGCGACCGAAAGGTGGGCGTCGACGGCCTCACGGGCGATGAAGAGCCGCATGATCTCGCTGGAGCCCTCGAAGATCAGGTTGATGCGCGCGTCCCGCATGCACCGCTCCACGGGGGCGGGGTCCTCGCCCCGGGCGCGCAGCGAGTCCGCGGTCTCGTAGCCCCGGCCGCCCCGGATCTGCACGGCGTCGTCCACCATGTCCCACAGCGTCTCGCTGTGCCAGAGCTTCGCCGTGGCCGCCTCCAGCCGGATGTCGAGGGTGCCGAGGCCCGACATCGCCGCCGCGAGGTCGACCGATGCGTCCATCGCGTAGGTCTGCGCCGTCATCCGTCCCAGCATCTGGGCGACCGCGTCGTGCTTCCCGATCGGGGCGCCCCACTGTTCCCGCTTCGCCGCCCAGGTGCGGCACAGTCGCAGGAGGGCCTTCGCGCCCGCCGCACAGAAGGCCGGCAGGGCGAGCCGCCCCGTGTTCAGGGTGATCAGCGCGAGCTTCAGCCCCAGCCCCTCGCCCCAGAGGAGGTTCTCCCGGGGCACCTTCACGTCGCGGAAGTGGAGCACCCCGTTCGAGATCCCCCTGAGCCCCATGAAGCTGCAGATGTGTCCGACCTCGACACCGGGCCAGTCGGTCTCGACGATGAAGGCGCTGATCGGCCGCTTCCCCCTGACGCCCGGGCGCGCGGGGGTGCGGGCCATGACCACGAGCAACTCGGCCCGCGGGCCGTTGGTCGTCCAGAGCTTCTCGCCGTTGAGGATGTAGTGGTCGCCGTCCTCGGAGGGCTCTGCGAAGGTGGACATGTTGGCCGGATCCGATCCCACCTCGGGCTCGGTCAGCGCGAAGGCCGAGAGTGCACCGCCCGCCGCCCGCGGCAGGTACTCGCGCTTCTGCTCCTCGGTGCCGAAGAGGACCAGCGGAGTGGGGACCCCGATGGACTGGTGCGCGGAAAGGAAGGCCGCCGTGGAGGCGCAGCGGGAGGCCACGAGGGCGAGAGCCCGGTTGTAGGAGATCTGCGAGAGCCCGAGGCCCCCGTATTCCCGCGGGATCTTGATCCCGAAGGCGCCCAGTTCGGCGAGCCCCTCCAGCACCGACTCGGGGACCCAGGCGTCGCGGTCCACGGCGTCGCCGTCGATGTTCTCGGCCGTGAATCGCTCCAGAGCCTTCAGGAACGGGGCGGCCCGCGCGGCCTCCTCGGGGTCCTGGGCGGGGTGCGGGTGGATGAGTTCCAGTGAAAGACGGCCACCGAAGAGCTCCTTCATGAAGCTTCGCTTCTCCCAGCGCGCTTCGCGGGCGCTTTCGGCCACCTCACGCGAATGCCGGGCATCGCTCCCGGTTCCGTTCGTCCTGTTGGCGGTATTGGTCACGTTGCTTTCCTGCCGTCGGTGGCCATGGTGGTCGCGCTACCTGCCCGACCCCCTGAAATCTCGGTCTTTCCGTCCGGTTCCAGAAGGGCGGCGAGCTCCCCTTCGCGAGTCTCGGCATCCTCCTCGCCCACCCGGATCAGTTCGGCCAGGTAGTCGGGCTGAAACATGATCATGCTCAGGAAGTCCGGCGCCTCGATCTGCCTGGTTCCCAGGCCGCGGGTCAGGAAGCGGAACGCCTTCGGCAGCTGCGGTTCGTAACGGTTGGCGAGCCGCGCCAGATCGACGGACGGCCGCACGGTCAGGAGGCGGACGGGCCGCATGCCACCGCGTTCTTCCGGTGGCAGACCGGCGAGAAGCCTGTTGATCGTCTCCAGCCGGTGCGCGTCGTCGTCGAGCAGGTCGAGGAACACCGAGTTCATCATTACTCCGGCGACCTGTGCGGGCGGGGGATACCCGGTCACGGTGGGTCTGTTCGCCTGCCGCGCGGTCGGGGAGTGCCGCGTGCTGATGGCAAGGATGCGCCCCGCGCCGAGGTGCAGGGCGGGCGACAGGGGGGCCGCGAGACGGATGCCACCGTCCCCGAACCAGTGCGGTCCGATCTGGACGGCCGGAAAGACGATGGGCAGCGCGGAGGACGCTAGTACGTGCTCTACGGTCAGCGTGGCAAGCCGCGAGCGACGGGTGGGACGCTCCCACTCCTTTACCCCCTGACCCTGGACCCAGAGGACGGACTGCCCCGTGGAATAGTTGGTGGTGCTGAGAGCGACGGCCTTCAGCCTGCCCATGCGGAGGTTGTAGTTGATCCCCGTGAGTTCTCCGTCGATCGCGTGCATTGCGTCGGTGAGGTACGCGCGGAGCGGGTCGGTGTCGAGGAGTCCGCGGACCCGGGGGGCCGCCCTGGACCCGCCCGATACGAGCTGTCGGGCCCAGCGCAGCACATGCCAGCTGAGCGACCCGACATCGGTGCGGAAGACGTGGTCCACGTTCAGATTGGACCACATATGGAAGAGTTCCTCGGTGGCCTGCTCGAAGGTGCCGTGGTGGGCCGCGAGGTGGGCGGCGTTGATCGCGCCCGCGCTGACGCCGGTAATGATCGGGATCTGCAGCCTTGGGAACCGCCGCGACAGGTAGCGCAGGACCCCGGCCTGGTAGGCGGCCCGCGCTCCCCCGCCACCCATGACGAACGCGAGATCGCCGTGGCGGCCGTTTGAGGAGTTTCCTGACATCGGTCCCTGGAATTGGATGGGCGGTTCGCGAGGTCGGCAACGCGATGCCAGACCGTAGAGCACTTCGCCCTCGGTGCGACACGGGTCTCCACGCGCTGCCGGGCCTGCCATAGCGGAACGGGGGGTGTGCGCGTAGTAATCTTGGACACCCGGACGCCTCGTCAACTTGGAGGAGACTTGGTCGAACTCCCACCGAACCGCATGCATGGAGCGCCGCGGCCGGGGAACGGGCCCGATCTTTCGAAGCACGTGGGCTCCGGGGCGTTCCGGCGGGCGCTTGTGCCGGTTGTGGTGGTGGTGATGGTGTGGGCCGGGGCGCGGGTGCCGGGTGCGGCGAGGACGGTGCCGGTTGCGTTGGGGTTGCCGGGGTCGGGCCCGGGTCAGGTGGCCCCGGGGATCGCCGGGTCGGAGAATTGCGCCGAGTGCCACGCCGAGCAATACGCTGCCTGGGCGGGGTCGACGCATGGAACCGCCGGCGGACCGCCCGGTCCCGAGACGGTGATCGCACCGTTCGGCGGCCCGCCGATCCGCTTTGCGGACGCGGTGGTGTCGCCGGTCGTGGACGGGCAGGGCCGCTACCTGTTCGTGGTGGAACGCCAGGGACGGCCGCCCGAGCGCTTCGAGGTTTCCGGCGTGATCGGGCAGGGTCACATGGTGGGAGGCGGAACACAGGGCTACGCGTCCCGGTTTCCCGACGGCACCCAGCGGTTTCTCCCCTTCGACTATTCGAAGGACGCGGACACCTGGTTCTGCAACACGGCCTTCGTGGGGGGTTTCTGGGTCCCGGGCGCCGACCGCGCCGGCCTGAGGGCGGACGCGGGCTGGTTGCCGGTGACGGCGGACATGCGTCTGACCGACTGCGGCGACTGGCCTCCGGTTCGCATCCTCGGGACCAGCGCGCGGTTCGCCAATTGCCAGAACTGCCACGGCAGCCAGGTCGAGGTGGAGTACCGCCCCGAGCTGGAGCGCTACGAGACCCGTTTCACCACCCTGCGCATCAACTGCGAGTCGTGTCACGGCCCGGCGCGCGGCCATGTGGAGTGGGCCCGGGATGTTGCGCGCGCCCCCGGCGGCACCCGCCTGGCCGCACTGGACACCCTGGGCCCCGATGCCTCGCTGAACGTGTGCTTCCAGTGTCACGCGCTGAAGCGTTCCCTGGGAGAGGTGCCCGCCACCCCACCGGCCGCGGCCCTGTCTC
>VXLT01000041.1 GCA_009841475.1 Gemmatimonadota bacterium
GCGGAGCGCCTCACTCGCGCCTGCTGCCCCCGTCGCTACTCCCCCGCCGCCATCGCGGCCAGAAACTCCCTGTTGGTCGCGTCGCGCCCGATTCGCTGCATCAGGAACTCCGCGGCCTCCGGGGCGGGCATGTCGGCGAGGAAGTTGCGCAGCAGGTAGACCCGGTTGAGTTCCGTCTCGGACAGCAGGAGCTCCTCCCGCCGCGTCCCCGACCGGTTCAGGTCGATCGCCGGGTAGATGCGGCGGTCGGCCACCTCGCGGCTGAGCACCAGCTCCATGTTGCCGGTGCCCTTGAACTCCTCGAAGATGACCTCGTCCATGCGGCTGCCGGTCTCGATCAGGGCGGTGGCGATGATCGTCAGCGACCCGCCCCCCTCCATGCTGCGCGCCGACCCGAAGAAGCGCTTCGGCTTCGACAGCGCGTTGGCATCGACGCCGCCGGAGAGGATCCTGCCGGAGTGCGGCGCGAGGATGTTGTAGGCCCGTGCCAGCCGGGTGATCGAGTCGAGGAGGATGACCGCGTCGCGCCCGTGCTCCACCTGGCGCTGGGCCCTGGCCAGCACCATCTCGGCGACCTGGCGGTGGCGCGCCGCGGGCTCGTCGAAGGTCGAGGCGACGACCTTCCCGCGCACGTTGTCCTCCATCTCGGTGACCTCTTCGGGGCGCTCGTCGATCAGCAGCACGGTGAGCTCGACATCGGGGTGGTTCGCCGCGATGGCGCGCGCGATGTGGCGCAGGATGGTGGTCTTGCCCGCCTTCGGGGGGGAGACGATGAGGCCGCGCTGCCCCATCCCGACCGGGGCGATGAGGTCCATGATGCGCATGGAGGTCTCGCCGCCCCGCACCTCCAGGGTGAGCCGGCGGTCGGGGTACCACGGGCGCAGCTTCTCGAAGCGGGGGCGGGACCCGGTGGCCGCGGGGGCGAACCCGTTGATCCGCTGCACGGTCCGCAGCGCCAGGTACCGCTCGCTCCTGCGCGGGGGACGCACCGGACCGGCCACGGTGTCCCCCTTGCGCAGCCCGAAGGAGCCGATCTGCGCGGGGCTCACGTAGATGTCGTCGGGGCTCGCGAGGTAGCTCCAGCTCTGCGACCGGAGGAATCCGTACCCGTCCGGCAGAATGTCGAGCACCCCCTCCGCGACCGGAGTCTCGTCCCGTGCGGCGAGGCCCTCGTGGATTCTGAATATCAGTTCCTGCTTGCGGAGCCCGACGCAGTTCGGGATGTCCAGCGCTTCCGCGTAGCCCTGAAGTTCGGCTACCGTTCTATTCTTCAGTTCGGCGATTTCCATCGGGAGGTCACGAAATGGGGCCGGGGTGGCGTCGGTGTGCCGGATGCCGGGCAGTGCCGCCCTGGTGTGGTGAAGATTGGCCGATGCGGGCCGAAGGGGACCGGAATGCGGGGCGGAGCAGCTCCGTTCCGGCGAGATTATTCCTGCCCGATAGAATCGCGGGCTTTTCGAGGGAGGTCAAGGTTTCTCGTCACGACGTCGCCGGAGACGGTCCGGGAGCCGGGTCCATGCCGGGCCGTCTCCTCCTGCACTTCCTCCTCTTCGCCGCGGCGCTCGCCAGCGCCATCGTCGCAGGGGCCTTCCTCACCGGCATGGACCCGCTGCGGACCCGCTTCGCCGAGATCGGCGGGGGACTCTATCCCGTACCGACCCGCATTCGCTTCGAGCAGCTCGAAGCCGGACTGACCTTCGGCGTCACCTTCATCGGCATCCTGCTCGCGCACGAACTCGGGCACTATCTCCTGGCGCGCCGGCACCGCGTGCCGGTCTCGCTCCCGTACTTCATTCCCTTTCCCCCCTACTTCTCCATCGTGGGGACGCTCGGGGCCTTCATCCGCCTGCGGGGGCCGATGGCGAACCGCACGGTCCTCTTCGACATCGGGGTTGCTGGCCCGCTGGTCAGCTTCGCGCTCTCCCTGCCGATCCTCGTGGCGGGCCTGTACCTGTCCGAGGTCATTCCGGTGGCGGAGTCACAGGCCTACCCGTTCAGGGTTCTCTTCCTGGGCGAGCCCATCTGGCTCGGCAACAGCGCGGTCCTCCAGCTGGCCACCTGGGCGACGGTGCCGGGGCTGGAGCCGGGTCAGGCGATCCTCCTCCACCCACTTGCGTTTGCGGGCTGGCTGGGGATCTTCGTTACAGCCCTGAATCTCATCCCGCTGGGACAGCTCGACGGCGGACACGTTCTCTACGCCCTCGTTGGGCCCCGCCAGCGGTCTCTCGGGATGGTGTTCGTCCTTCTCCTCATTCCGTTGGGGCTGGTGTGGTGGGGCTGGTGGCTTTGGGCTGGGGTTGCATTGGCCGTGGGACGGGGCCGGGTGGGACACCCTCCGGTGCAGATGGAGGAAGCCAGGCCGGGAAGGGGCCGCACGATCCTGGGGTGGGTGGCGCTGGCCATCTTCCTCCTGAGCTTTTCCCCAGCACCACTGAGGCTTTGAGAGTGTCGAGACACAATCGGCATGGCGGCGGGACCGATCAGCGAGGGTTCCGCTATCGCATCAGTTACCAGCCCGACTGGCTGGACCGGATCCGGGTGACGCGGAGACTGCCCTCGGGCAGGCAGTCCACCAAGACGCTGTTCCGGAACCCGTCGCGCCGTCCGGAGTCGGAGGCCGGGGGCCTGATCCGGACGACGATCGAGAGTCCCGAGCAGGATCTCCGCGTCGAGGTAGCGTTGCGCGCGGATGCGGACCGGGTGGGAGAAGTCGAGGTGGTCTGGCGCTCGAACGGCGGGCCTGAGCCGGCGATGGACCGGGTCAGCCTGACTCTCCAGTCGTTCCCGCCGCGCCGCTTCCCACGGTCGGGGGCGCGTCATTCGCTATAATTGCAGATGGCTGAGCTGTTGCTGAGACCGTTTGCCGCGATCGGAAACCTGACGCTTGCGGGCCTGGAATCCATGGGCCGGGCATGGCGGATGTTTTCGAGCGCCGCCGTGTCGATGCGGAGCACCGACGTGTGGATGCCCCTCCTGGCAGCCCAGATGGCCAGGGTCGGGGTGGCCTCCGTTCCGATCGCGCTCTTCATCGCGACCTTTACCGGGATCGTCATGGCGCTGCAGGCGTCGTACTCTCTCACGGGTGCCATCCCGTCCTATTTCGTTGGCACGCTCGTCGGCAAGACCATGATCCTGGAGCTGGGCCCCGTCCTCACCGGATTGGTGCTGGCCGGCCGGGTCGGTGCCAACATCTCCGCCGAACTGGGAACGATGCGGGTCACGGAGCAGGTCGACGCGCTGGAGACGCTCGCGTACGACCCGTTGGCCTATCTGGTGGTCCCGAGGATGCTCGCGGGGATCCTGATGTTCCCGGTAGTGGTGCTTCTGGCCATCTCGATCGGCATCGCCGCCGGGTGGTTTACGGCGCTCCAGCTGCTGGACATGTCTTCGGTGGAGTTCGTGAAGGGACTGCGCATCTACTTCGCGCCCTGGGACGTCTGGTTCGCGGTGATCAAGTCCCTGTCCTTCGGCGCGATCGTGACCGGCGCGGGCTGCTACTGCGGCCTGCAGACGGAGGGTGGGGCCGAGGGGGTGGGGAGGAGCACGACCCGGGCCGTGGTGGCCGCGTGCATGATCATCCTCTGCCTGGACGCCTTCTGGGCGGCGGTGCTCCTCTGATGCGGCCCCGGCAGCGATGAGCATACGTCTGCAGGAGGTGTGCAAGGCGTTCGGGCCTAAGCAGGTGCTGAAGGGATTCTCGCTCGAGGTCCGGGACGGGGAGACCCTCGCCATCGTCGGACCCTCGGGGAGCGGCAAGTCGGTCCTGCTGAAACACGTGGCGGGGCTCCTGCGGCCGGACTCGGGGTCGATCCTGGTCGACGCCTACTCGGTCCCCGACCTGGGCCGCAAGGAGCTGATCCAGCTGCGGCGGCGGATCGGCTACGTCTTCCAGTTCGCCGCCCTATTCGACTCGATGACCGTTGCCGAGAATGTGGGGATGGGGCTCCGGCGCATGCCCGGATGGGACGCGCAGCGGATCGCGGCACGGGTCGCGGAATGTCTGGCGCTGGTAGACCTGAACGGCCTCGCGGACCGCTATCCGGCACAGCTCAGCGGTGGCCAAAGGAAGCGGGCGGGGCTTGCCCGGGCGATTGCACCGTCGCCCAAGTTCCTGCTGTATGACGAACCCACTACCGGGCTGGACCCGGTGACCACCACGGTGATCGACCGGCTCGTTCTGCGCATGAGCGACGAACTGGGGGTGACGGGGCTGGTGGTGACGCACGATATGACCAGCGCCTACCGCGTGGCCGACCGAATCACGCTGCTGCACGACGGCAGGGCCCGGTTCACCGGAACCCCGGACGAGGTGCGGACCGCGGGAGACGAGGTGCTGAGAGGGTTCGTCGAGGGGAATCCGGATCTCTACTTCGGCTCAAGGAGGCGATAAGCGATGGACCGCAGACGTGAAGTGCTCGTGGGGCTCGTGGTGGTGCTGGGCATCGCCGCGGGCGTGTTCGGCTCGATATGGCTCAAGGGGGGCTGGCGGGGTGGCCAGACCGAACTCCGGACCGCCGCCACCAGCGTGGGAGCGCTGGTGCCGGGTGCCGTGGTGAAGTTCCGCGGCGTGACGGTGGGTAGCGTCGAGGGCATCGAGGTCCTCCCCAGCGGGGAGGCCGTTATGGTCGAGATGAGGGTGTTGGAGGAGCTGGTCATCCCGCAAAACGCCGGGGTGCTGCTCGCGCCCGAGTCGGTGTTCGGGGAATGGCAGGCGGAGATCGTGGACCGGGCGGAGTTCGGACTGCCGCCCTTCCTCGACTACCCCGAGGCGGGCGTGCTCCCCGGCGCGGCGCTGCCGGACTTCTCCCGGCTGACCGCAAGCATCGACCAGATCGCGCGCAACCTTACAAACATCTCGGAACGCTTCGAGATCGCCTTCACCGACGAGACCGCCCAGAACCTGAAGAACATGATCGACAACATGGGGGTGCTGAGCGACGGGCTTGCGGAGATCATCGCCCAGCAGACGGAGCGCTTCGAACAGCTGGCGGAGGGCGTGGACGAGTCCGCACAGGAACTCGGCGCCGCCGCCCGCGCCGCCCGCATCTCCTTCGAGCACTTCGATTCGCTCCTGCTCGGCGCGGACGCGGAGACGATGGTGGCGGACGCGAGCGCGAGCCTGCGGAACCTGCGCGAGCTGACGGAAGGCATCGGCGGTTCGCTGGAAGACCTGCGGGCCGCGGCGCAGAGGGCCGACGCCACCTTCGCCCGCGTGGAGGGGCTGGTGGTCGCGCTTGAGGCCCCCGACGGCTCGTTCGGCCGCCTGCTTGGCGACCCGGCGCTGGCGGACGGAGCGGTGGAGGCACTGGCCGAGTTCCGGGGGCTGCTGGCGGACATCAAGGAGAACCCGGGCCGCTACCTGACCTTTTCGATCTTCTAGCGGAATGGGAACCGCGGCAGACGAAGGCGGAGGAGCCGGTGGTCCATCGAGTCATGGCGTCGCCCGGCCGGAGAGCATCGAGCGGAGCGCCGGAGGCGTAGTGGTGCGTTCACTGGCCGGGGTGTGGCACGCCCTGCTGATCCGGGACCCGTACGGAAACTGGAGCTTGCCGAAGGGACACATCGAGGGCGGCGAGAGCCTGCGGGAGGCTGCGGTGCGCGAGGTGCAGGAGGAGACGGGCCTGGCCCCGGAGGAGGTGGGGCCGAAGATCGCCACCGTGGACTGGACCTTCCGCAAGGGGCGCGGGATCGTTCACAAGTACTGTACCTTCTTCCTCATGCGAAACCGTTTCGGAAAGGCCGTGCCCCAGCACGACGAAGGCATCATCGAATGCCGGTGGCTGCCGGTCCCGGACGCCGCGGACAGAATCGTGTACGAGAACACGCGTTCCGTGGTGTTGCGCGCTCATGACCTGATCGACGAGGCGGGCTGGTGAGCGCCGGGAGCGGCTTGAAGGGGGAAGCGTCCGGCCGGGGTGGCCGGGCGTCCGGCGAAGTGGGCGGCGGCGGCGCGGAGGGCCCGGGCGCCACTCCGGCGACCTGGCGGGTGATCCAGGGCGCCGTGGTGATCCTGGCCGCGGGATTCTTCCTCTTCAGCCTCAGGGAGATGCTCAATCCCTTCCTGATCTACTGCGCCTTTATCGCGCTGCTCATCCCCTTCCGCGGCGTCCGCGGCCACGCGCACATGGTGACGGTCGCCACCGTGCTCGTGGCCCTCTGGGTGCTCCAGACGGCTGGTTCCCTCCTCGGCCCGTTCTTCCTGGCTTTCGTCCTGGCCTACATCCTCGACCCCGTGGTCGACAGGGTCTCGGCACACCCGAAGCTCGGCCGCACGGCGTCGATCCTGGTGATCCTGGTGCCGTTCCTGGCCCTCGGTGTGCTCGTCTTCGCCGTGGGCCTGCCGCAGTTCGTCGGGCAGGCGCAGGCGCTTATCGGCCGTGTGCCCGAATTCGTGGCCAAGCTGCATGATTGGGTGGCCGGGCTCACGCCGGAGTCGCTCGGGTTCGACCTGCCGCTGGTGGACGAGGGGGCGCTCCTCGACCAGATCCAGAACCTCGACGCGAACTCGGTGCGGTCCCTGCTGGAAACCTGGGGGACCGAGCTTGCGCAGCGCGCCTGGACCGCCGTCCTGGGGCTCGGCCGCGGATTCGGCACGCTGATCAACGTGGGCGGCTACCTGGTCCTCACGCCGGTGCTGATGTTCTACCTGCTGAGGGACTTCGACCTCATCGTCGCGCGTGCCGGCGAGCTCGTGCCGGGCCGATTCAAGTCCGGCGCGAACAGTTTCGCCCGCAACTACGACAAGCTGCTGTCCAGCTATCTGCGCGGGCAGGTGTTGACCTCGGTGATCGTTGGCGCGATCACCTGGGTGGGGCTTCTGATCGTGGGGTTCCCGTACGCGTTCCTGCTTGGCGTGACGGTGGCCGTCCTCGGGGTGGTCCCCTATCTGGGGCTGGTGGTGTCGCTCATCCCCGCCGTCATCCTCGCGCTGATCAGTGACAGCGTGGGCATCTCGCTGCTCAAGGTCGCGATCGTGTACGGCGTCGCCCAGGGGCTCGAAGGCGCGGTGATCAGCCCGCGGATCGTTGGCGGATCGGTGGGCCTGCACCCGGTCTGGATCCTTCTGGCGCTCGCGCTGGGCGGGTTCTACTTCGGTTTCGTGGGGCTGCTGATCGGGGTGCCGATTGCGGTCGCGATCAAGCTGCTGCTGAAGCGGGGGGTGGAACGCTACCGGCGGTCCGCGCTGTACAAGGAAGAGTCGACCCTGTCCCGGTAGCCCGGCGGCGGCCACCCGGCCCGGCGTCCCTCACTCAACTTCCAACCAAACGACTCCCATGTCCGACAACAATATCGAGAATCTGGTGATCGTCGGTTCCGGCCCCGCCGGCTGGACCGCGGCGATCTACGGTGCGCGCGCGAACCTCAACCCGCTTGTGTACGAAGGCGCGGGCAGCCGCACGATGATTCCCGGCGGGCAGCTCATGTTCACCACCGATGTCGAGAACTACCCCGGTTTCGCGGACGGGATCGGCGGCATCGAGATGATGATGGAGTTCAAGAACCAGGCGTTGCGCTTCGACACGCGGGTGGTTACCGAGGATATCGTTCAGGTGAACTTCGGTGAGCGTCCGTTCGAACTGATTTCGTCGGGGGGAACCGTGGTGCGTGCGCGGACGGTGGTGCTTGCGACGGGGGCGAACGCGCGCTGGCTGGGCGTGCCGGGCGAGGAGCGGCTGGCGCAGAGCGGGGGCGGCGTGTCGGCGTGCGCGGTGTGCGACGGGGCGCTGCCGTTCTTTCGCGGCAAGGTGATCGCGGTGGTGGGCGGCGGCGACAGCGCGATGGAGGAGGCGCTCTACATGACCAAGTTCGCCGGCGAGGTGCTGCTGATCCACCGGCGGGACGAGCTCAGGGCCTCGCAGATCATGCAGGAACGAGCGCTGGCCAGCGAGAAGATCCGCTTCCTCTGGAACAGCGTGGTGGAGGAGGTGCTGGGGGACGAGGTGATCACCGGGCTGCGGCTGCGCGACACCGTCACGGGCCAGAAGTCCGAGGTCGAGGTCGGCGGGATGTTCGTGGCGATCGGCCACGATCCCAACACGGCCTTCCTGCGCGGGCACGTCGATCTGAAGGAGAACGGGTACGTGCGGCTGCCCACGCCGTGGCGCACGGAGACGAACGTGCCGGGGGTGTTCGCGGCCGGGGACGTGATGGACGACTACTACCGGCAGGCGGTGTCGGCGGCGGGGACGGGGTGCATGGCGGCGCTGGAGGCGGAGAGGTTTCTGGCGCACGGGGGGTGATTCGATTATCCTACTAGTTTATCAAACTAGTTGATAGGGGGAACCGATGCTGAAGGTGGGCGCGTTCGAAGCGAAGACGCATCTCTCGGCGCTGTTGGCCAGGGTCGCACGCGGTGAGGAAGTGCTGATCACCAGGCGGGGAAAACCGGTCGCTCGACTGGTGCCCGCGGAGCAGGGAACCCGGGCCGGCGTGGCAGCGGCCACCCGGGAGCTGCGGAACCTGGACGATGGGCTTCGGCTGAAGGGTATCGAATGGAGGGAGCTGCGTGACGGGGGTCGGCGGTGAACTCCTTCGTGCTCGGCTGCTCCGTTGCAGTGGCATGGCTGCTCGAGGATGAACGGATCCCCGAGGCCGATGAGCTGCTCGATCGGCTGGACGACGGGGGAGAGGCGGTCGTGCCCGGCCTCTGGCGGTTGGAGCTGGGCAACGTGCTGGCGGGTGCCGAACGACGGAACCGGATCAGCGGGCCGGGGGTCGCCCGGTGCCTCGGCATCCTCGCCAGGCTGCCGATCGTGACGGACCCGCATACCGACGAACGTGCGCTGAGGGAGACTCTGGAACTTGCGCGCCGCGAATACCTGACCACCTACGACGCGGCGTATCTGGAACTGGCGATGAGACGGGGACTGCCGCTCGCGACGCTGGACCGGCCGCTCGCTCGCGCGGCCCGGCGCGCCGGGGTCGATGTGCTGCCCGGCTAGGCGCGAGGCCAGGCACCCCCTACCCGCCCAACCCCGCCCCTCCATCGACCACGATCACCTCGCCGGTGATGTAGCCGGCCCCGGCCAGGAAGCGCACGGCGCCCACCACATCCCCCGGGTCGCCGATTCGGCCCAGGGGCACTCTCGCGCGCACGCGTTCGATGTCGGCTTCGCTGAAGTGCGCCGGCACCAGCACGGCTCCGGGTGCGATCGCGTTGACCCGCACCTCGGGGGCGAGCCGTCGCGCGGCCACCCTGGTCAGGTGGAGCAGGGCCGCCTTCGACACCGAGTGGGCCGGGTGGCCGGTCCAGGGCTGCAGCGCGGCGAGGTCGACGATGTTGACCACCGATCCCCGGGAAGCCTGGAGCAGTTCCGCCGTCTCCCGTACCAGCAGGAACGGCGCGCGCAGATTCACCGCCATGACGGCGTCCCACTCGTTCGCCGTGACCGCGAGGAGGTCGCCTGCGGCGAAGGTGGACGCCGAATTCACCAGGAGGTCCAGTCTCCCGAAGTGCTCGGCCGTGGTCCGGGCCAGGCGCACCGCTTCATGCTCTTGCGATAGGTCGGCCTGCACCGGGTGCGCGCGCGTCCCGAGTTGGTTGGCGGCCTCCGCGACCTCGCGGGCACCCGCCGCGGAGGTGTGGTAATGCACGACGAGATCGTAGCCGTCTTCGGCGAGGCCGAGGGCGATGGCCCTGCCGACGCGGACGCCTCCGCCGGTGACGAGTGCGACGGGGCGGGCGGGGTGGTTCGGCCGGCCCGGGCGAGCCGACGCGTTTCCCCCGCGTTCCGCGCTGCCTCCCGTCATCCGTCCCGGCTCACTCTCCGCCACCCTCCCGGCGGCGCGCTATACTTATCCCGGCTCCGAATCCCGATTCACCCCAACCCAACCTACACTACGATCATGCCCGACTCCCATCGAATCGAAAAGGACTCCATGGGCGAGGTCCGCGTCCCCGCCGAGGCCCTCTACGGCGCCCAGACCCAGCGCGCCGCCCAGAACTTTCCCATCAGCGGCCGGCGGTTCACCCGGCGGTTTATCGAGGCGCTGGGACGGCTGAAGCAGGCGGCCGCGGAGACGAACGCGGAGCTGGGTCTGGTCGCGGCCGAGTTGACCGGCGCGATCGCCGCCGCGTCGAACGCGGTCGCCGAGGGGCAGTGGGACGACCACTTCCCGCTCGACATCTACCAGACCGGGTCGGGGACATCCACCAACATGAACGCGAACGAGGTGATCGCGGCGCTGGCCAACCGGGCGCTCGCGGGCGCGGCGCACGTTCACCCGAACGACCACGTCAACTACGGCCAGTCGTCCAACGACATCATCCCGACGGCGATCCATATCTCCTGCCGTGCGGCGATCCGCGACGAGCTGGTCCCCGCGCTGGCCCTCCTCCAGAACGCGCTCGGCGAGAAGGCGCGCGACTTCGACGGGATCGTGAAGTCCGGGCGCACCCACCTCATGGACGCGACGCCCGTTCGGCTCGGGCAGGAGTTCGGCGGGTACGCGCGCCAGGTCGCGAAGGGGATCGAGCGGGTGGAGCGCGCCAGCGAAGAGATGGCCGAGGTCGCGCTGGGGGGCACGGCGACGGGATCCGGGATCAACACGCACCCGGAGTTTGCGGCGCGGACGATCACGCGGGTCGCGGAGCGCTACGGGATCGACTTCCACGAGGCGGAGGACCACTTCGAGGCGCAGGGCGGCAAGGACGCGTGCGTGTCGCTGGCCGGCGCGCTCAACACAGTCGCCGCGAGCCTGATGAAGATCGCCGACGACATCCGGTGGCTGGCGAGCGGGCCGACCTCGGGGATCTCGGAGATCCAGCTGCCGGCGGTGCAGCCGGGGAGTTCGATCATGCCGGGGAAGGTGAACCCGGTGATCTGCGAGGCGATGATGATGGTGTGCGCGCGCGTGGCCGGAAACGCCACCACCGTCACGATCGCGGGCCAGCGCGGGAACTTCGAACTGAACGTGATGATGCCGGTGATCGCCGACGCGCTGCTGGAGTCGATCACGCTGCTGGCGAATGCGTCCGGCGTGTTCACGGACCGGTGCGTTGCCGGGATCACCGCGCGGCCGGACCGGGCGCGGGAGCTGCTGGAGCGCAACCCGTCGATCGCGACCGCGCTGAATGCGTACATTGGGTACGACCAGGCTGCGGTGGTGGCGAAGAAGGCGGCGGCCGAGGGGCGGTCGGTGCGGGACGTGGTGGAGGAGATGGGGCTGATCGATCCGGAGCAGCTGGACGATGCGCTGGATGTGCGCGGGATGACGGAGCCGGGGATTCCGGGGAAGGGGTAGGCGCCGCGGCTCTGCTTGCCGTAGCGGGTCCGTGTCCGAGACCCGGCACGGGTCCTCCACCACGCCGTCCTGGGTTTTTTCCCGATCGGTAAAATTTTTCCCGATCGGTAGGATTTGTCCCGATCGGTAAAACTCTCGGCACGCCCGCAAAACGCCCTAACCCGACGGCGGCTGGGGCCTCCCGGTGCCTGGGGCCTCCCGGTGCCTGGGGCCTCCCGGGCGGCTGGGGCCTCCCGGGCGGCTGGGGCCTCCCGGCGGCTGGGGCCTCCCGGCGGCTGGGGGCCTCCCGACGAAAGGGGGCCTCCCGACGAAACTCTTGCGCCCGGCGCGTCCGCTCCCCATTATTTGGCCGTGCTGGAGGGCTTCGTATTTGAGCCAACACTAGAAGAGCCGGGACTACCTCCCGCTGCGGACGTCACGCCTCGGCAACGGGGACTGCGAAACCAGAGGGGGAGTCACCAAGAGTTGAGCCCGGGCTTCAGCTTACACCCTCCGGCACGTTGAGGCCGGCGCTCCCTTCATTGGGACGCCGGCCTTTACTTTTGTGAGTGGGTTCGGCGCCGGTGTCCGGACCGCGGACCGGTGGCCGGGTCGCGTCGAAGCCCACCGGAGCCGGATTGCGAGTTCGCCAGGAGGAACACCATGCCAAAGGTCCGAATCACCCGCCGGCTGCACTTCAGCGCCGCGCACCGTCTGGCCCGCGCGGATCTGAGCGATGACGAGAACCGGCGCATATTCGGCGACTGCGCGAATCCGAACTGGCACGGCCACAACTACGAGCTGGAAGTGACGGTGGCGGGGCCGGTCGATCCGGAGACCGGGTACGTGATGGATCTCAAGGATCTCAAGGACCTGGTGAATGGTCGCGTGGTCGACGACCTGGACCACCGCAACCTCAACCTCGATGTCCCGTGGCTGAAGGGGGTGATGCCGACAACGGAGAACCTGGTGGTGAGCATCTGGGAGCGGCTGGCGGCGCACATACCGGAGCCGGCCGCGCTTGAGCGGGTGGTGCTGTGGGAGACGCCGCGGCACTGGGTGGAGTATGGGGGTGAGTGAGGGGG
>VXLT01000322.1 GCA_009841475.1 Gemmatimonadota bacterium
CTCCACGCCCAGGCGCGCGACTATGATCCCGCGCGCCCCTTCGGCACCCTGCGCGAGCAGGCCCGCACCCAGCAGGCGTGGCTCCAGGAGCGGCTCGAGACGAACCTCCCCATGCTGATGCGCAAGCATGGCGTGGACATGTGGGTCGTGACGATGCGCGAATACAACGAGGACCCCGTCTTCCGCGCGCTCGTGTCGCCGACCACCTTCGCCGCGCGGCGCCGCACGATCTACATCTTCCACGACCGCGGCCCGGAAGAGGGGGTGGAGCGGCTCGCGCTGGGCGGCTCCTCGCAAGGGGGCGTCTACGAAGCCGTGCGGGCCACCGTCACCGCCCCGGACGGCCGCGCGGCGGAGCTCTGGGGCAAGGACCAGTGGGACCTCTTCGCGGACATGGTGCGCGAACGCGACCCCGAGCGCATCGCGGTGAACATCTCGCAAGACCACAACTTCGCCGACGGCCTCAGCGCGGGCGAATGGGAGCAGATGCAGGAAGCCCTCGGCCCCGAGCTGACCGGGCGCATCGTGCGGGAGCCGCTCCTCGCAATCGAATACCTGGCCATGCGCGTCCCCGCCATGACCCCCGTCTACCGCAAGATGCAGACGATCGTCCACGAGATCATCGCCACCGCCTTCTCGGACGTCGTGATCGAGCCCGGCCAGACCACCACAGCCGATGTGGTCTGGTGGATGCGCCAGCGGGTCCACGACCTTGGGCTCGGCTCGTGGTTCCAGCCATCGGTGTCGGTTCAGCGGCCGGGCGTGGAGATGGGGGATTCGGTCGCGCCGGTGATCCAGCGCGGCGATGTCCTCCACTGCGACTTCGGGCTCGTCGCGCTGGGCCTCACGACCGACACCCAGCACATGGCGTACGTCCTGCGGGAGGGCGAGATGGACGCGCCCGAGGGGCTGCGGAATGCGCTCGCCAACTCCAACCGGCTCCAGGACATCCTGCTGGAGGAGACGAAGGTCGGCCGCACCGGCAACGAGATCCTCGCCATCGTCCTGGAGAGGATGCGTGCCGAAGGCCTCAACGGGACGATGTACTCCCACCCCATCGGTGACCACGGTCACGGTGCCGGGCCGCTCATCGGCCTCTGGGACTACCAGACGGGCGTCCCCGGGCGCGGCGATCCTCCGGTGATCCCCGGCATGTGGTTCGCGACGGAGCTTCAGGTCAGGACACCGGTGCCCGAGTGGGATGGCCAGCTGGTGCGCATGGCCCAGGAGGAGGAGGCCGAGGTGACCCTCGACGGGGAGATCCGCTGGATGCTGAGGCGCCAAACGGAGCTGCATCTGGTGCGGTAGGGGGTGCTGGGCGGAGATTCGCGCTTTGCGCGGCCGCGCACCCAGACGGTGCGTCATTGAGCCGCATGAACACGCCACTTCCGGCCGCCATTTTGCACGGGAACGCCGCGCGCCATAGTATAAAGTCAGGAAAAAGCGCGACTCTCGACCCCGGATCCCAATGTCCAACAGTCGTTTCATCGCCTGCTCAGCGGTCGTCCTGTGCGCCGGCCTTATGTTCGCGAGCCCGTCCGCCGCCCAGGTCCCCCTCGGCATCCGCACCGCTTCCGGCCTGACCGTCACCCCCGCCTACGAGGGCTGGTACCGGAACGCCGACGGCACCTTCAGCCTTTCATTCGGCTACTACAACCGGAACTTCGAGGAGATCGTCGATATCCCCGTCGGGCCCGGCAACAGCATCGCGCCCGCCGACTTTGACGGCGCCCAGCCCACTCGCTTCCACCCGCGCCGCCACTGGGGCGTGTTCACGGTCGTGGTCCCGGCGGATTTCGGCGACGAGGCGGTCGTCTGGACGATCGACTACCGGGGCGAGAAGTACGCGATCCCGGGAACGCTCCACATCGACTGGCAGATCGACGCGCTCGAGGGGGAGGCGGGAGCGGGCAACACGCCGCCGGTGCTCGCCTTCTCGGAGGGCGGGGCGGAGGGGGCCGGACCGAGCGGTATCTGGGGCGAGCCGATCGAGGCCATGGTTGGGGCACCCGTCGCCGTCGCGGTATGGGCGCGTGACGATGGGCGCGGCGTTTTCACACGGAACGAGGAGGGGCCGCAGGTCGCCCTGAGGTGGTTCAAGCACCAGGGCCCGGGCGACGTCACATTCACCGAGGCATCGGGTCAGGTCCCGATCGCCGGCGGAATGATGATGACCACCGCCACCTTTGCGGAACCGGGCGAATACGTGCTCCGCGTTCGCGCCAACGACACATCGGTCGCGGGCGCCGGACACGCCCAGTGCTGCTGGACCAATGCATTCTTGCGAGTAACCGTCACCAACTGACGACCAGGAGGAAATCCATGCGCAGAGAGAAAACCGTCCGCGGGATGACGAGCGCCGGTCTCGCGATCACCTGCGCCATCGTAGCCTGGCCCGCGCCAGCCGGTGCCCAGGACCTGCCCACCTACGCGCGCGATGTCGCGCCCATCATCCAGGCGAACTGCCAGGTGTGCCACCAGCCCGGGTCGATCGCGCCGATGTCGCTGATGACCTACGAGGCGGTGAAGCGCTACGCGCCCCGCATCCGGGAAAAGGTCACGGCCCGGCTGATGCCGCCCTGGCACATCGACCGGTCGGTGGGCATTCAGGAGTTCAAGAACGACATGGCACTGACGGACGAGGAACTGGAGACGCTGGTCGCCTGGCTGGACAGCGACATGCCGCTCGGCGACGAGGCTGACATGCCGCCGCCGGCCGTCTTCCCCGACCCGTCGGCATGGCAGTTCGAGGAGACCTTCGGTCGCCCACCCGACCTGATCGTCCCCTCCGAGCCCTACACGCTGGCCGCGCAGACCCAGGACAAGTGGTTCACTCCCACGGTCCCGACCGGGCTGACCGAGGAGCGCTGGGTGAAGGCGATCGAGATACGGCCCTCCTGGCCGGACGGGCCCAAGATCGTGCACCACGCGCTCGCGTTCCTCATCCAGCAGGAGGATCCCGACGAGATGACCGCGGAGACCGCGTCGCTCGCCACCACCAGCCGTGCGATGGGCGGGGCGGGCCTCTTCATGGAGTGGGCGGTCGGGAAGGTCGGCGAGATCTTCCCCGATGGTGCCGGCAAGCTCATGCTGCCGGGGTCGCGGGTCCGGTGGGAAGTCCACTACCACGCGATCGGCAGGGAGGTCAAGGACAGCTACGTGGAGCTGGGGATCTGGCTGTACCCCAAGGGCTACGTCCCCCAGAACCGTACCCGGCTCCGCATGTTCAATGCCACCGGAGATGGGCTCGATATCCCACCAGGCAGGGTCGCGGTCACACAGGACACCTACACGCTGAGGTGGCCGGCGCGCCTGGAGAACTTCCAACCGCACATGCACATGCGGGGCAAGGCGATGTCGATGTCGGCCATCTACCCGGACGGCCGCAAGGAGCTGCTCAGCCAGGTCACGAACTTCCAGTGGAACTGGCACGTCAACTACATCTACGAGGACCACGCGGCTCCGCTGCTCCCGGCGGGCACCACGCTCGTCTTCACTGCCTGGCACGACAACACGCCCGAGAACCCCAACAACCCGGACCACACGCAGTGGGTCGGCTGGGGTGACCGGACCGTCGACGAGATGGCGCACGCGTGGGTCGACGTCACCTACCTGACCGACGAGCAGTATGCGGCGGCAGTCGCGGAGCGCGAGGCCCGGGCGGCCGAGCAGAACGAGAACAAGGAGGGGACGAACCGGTAGCACCCGGCCCACCAGCCGCGGCCCCTGAAGAACGGAGAATGCCGGAACTGCACAACATCCTTGCGAAGAGCCCGAAGCCGGTCGTCGTCGATGTCGAGACGGCCGGCTTCGGTGCGTTTGCGCCCCACCGATGAGCGCCCCCAGCGAGCGAGGCGCCCCTTCCGGCCCCCTGATCATCGTCGAGGGTCTGTATGCCCTCCTCGCCGTTGGCACGGTCATCCTCTTCGGGCTGCGCGAGACGGGTTCCCTGACGCCCGAGGCAGCCCACCTCGCCGAGCTGGTGGATCTGGTGGTCTGCGGGCTCTTCTGGCTGAAGGCGGCCTGGGATATCTACCGGGCGCCCTCGGTTTCCGGATGGCTGCGCTGGGGTTGGGCCGATCTGGCGGCATCCATTCCCGCCGTGGGATTCCTCAGGCCGCTGCGCGCCCTGAGGCTGCTCATGATGGTTCGGGTGATCCGCTCGACGACCCGTGGAATGCACGGGATGGCCACCTATTTCAACGTGGACCGGTCACGCTCCGTGGCCGCCACCGTGTTTGCGCTCATCGTGATCTCCGTGCTCACGACCAGCTTCGTGGTGCTGGGGGTCGAGAGCGGGGCGCCGGATGCCAACATCCTAACCGCCGAAGACGCCCTTTGGTGGGCGGTGTCGACGCTATTCGGGGCGGAGATGGCGGGGTTCGGCGAGCACTACACTGTTACCATGGCGGGGCGGTTCATGTCGCTGTGGCTCGTAATCCTCTCACTGGGCCTGATCGGTTCACTCGCGGGCATCATTTCCGCATGGATCGAGGAGGAGCCCACTCCAGGCGAAGACAACTAGTCCATGGCCGTCGAAAAACACACTTCTCCAAAGGGACGGGCCATCGGTCTGTGGCTCGGCCTTTCCGCGTTTGTCCTGCTGCTCATCTTCCCGGTCGACCCGGGGAACGTGCCCGCCAGCCGCCTGGCCGCCGTGGCACTGCTGATGGCGATCTGGTGGGTCACCGACGCGATCCCCCTCTTCGCCACGGCGCTGCTGCCCCTCGTCCTCTACCCGCTTCTGGGCATCATGTCCGGGCACGACACCGCGCCGATCTACTTCAACAGCACCATCGTGCTCTTCCTCGGCGGGTTCATGATCGCGCTGACGATGGAGAAGTGGAACCTTCACCGGCGCATCGCGCTCAACATCATCCACGCGGTGGGAGGCGGGCCCGCGCGCATCGTGCTGGGGTTCATGATTGCGGCGGCGTTCCTCTCGATGTGGATCTCGAACACGGCCACCGCAGTCATGATGGTCCCGATCGGGCTCGCGATCATCCTGCAGATCGAGGGCGAATTCGGCCGCGACGAGGCGCGCCACCTCTCCGTGGGACTGATGCTCGGGATCGCCTACGGCGCGACGGTGGGCGGGCTCACCACCCTTGTGGGCACGCCGCCCAACCTCTCCTTCGTGCGGATCTTCCAGATCCTCTTCCCCGAGGCGCCGCCAATCGCCTTCGGGCACTGGATCGTGATGGCCTTCCCGGTGGGGTTGATCATGCTGGTCGCGGCGTGGCTGATGATCACGAAGGTCTTCCACCGGGTGCCCGACAGTGTGAACGTCGACCAGGAGGTAGTGAAGGTCGAGCGCGGCCGTCTCGGCAGGATCGCCTTCGAGGAGCGCGCGGTGATGGGGGTCTTCGTCGCGACAGCGCTGCTCTGGGTTTTTCGGGTGGACCTGGAGCTCGGCCTCCTCACGATTCCAGGCTGGTCGCGCATCCTCCCGGACCCCGGGATGATTGACGACGGCACGATCGCCATCACCCTCGCGTCGGTGCTGTTCTTCATCCCGGCGCGCAACCGCGAAAGCGGCGCCACCCGGGTCATGGGGCCGGACGTCATCCCCCGCCTGCCGTGGAACATCGTGCTGCTGTTTGGCGGCGGCTTCGCGCTTGCGGCCGGCTTTCAGGACACCGGGCTCGCCCAGCTCATCGGCAACCAGTTCGAGGTCCTCGGCAACCTGCCGGTCTTCCTGCTGATCCTGATCGTTTGCGTGGCGCTCACCTTCCTCACCGAATTCACGAGCAACACCGCCACCACCGAGATGATCCTCCCGATCCTCGCGTCGGTTGCGGTCGTCACCGGCACCCATCCCCTTGTGTTGATGATCCCCGCGACGCTGTCCGCCTCCTGCGCCTTCATGATGCCCGTCGCGACGCCGCCCAACGCGATCGTCTTCGGGAGCGACCGGATCACCGTGGGCGAGATGGCGCGTACGGGAATCCTGCTGAACCTGATCGGGGTGCTGGTGATTGCGACGATTGTGTTTACGGTTGGGTTGACGGTGTTCGACATCGACCCGTCGGTGGTGCCGGAGTGGGCGAGGAGTCTGGCCGGCGAACCTTGAGGCCGCGGCTCCGCTTCTTGACACCGTCCGGCTATCCTCCGCACTTTGTTCGGCGCCCGAACAAAGTCTGACGGGCATGAGCCCGCAGCCAGGGCCGTGCAAGGGTCCAACCGCCCGATTCAACAACAGCAAACCAATCGGAGACAACAATGACTTCGCTCTGCCACCGCTCAGTTCCAGTCCGGCGCCCGTCGGGATTCCGCACCGGCCAACTCTCACTCCCACGAGTCCGGGCCGGCGCTTTGGCCGCGCTCCTCGTTGGCGGGGTGCTGGCCTGCGGTGACGACCCCGTCGAGCCGCCCGTAGCCACCACGGTCACGGTTGCCCCCGCGACGGCTTCGCTATCGTCGCTGGGCGAGACGGTCCAGCTCGGCGCCACGGTCCGCGACCAGAACGGTGATGTGATGACCGGCGCGCCGGTGCGCTGGGCCTCGGGAGACGAGGCGGTCGCGTCGGTGGACGCGGACGGGCTCGTCACCGCCGGCGCCAACGGCATGGCCACGATCACTGCGACCTCGGGCACGGCGAGCGGCACGGCCAGCGTGACCGTGGCGCAAGCCCCCGCGGCGGTGGCGGTCACGCCCGGGTCGGTGACGCTCGCCGCGGTCGGCGAGACGGCCCAGTTCTCGGCCACGGTCCAGGATGCGAACGGGCACGCGGTCGCCGGCGCGGCGCTGAGCTGGGCCTCGGAGGACGAGGCGGTCGCAACGGTGGACGCGAACGGGCTCGTCACCGCGGTCGCCAACGGCACGGCCACGATCACCGCGACGTCCGGCAGCCTCAGCGGCAGTGGAACCGCTACGGTCATGCAGGAGGCCGCGGGCGCCACGGTCGCGCCCGACTCGGTGCACCTCACGGCGGCCGGCGAGACGGCGCAGTTCACGGCCCAGGTGACCGACGCGAACGGGCACGTGATCGATGGCGCGGCGGTGACCTGGGCCTCGGCGGACGAGGCGGTTGCGACGGTGGACGCGAACGGGCTCGTCACCGCCGTCGCGGACGGTGCGACCATGGTCACCGCGACATCGGGCGGCGCGAGCGCGAGCGCCGCCGTGACAGTCATGCTGCAGGCCGCGCCCACTGCGGGACCGCCGGCGCCCACCCACGCTGCCGACGACGTGATCTCGCTCTTCAGCGACGCCTACGAAGACGTGACGGTCGACACCTGGTCCGCGGATTGGGACCAGGCCGATGTCGAGGATGTGGATATCGCGGGGAACGCGGCGAAGAAATACACGAACCTGAGCTTTGCGGGGATCGAATTCACCTCGCAGACCGTGGACGCCATGAGCGCGACCCACTTCCGCATGGACCTGTGGACGCCGGACGAGACGGCCGGCGCCGCGTTCAGGGTGAAGCTCGTGGACTTCGGCGCGGACGGCGCGTTCGGGGGCGGCGACGACAGCGAGCACGAGGTCGTGCTCACGGCCGACGACGGGTTGGCCACGGAAGAGTGGGTGCAGTTCGACCTGCCGCTCACGGACTTCCCGGGGCTCGCGGCGAGAGAACACCTCGCGCAGCTGATCATCTCGGGCGACCCGAACACGGTCTACGTGGACAACGTCTACCTGCGGCGGGGCGAGGGGCCGCCCCCGCAGCCGGAGCCCACCGAGGCGGCCCCGGTGCCCGGCGACGCGGCGGCGGACGTGATTTCGCTCTACAGCGACGCGTATGACGACGTGACGGTGGACACCTGGTCGGCGGATTGGGATGTGGCGACCGTGGAGGACGTGGAGGTCTCGGGCAACGCCACCAAGAAGTACACCGGCTTCGTGTTCGCCGGGATCGAATTCACGTCGGCGACCATCAATGCGGCCGAGATGACGCACTTCCGCATGGACATCTGGACACCGGACGAAACGGTAAACGCGGCGTTCAAGGTCAAGCTGGTCGACTTCGGCGCCAACGGGGTCTGGGACGGGGGAGGCGACGACAGCGAGCACGAGGTCACGATCACGGCCGCCGACGGACTGGCGTCGCAGCAGTGGGTGCAACTGGACCTGGCGCTGGCGGACATGACGGGCCTCGCCGCGACGGAACACATGGCGCAACTGATCATCTCCGGCGACCCGAACACGGTCTACGTGGACAACGTGTATTTCCGGAAGGGTGATACCGCGCCGCCGCCGGGCGAGCCTTCCGATGCGGCGCCCACCCCGGCACACCACGCCGATAGCGTAATCTCGTTCTTCAGCGACGCCTACACCGACGTTACGGTCGACACCTGGTCCGCGGATTGGGACCAGGCCGATGTCGAGGACGTGCAGATCGCCGGAAACGCCACCAAGAAGTACACCAACCTGACCTTCGCGGGCATCGAGTTCACCTCCAGCACCGTCGACGCCACCGCGATGACCCACTTCCGCTTCGACATCTGGACGCCGGACGAGACGGTGAACGCCGCATTCAAGGTCAAGCTCGTGGACTTCGGCGCCAACGGTGTCTGGGACGGGGGCGGCGACGACACCGAACACGAGATCACGCTGACCGCCAGCTCGGACCCGGCGCTCGCGACGGGCCAGTGGGTCAGCTACGATATACCGCTGGCGGAGTTCACAGGACTTACGGCGCGGGGGCACCTCGCGCAGCTGATCATCTCGGGCGATCCCAACACCGTGTTCGTTGACAACGTGTACCTGCGCAAGTGATGCCGGGCATTCTTCCGGCTTTGCGGCGGCTCCGCGGCGGAGGGCGGCATGGCATCCGATAGCCGGCCGCGCTCCGCCGGGGATGGCCGGCCCCGTCCCGCCACGGTCCCCGACGACGAACTCGCCAGGAGGGTCCTCAACCTCGTCTGGAGGCGGCGGGCAGTCTCGCGCGCCGAGATCGCACGGAGCACGGGGCGGTCCCGTTCCACCATCTCGGAGGTGGTGGGGCGGCTCCTCGGCACGGGTCTGGTGGCCGAGGTGGGTGCAGGCGAGAGCCGCGGAGGGCGGCGTCCCATTCTGGTGGGGTTCGAGGACGAGGCGGGGGTGATCCTGGGGGTGGATGTGGGGGCGACCCACATTTCGGTGATCCTGACGGACCTGCGGGGGAATACGCTGGCATGGCGCGAGCGGTCGCACCCCGTGCGCAGCGACCCCAAGGGCGCCGAAGCGCTGATCACGGGGCTGGGGGAGGCGTGTCTGGCCGAGTGGAACGGGGACCGTTCGCGGCTCATGGGGATCGGGGTGGCGGTCCCCAGCCCGGTCGATCCGGGGTCGCCGGACCGGGTGCTGGAGCGGGTTCTCCCCGCCTGGCGCGGGCACGGTGTGCTGGACCGGCTCAACAGCGTGTTCCGAGTCCCGGTCTTCGTGGACAACGACGCCAATCTGGGGGCAGTGGCGGAGCGGTGGTGGGGGGAAGCGGTAGGGATCGACGACTTCGTGTACCTGAAGGTTGCCACCGGGGTGGGGGCGGGGATCATGATCAACGGCGAGATCCACCGTGGCGCCACAGGGGTCGCCGGCGAAATCGGTCATGTGGCGATCGATCCGAATGGTCCCGAGTGTGTCTGCGGGAACCGCGGCTGCCTCGCCACCTTCGTGGGCACGCGGCAGCTCGTCGACCGCGCCAGGAGCCTTCTGAACAGCTACCCGGACAGCATCCTCGCCGGAACCGAACCCGGCATCCGAGCCATCGAGGACGCCGCCCTCGCCGACGACCCCCTCGCGCTACAGGTGGTCAATGAGGCCGCAGTCCGCCTGGGAATCGTCGTCGCCGGTGTACTGAACCTCCTGAACCCCGGATCCGTGGTCCTCGGCGGGAGCTTGGCGAGGGCGGGCGACCGGCTCATCAGGCCGCTCCGCGAAGCCGTCGCCACGCGCACGCTGGTGGCCTCGGCGGCGGCCTCGGACATCCGGACCAGCGATCTGGGCGAGCGGGCCGTGGCGCTTGGGGCCGCCACGCACGTTCTGGTCGCGGCCCTTGCGAATCCCCGGTTGTTTCCAGGTGTGATTCCGGCATGACCCAGTGAGCGCCGGTTGACCCTGTTCAGCAGGCGGACCGCCCCCGAAGACCGGGTATCCTTCCGGCACAAGGTCATCTACGGGATCGGCGGATTCACGAACAACCTGCTGGGCCAGGGCATCGGCAACATGATGGCGGTGCTGACCCTGGCGCTGGGCGTGGACTTCCGGGCCGTCGGGCTGCTCGGCGGCCTGCCGCGCCTCTTTGACGCGCTCACCGACCCGCTGGTCGGCTTCGTGTCGGACAAGACGCGGTCCCGTTGGGGACGGCGGCGCCCGTTCCTCTTCGCGGGCGCGATATCGGCGGGGGTCGTCTTCCTGCTGTTATGGCAGATGCCGGCGCCGACGCAACTGCGGCTCAAGCTGGTCGACTACGGGGCCGACGGGGTCTACAGCGGCGAAGCGGCGGGCGAACCCGAGGGCTGGCTGCGGGCCGCAGGCGATGCGCTGCGGAGGATCTTCACGGTTGAGGCAATCGACGATGTCGAGGATGAGGTCGCGATCCTGCCTCCCACGCTGGTCACCGGCACCTGGGTGGGAGTGGACGTGCCGTTGAGCGACTTCGACGGGCTCGCCACGCGCGAAAACCTGGCACAGATCGTGATCTCGGGCGACCTGACCGAGTTGTACGTCGACAACGTCTATCTCTACCGCTCGGGCGACCCGCCGGCGGCCCCTGCCGGCCAGGATGCCGAGGGCGCCACCATCCCCGTCACCACCGCGCCCGCGCCCGTGACACCGCCCGACGACGTGATCTCCCTCTTCAGCGACGCCTACGACGACGTGCCGGTCGGGTCGTGGTCCGCCGACCCGGAAAAAGCTGACGCAGCCGACGCCCGGGCCGGCGGGGACGAAGTCAAGCACTACACCAACCTGCGCGTCGCGGTGATCGACTTCGGCAACACGCCGATCGACGCCAGCGCGATGACTCACCTCCACATCGACATCTGGACGCCGGACGAGACCGGAGAGGGCTGGAGCCAGCGAGCCTACTTCTGGTACTTCCTCATCGGGTCGCTGGTGTTCTTCCTCGCCTACACGATCTTCGCGACGCCGTGGGTGGCGCTCGGGTACGAACTCACACCCGACTACAACGAGCGCACTCGCCTGATGGGCGTGCAGAACTTCGTGTCCAACACCGTGTTCGTGATCGGGCCCTGGTTCCTGGTGATCGCGACCAACCCGGTGTGGTTCCGGAACCAGATGGACGGCGCCCGTTTCGTCGCGCTCGTGATCTGCGTAGCGACGATCGCGCTGGGCGTGCTGCCCGCGATCTTTCTGCGGGAGCGCGTGATCGGCGGGGCGGGTGGCGGAGACGCGCGCACCCGCGGCCCCGGCTTCAAGGAAAGCGCGCTGGAGTTCGGGCGGGGACTGTGGCAAACGCTCAGGACCGGCCCATTCCTGATGCTCTGCATCGCGACCTTCCTGATGTTCAACAGCTTCATCATGATCTCGCAGTTCCAGTTCTGGGTGTTCGCCTTCTACATCACCGGCGGCAACGTCCCGGAGGGAGCGGCCCTCGCCGGCGTGGTGGGGACGCTCGGCACCGTCACCGGTTTCCTGGTGATCGCGCTCGTCACCTGGCTCGGGACCCGGATCGGCAAGAAGAACGCGTTCTTCGTGTCGACGGGCATCTCGATGCTCGGCTATGCGCTCAAGTGGTTCTGCTACACGCCCGACCAGCCCCTGCTGGCGCTGCTGCCCGCCCCGTTTCTTGCCTTCGGCCTCGGCGGGCTGTTCACCCTCATGGGGTCGATGATCGCCGACGTGGTGGACCTGGACGAGATCACCACCGGCGAGCGGCGCGAAGGCATGTTCGGGTCGGTCTTCTGGTGGATGGTGAAGCTCGGCCAGAGCGGCGCGATCGTGCTCGGCGGCTTCCTGCTCTACTCGACGGGACTCGACGCCTCGCTGGGCGCGAACCAGCCCGAGGGGACGATCTTCTGGCTGCGCTTCTACGACGCCTTCGTGCCGCTGATCGCGTCGGCGATAGCAATCTACGCGGTGTACCGGTACCCGATCACGGAGGAGAGTGCGGGCGAGGTCAGGGCGGAGCTGGAGCGGCGGCGGGGG
>VXLT01000323.1:0-11244 GCA_009841475.1 Gemmatimonadota bacterium
CCCCCCCACCCCCACCTCTTTTACCACACTCCACCCCCCCAACCCCCCTTGCCCGTTGTCTCGGTGGCGCGGAGATGTGTATCCGAGACTGGGGGGGCGGTGGGGACAATCTCCCCGCGCTGGACAGCGAAGCGATGGCGCCGCTTCGTGCCGTGCTGGCGGACCCCGCGATCACCAAGGTGGGGCACGACCTGAAGCGGTCGCTGATCGCGTGCCGCCGCGCGGGACTGGAGCTTGCCGGGCCTCTCAGGGACGTCATGGTGGCGTCCTACGTGCTGGATCCCGGGCGGCGCCAGCGCGACCTCGGCGCCCTCGCCACCGACCTCCTGGGCCGTGAGGTCACCGGCCCCGCCAAGGTGCTGGGAACCGGCAAGAAACGTCGTGCGTTCGGCGAGATCGCCGCTGCCGAGGCCCTGTCATTCGCCTGCGAGCAGGCCGAACTGCCGCTACGGCTCTGGGAGCGCTTCTCGGGCCAGCTGGCCTCGGAGGGACTCGACGAGCTGTTCGATGAGCTGGAGACGCCCCTGATCCCCGTGCTGGCCGACATGGAGATGAACGGCGTGGGGATCGACCCCGGCTTTTTCGCGGCGATGAGCGCGCGGCTGGCCGACGAGCTGCGCCTCATCCGCGAGGACATCCACCGGGTCGCCGGCACCGAGTTCAACATCAACTCGACGCCGCAGCTGCGTGATGTCCTCTTTGAGCGCCTTGGCCTGCCCGTCATCAAACGCACCAAGACCGGCCCGTCCACGGATTCCTCCGTGCTCGAAGAGCTGTCGGTCCAGGGCCACGAACTGCCGCGCCTGATGATGGACTACCGGCAGCTGGAGAAGCTGCGCAACACCTACGTCGACGCGCTTCCGGCGCTGGTCAACCCGGAGACGCGCCGGATCCACACGACCTTCAACCAGGCGGTCGCAGCCACCGGCCGTCTGTCATCCTCCGACCCCAATCTGCAGAACATTCCCATCCGCACCCCGGTCGGCCGCGAGATCCGCAAGGGGTTCATCGCCCCCGACGGCGCTCTCCTTCTCACCGCCGACTACTCGCAGATCGAGCTGCGCATCCTTGCGCACTTCTCCGGCGACGAAGTGTTCGTGAGAGCATTCCGGGAAGGAAAAGATGTCCACCGGGAGACCGCAGCGGTGATCTTCGATGTCCCCGGTGGCGAGGTCACCGGACGGATGCGCGACCAGGCCAAGACGGTGAACTTCGCCACGCTCTACGGTCAGGGGCCGTTCGGCCTGGCCCGGCAGCTGGGGATTCCGATGGAAGACGCGAAGCGGTTCATCGCACAGTATTTCGAGCGTTTCGCGGGGGTGCGCCGCTTTCTGGACGAGCAGGTCGCGCAGGCGAAGGAGCTCGGGTACGTGGCCACCCTGATGGGGCGCCGCCGCCGGATCCCCGAACTGCGCGCCAGGGCGTGGAACGTGCGCCAGTTCGGCGAGCGGGTGGCGCAGAACACGCCGATTCAGGGGACCGCGGCCGACCTCATCAAGGTGGCGATGATCCGCATCCGGGACGTGCTGGGGAGCGATCCCGAGGCCCGCATGGTCCTTCAGGTGCACGACGAGCTCGTCTTCGAGGTGGCCGCGGAGCGGGTGGACGATGTCGGCGCGGCCGTGGTGGAGGTGATGGAGTCGGCGATGGAACTCAAGGTGCCATTACGCGTGGACGTTGGTTCAGGGAGGACCTGGTACGACTGCAAGGGGTGATCCCTGTCCCATCGAGACATCCGTCTGGCCCGGAAACCGGTTTTGACGCCGGTGACTGCGAAATCAGTCCCATCCAGCCATGGATGCGGACACCGAAAGTCCAGTATCATCCATAGGCGTCCATATAGTTCCGTAACAACCTGTATTTCAACATGTTACACAGGGTATCGTCTGCTTTCATCCACCGGTTACTTCCCTTGCGATCCACTGCCATCCCGGCTACGATTAGGGAATGAATAATGTCACCAAGACCCGCACCCAGCGCCGCCGAGGCAAGCCCAAGGGCCGCCATCCCCACAACCGGCTGTCCGCCGCCTTCGTGCGCTCCGCCCCGCCCGGTCGGCACTGCGACGGGAACGGGCTGTACCTCTACGTCAAGAAGACCGGGACCCGAAGCTGGATCCAACGGCTCGTCGTGCGGGGCCGCAAGCGTGAGATCGGCCTGGGCAGCGTCGTCCTCGTCTCGCTGGCCGAGGCGCGCGAGCAGGCGCTGGCCAACCGGAAGCTGGCCCGCGCGGGCGGCGATCCGGTGGCCGAGAAGCGCCGGTCCCTTGGCGTCCCCACCTTCGCCGAGGCCGCCGTGCGCGTCATCGAGCAGAAGCGCGGCGGGTGGCGCAGCGCGAAGACCCCGAGGTTGTGGACTCGCTCGCTGGAGATGTATGCCTTCGGACGCCTTGGGAAGCTGCCGGTCTCCGAGATCACCAGCGCCGACGTGCTGGAAACGCTCTCTCCGATCTGGCACGCGAGGCCGAAGGTCGCCCGCTCCGTCCGGCTTCGCATCCGGGCGGTGCTGGAGTGGGCCGTCGCCATGGACTGGCGGAAGGACAACCCCTGCGACCGGCTCCTGCCGGTGCTCGGCCCCCAGCACGATGTCGTCACCCACCGGAAGGCCCTGCCTCACGGCGAGGTATCGGCGGCCATCGCGAAAGTGCGGGCGGCGAAGCCGGGGAAAGTGGACACGCTGGCGTTCGAGTTCCTGGTCCTGACGGCGGCACGGGGCGGCGAGGTCCGCGGGGCGGTGTGGAGCGAGATCGACCAAGGTGCGGGCGTGTGGACGATTCCGGCAAGCCGGACGAAGACCGCGAAGGAGCACCGGGTGCCGCTATCCGGGCGGGCGCTGGAGGTGCTTGACGGGGCGCGGCAACTGGGCGATGGGGCGAGTCCGATCGTGTTCGTCAACGAGCGCGGGAAGCCGTTGACCCGCAAGCGGCCGGGGCGGTTGCTCCTGAACTGCGGGATCTCGGCGGTGCCTCATGGGTTCCGGTCGTCGTTCCGTGACTGGGCTGCCGAGAAGACGGATCACCCGAGGGAGGTCGTGGAGGCGGCGCTGGCCCATGTCGTTCAGAACAAGGTCGAGGCGGCGTACATGCGGACCGATCTGTTCGAGCGGAGGCGTCGGCTCATGGAGGACTGGGCCAAGTATCTCACGGGCTGAAGCGCAGCAATGAGCCTCGAACGAGGCTCGGAGGCCGTTTCGGGGCTTTCTCGAAGTATTTCGGGTATTGTACGGGGCACAGGATGGCCCCTAACGCACGATCTCGGGTGTCCGAGGGGTAAGGGTAGGGTGGAGATCGGCCTCCGGAAGAGAGGAATCCGATGGCCAGTGACGGGTGCTATATTGCGGGGCAGAGCCAGCCGCCGAGATGAGCGCGCCGCAGATGAACTACCGCGTTGAGTTCGCTCAGAATCCCTCCGCTCGGATTCGGTGATTTCCAGCCGCTGGGCCAATCGGACAGGAGAGCGACCGTATGCAGGACCGTTATGTCGGGGATATCGGGGACTTCGTCAAGTATCGTCTTCTGAGGAAGATCCGAGGTGACAGGGAGCTCGGTGTCGCTTGGTACCTGCACCCCGACGGTGGACCCGCCGGTGACGGGAGCCACACTGCCTATCTTCGTGATCCGGACAAGTGGCGACAGTTCGACGACGACCTGTTCGACGTGCTGGGACAACTGGTCCCCGACCGGCGGTCCGTCGCGAACATCCAGGAGTCGGGCGTTCTTGGCGAAGCTGTTTTTGCCGACGAACGCCTCGATATCGCCAAAGTCCCGGTACCCGACCGCGAGGACTGGCGGCACGATTGGTTCGACCGGACGAAGAGAAAACTCGCCAAATGCGATCTCGTCTTCGCCGACCCCGACAATGGACTCTTCCCGACCGCGCGTTTCAACCCTAGGCGAAAGGAGAGCGCCAAGCGGATCCCCCTCGATGAAGCAATTGCACTAGCCGAAGGGCGAGCCGCCGTGATCTACCACCACAACACAAGGTTCAAGGGTGGCCACGTCAACGAGATTCTGTGTTGGAAGCACCACCTCCCTTCCGGTACACTCGCCTACTACTGGCCCCGCGTGAGCAACCGGACGTTCTTCATCATCAATCCAGACGACGACATGCGGCGGCGGCTTCATGACTTCGTCGGCCGGCCGCGCGATCTAGGAGTTTTGGTGTGAGCTTGATCGTTTCGGAGGCGTAGTTGCCTGTTTCGGACTCCGGCTAGGGCGTCCTGGGCGACGACTCCCGTTATGGGCGGCTGACCGCCTCGAGGTTGCTTGGCCGACGGGCTGAGCAGGGTGGGATGGAGCCGGGGCCGAAAGCCAGTGTGCGGCAGGGAGCGCCCGCCGTCACCGAAAGAGTGACGGGCCATCCGTCGCCATCGCCGTCCGTAAGGGGTGGCGACCGAGAGGCCGGGAAGCCTGCCCGCGACGGCCTGGTCGAGACTGCTCCGGGCGATGCCCGGTGGGACGTGTTTCGCGGGTGTCCCACGGGGCTGGCTGACGACCGTTAGTGGTCGTAAGCCAGCATACCCCGTGTATAACACGGAGGCTGACGAGGGGTGGCTACGCCCCCCCTTCGATCCCCCCCGAATACGCGCTTCGGCGGCGTTTGCACGGCGCTTGGTGACCGACCCGAAGGGCGGGTCAGCGCATCGCTAGGATCGTCCCGCGGGCCACGTCAATCCGTCGGCGGCTCCGGATGGTTCCCTTGCCGCGCCGACCGGCGCATTCGCATCACCACCACCGTCTCCACATCCATTTCGTCCTTCTCGATGAACGCGGCCAAACCGTCCGGACCGAAGGCGTCGGGTAGCGCGATCGCCCCCACCGGATAGGTTCCCATGTAGCGGCCGTCGGGGGTCAGAACATCGATGGGGCCACCACCGCCTCCGGGTTCCTCCGCTCGCCGCTGCACCCAGATCTCGCCGTCCCAGGTCGCGGCCAATGCTTGGATGACCGAAAGCTCCGGGTAGAAGGGGACATCGACGCGTCCCAAGGTCGTCCATCCCGCCCGCTCAGCTCGATCCAGATCCTCGGCCTGCTGCTCGTGCCAAGCTCTCTGTATCGCCGGGGTCACCGGCTCAGGGCGGATGGGTCGGGTGATGACACGCTCTACGCGCGCACCGCCTTCGGGTGACGCGAGCTTGAGTCTGTAAGTCGACGAGTCGCTGAACACGATGGTGCCATCCGGCAGCACCCCGTAGAGAAGCTCGGGTTCAAAGATGGCGGGCGTGGAGATTGAACCGAATCCCATGGTTCTGGCTGCGTCGAGATCTGGAGATTCCGGCAACCAGCCCTCGGCTACGGTGTCCACCAGCGCGACATCGCCCGCGAGGGACATTCTCAGAATGGGTCGCGAGGTCCACCCGCGCATGCTTGTCGCGGAAGCTTCGGTCAGCAGGTACCCGCCGCGAGGATCACCTTGGGTGTTCGTGTTCATCTGCATGTCCTCGGGCATGCGCACGCTACGGACGTAGCTGCCCGCCGGATCGAAGATCTGGTAGCCCCTGTTCCGGACGTTACCCACGACCGTCGTACCGTCTCGCATGACGACGTAGCTATTGGGCCAGTTGAACTCGCCCGGCCCTTCACCCATCCGGCCGAACTCGCGGCGGAATCCCCCTGCCGCGTCGAAGACGAGGACACGCAGGCTCGTCGGGATTGCAAGCTGGGCCGGCAAGCCCGCCATCAGGATTCCGTCGAAGACGTAGAGGTTGCCGCCCTCGTCGAACGCGAGCCTGACGACGGACGTGAACTGCTCCCAAGGCTCCCCCATGGTCGCCCCGACCCGGAACATTCCCTCGAAGTCGGCTTCCAAGTAGCTGTCTTCGACCGGAAGCTGGATCACCTCCTGGCCGCCGAGCGGCACGGCCAAGCCCGCAATTGCGGCCAAGGCGATCATTGTTCGTCCCATGGTGAACTTCCACAGCGCAGGGAGCAGTCCCGAAGGCAGGTCACCGCCCAACGTAAGCGTGCGCCCACTCCACGTCACCACTCACTGATTTCGCCACCGGGTTGCCGTCGAACGAAGCGGGCGGGGGCGTCATGCCGTTGTGCAATCGCTGGTCGGGCGGCGGATCGGTGCCCCGGGGGTCAAAGGGGGCGGAGCGCCCCCTTGCCAGCCCGCGACGTTCAACGTGGCGTCGGCTGGCTCCCGGCAAGTAGAGTTGCCCGGAGCCAGCCCCGGCGGCACGCGCTCGAAGTGGCCACCGAGGACACCAGGCGGACGGTGCGGGCATCGCTTTGGCGAGCGCGAGAAGATGGTAGGAGCCGCAGTCGGATTCGACGCCCATTTGCATTACAATGAGTTAGATTCGCGCGTCCCACGAGGAGAAGAACCCCATGAGCAACGGCACACTTCGGCAGAGAATCGCAGCCCTCGAAGAGCAGAACGATGTTCTCAGGGGATCCCTGGAGGACTCGGATCGGCGGCTCGCGTTGTGCGAGGCGCGCTACGAGAAGCTGAAGCGCCGCAAGCGCGAAATGGACGCGGAGAACGAGGACTTGAAGGGTCGTATATCGGCACTGGAAGTGCATCCATGAGCCACACGGTAAGACTGTCAGAATGCTGCGAGACCTGCACGGGGCAGCGCCAAGGAATGCAATTCCTCCTAATCAAAGCGGTTGAGGAACTCGACAAGCGGTACGACAATGACGCCCGCGGTGTCGTGTATCAAGCGGCCAGCGACCTGCTAGAGCGCTGGACACAACCCCCTGATTCCGCAGGCCCGCTAGAGAAGGCTCGCGCCCAAGGTCGCCGCAACGCCTACGAATACGCAGTAGACAAGTGGCGGTCACAAAGGCGCGGGGATAAGAATCCCCAGAGCGAGGGTCCCCAACGGGATCGGCGACGCTGAGCAGGATGCCGCACCGACACTTCGTCGAACTGCGCGGGGCTATTCACGACAGACTCCGAACCCTTCGGCCTCCATGTTGGGAAGAGCAGATCGAAAAGTACCCTTGGCTTTACGGAGCCCTCGGCGACCCCAGCGCCGACGTGATGTTCGTCTGCGAGAATCCGTCGCTGTCGGGGCTCCGGGCGGTCACAGAAAGCCCCTGGGGCGGACCGCCCGACTTTGATACCCAGTGGACGGGGAATCCCTCCAACCGCCGGGACAAGCGCTTCCGCACGGTGCTGTGCGGCCTCGGGTTGAAGGACGGTGAGATCTGGGAGCCCGGCGGCTGGCACTGCTACATCACAAACGTCATCAAGCAGGCGACTATCGTGCGCGACTGGAAGGCCAAAGTTCCCATGCACGAGAAGCGGCGAACGGCGCGTCAGTGGAGCGGAATCCTCCAGATGGAGGTCAACGCGGTGAGGCCGGATGTCGTGTTCTGTGTCGGCGGCAAAGCGCACGAGATCGTGAAATGGCTTCAGAGGAACGTAGGGCTGAGAGTTCCGGGGCCGATCCACGGCATCATGCACTACTCCGCCCGCCTAGGCGACGAAGAGGTGGAGCGGCAGATGCGCAACGGGATCGCGCCGTATCTGTGAGTTCAGTCGCAGCGGGGACGCCCGTTCTGCCACGGCTTGACGGAACGGTTACATCCGAGGGTGTCCGAGATTGTCGATCAGCATCCGGTTCAGGAAACACGAACAGATAGGGGAACGGCAATCATCATAGGTGATGTAACTAACGCAGTGTCAACACCTTAGGAATTCAAAGCCCATCCAGCCATGTATGCGCCCCCGGATCGGCCACACCTTGTGGACGCAACATTCGACCGGGCCTCCCCGGCACCGCGGCGGCACCTCACACGGCTTCCGCGTCCGCACCGGCCCGGCAACAGTCCACATCCTGGAAGGGAGGACCATCCCGTGAGCCGTTCGGTAATCACCTGACAGTAGGCCAGAAGAAAGGACGGTGGCCAGACCGGCCTCGCCGAGGTTAGATGAGAAGTGCTTCAAACGACTCACTAACCACGGAGAGGAGAACGAGAATGACCACCGTCCAAGCAGAGAAGATAGCGCGCCGGAAGCTGTCCTTGCTACAGCTCGCCCAGGAACTCGGCAACGTCTCGAAGGCGTGCCGGATCGTGGGCTACAGCCGGCAGCAGTTCTACGAGATCCGGCGGAACTTCCAGTTGCACGGCGCCGACGGCCTGCTCGACCGGTTGCCGGGAGCCAAGGGACCGCATCCGAACCGCGTTGCGGCGCCGGTTGAAGAGGCGATCCTGGCCCACGCGCTGAAGCACCCCACGCACGGGGCCCAGCGCGTCGCGGACGAGCTGATGCTGAGAGGGATCCAGGTCAGCTCCGGCGGTGTGCGGGGCGTCTGGATGCGCAACGACCTCCAGACCCGCCACCACCGGCTCCTGAGGCTGGAGGAGACGGTCCGGAAGCGGAAGATCAAGCTGAGCGACGAGCAGATCCAGGCGCTGGAGCGCTTCGATCCCGAGTACCGCGAGCGGCACATCGAGGTGAACGCCACGGGCGAACTGGTGGCCGTGGACACCTTCTTCGCGGGCACGCTGAAGGGGGTGGGCAAGGTCTACATCCAGACCGTGCTGGACTGCTTCAGCCGCTTCGTCTGGGCCCGGCTCTACACCTCGAAGATGCCGGTCACCGCCGTTCAGGTCCTGAACAACCACGCGCTTCCGTTCTTCGAGAAGCATCGCGTGAAGGTCCGGACGATCCTGAGCGACAACGGCCGCGAGTACTGCGGCCGGCCGGACAAGCACCCCTACGAGCTCTTCCTGCAGCTCGAGGAGATCGAACACCGCACCACGAAGGTCGGCAGGCCCCAGTCGAACGGCTTCATCGAACGGTTCCACCGCACGCTCCTCGAAGAGCATCTCCGGATCAAGGGCCGGACGACCTGGTACGAGGCGCTCGACGAGATGCAGAAGGATCTCGACGGCTATCTTGAGACCTACAACACCCGCAGGCCCCACCGTGGCCGCGGGATGGAGGGCAGGACGCCCTACGAGGTCTTCAAGGCCGGGATCCCGCGGAAGCGGCGCGCCCGGAAGCCCGCAACCGGAAAGGAGGTCAAGACCGCAGCGTAGAACTGACCTCGGCGAGGCCGGGTGTCAGGTGATTACCGTACTTGTACAAGCAGAGCGGATTGTTTTGCCACTGAAACTGCTCGAGATCGAGTTCGAGGAAGGCATCAGGAACACGGCCTTGGAGATCATTGTTGCCGAGACGCAGGTCTCTCAGCTTGGCCAGGCTTCCCAGTCCGGCGGGAACCGGGCCAGACAGATGGTTGCTGTCCAGCCATAGCTTCTCCAGGCTGTCGAGCTTCCCCAACTCTTCGGAAATCGCTCCAGTCAGTCCGATGCCGTCACGCGATTGCCCTCCCTGGGCCTGCGCTATGATCAGGTGCCGAAGGTTGGAAAGGTTGCCGAGCTCCGGCGGTAGCGGGCCCGTGAACGCGTGATGGCCGATCCTCAGCGTTGACAAATCGGATAGCCTGCCCAGTTCAGACGGAATCGATCCCGTAAAACCCGCCCCCCTTGTTCCGAAGTCACCCGGTGCCTGTACGAGTTGCAGAACTCGCAGGTTGGCAAGATTGCCAATCTGCGGTGGAATCGAACCCGTGAGGCCCGTATACGAGAGGGTGAGCCATTCCAAGTTGCTGAGGTTCCAGAATTCCGTCGGGATCACACCCGAAATGCCGTAGCCGGTCAGGACCAGGGTCGTCAGGTTGCGGAGCCTTCCCAATTCCGGCGGTATCGGTCCCGCCAGGGAATGCGACTGGATCGCCAGGGTCCGCAGACCGGAGAGGTTTCCGAGTTCCGGCGGAATCGGACCGTCCAGTCGTGTGTCGTCGAGTCCCAGCTCCGTCAGCAACGTCAACTTGCCGAGTTCGGGCGGTATCGCGCCAATCAATGGATTATGGCCGAGTGATAGAATCTCTAGCTTGGACAGATCCCCCAGTTCGGGCGGTATCGGGCCACTGAGGCTGTTACGGTCGAGATACAGTATTTCCAGATTGTGAAGGCTGCCCAGTTCCGGGGGGATCGAACCTGTCAGATCGTTCTCCTCCATCCATATCCATCTCAGCGGCAGAATCTCGCCCAGCACCGGGGGAATCGGTCCCGTGAGACCTGAAGAGGACAGCGAAAGGATTTCCAGCTTTGCGAGTCTCCCCAACTCAGGTGGAATCACCCCGGTAAGGTCGTTGTGATCGAGGTAGAGCTTCCTCAATTCGACGAGGTTCCCAAGTTCCCGGGGGATGTCACCCGTCAGTCCGGCGTCCGCCATGTAGAGCCTCGTCAACCGCGCGAGGCTACCGAATTCCGGAGGAATCTTCCCAGTCAGGAGGTTACCACCCAGCCCCAGGTCCTCCAATTGGGTGAGACGGCCGAGTTCGGGCGGGATGGGGCCGGTTAGTCTGTTCTGGACCAGCGACAGCCGCGTAAGGTTCGTGAGATCGGCCAGTTCAGCCGGAATCTCGCCGGTGAGTTCGTTGTTTCCCAGAACCAGTACGGTGAGGTTGGAGAGCGCGCCCAATTCCGGGGGGATCGGTCCGGTCAGGTTTGGTTCTCCACCCCACTCGCCCCACAGGAACAACTTCTTCAAGTTCGAGAGGTCGGCGAGTTCGACAGGAAGTCGGCCCCTGAGGCCGTTTTTGTTGAAATCCAGCCCGACAACATTCCCGCTGTCGTCGGTCTCGACTCCGTACCATTGCCCCACCGGTTTGTCACTGAGCCAGTTCGTGTTGTTCTTCCATTCGGGTCCGTTGGTGGCGTAATAGAATGCTTCAAGGGCTGCTCGTTCATCGGGGTTGTCCTGGTCCCGATAGATGACCAGGGACCTGAAAGCGCTGAGGTCCCCCACCCCCACGGTAATCTCGACCGAACCCGCAGACCTGCCGTCCACCCACCCGTCCTGGGTAACAGCCGCGATCGTTGTGTCGCTCGATGACCACTCGAAGGTGACGTCCGCGATGGCGCTGCCAAGGGCGTCGAACGCCTGGGCCGTCAGCTGGATGGAGTCGCCGACGGCCAGCGAGTCCGGAGGCTCCGAAAGCACGACGGTGTGCGGCACCTGTACCGCCGTGATCTCGACCACCGCACTGGCCGTGGTCCCCGCCGACGCTGTGATTTCCGCGGACCCGCCGGCCATGGCGCGCACCCACCCACGCTGGTCCACGGTCACAATCGCCGTGTCGCTCGATGACCACTCGAAGGTGACGTCCGCGATGGCGCTGCCAAGGGCGTCGAACGCCTGGGCCGTCAGCTGGATGGAGTCGCCGACGGCCAGCGAGTCCGGAGGCTCCGAAAGCACGACGGTGTGCGGCACCTGT
>VXLT01000323.1:11254-12017 GCA_009841475.1 Gemmatimonadota bacterium
GCCGACGGCCAGCGAGTCCGGAGGCTCCGAAAGCACGACGGTGTGCGGCACCTGTTCCACCATGACCCCGACCGATGCGCTGGCCGTGGATCCAGCCGTCACTACAATGTTGGTCGCTCCTTGGCCGGCTGACTCCACCAGACCGTTCCCGTCCACGGTTGCCACGGAAGTATTGGCGGATACCCAGGCCACCGTCGCACCCGCCATTGGCTGACCGTCCTGGTCGTGAACCGCGGCCGTCAGTTGAGCCGTCTCGCCGAGGGAAGAAAACCTTACCGATGATGTCGAGACCACCACCGAGGTGGGAATCCGTGCCTCTTGGGGCTCCGTCGAGTCGTCGGAGCAACCAAACGCGACGATCAGGAGTCCTGTCGCCAGTCCTGGACGACCTCCGATCATGTACTCAGCCTCCCACCCTCTGCAGCAAATCGCGTCGCCGGGACCGCCAGCGAACTGCCCTGCATTTCGCGGGCAGGGGGCCCAATTGTAGGAGATATGAGTCCTGTTGTACAATATCCCGGACATTTGGACATGGGTTGAGTACCCCTTCCGGGGCCCAGGAGAGAGGAAGCACGGGGATTCCGGGAGTGCGGAAGAGCAGGATTTGGCGAGGAGCTCCGGACGGGCGGGTCCACAGGCGGCTCAAGCCTTGATACGACATGCAGGAGACCCCGCTGCCGGCCGGTAACCCTTGGCGGGCCGGAGCGAGCGCGTCGCAGACGTCTGGCCATACCCCCCTCCCACCCCTTGAATCACCCCCCAA
>VXLT01000128.1 GCA_009841475.1 Gemmatimonadota bacterium
ACGGAGAAGCCGCCGCCCAGCCCGGCGACGTGCACCACGTCCTTGTCCCCCCGCCCGCTCAGGCAGATCGCGACCGGTGCGTCGATCTCGCCTCTGCACCCCGCCTCCACCACCCAGGCCAGCGCGTGCGCGGTCTCCAGCGCGGGGATGATCCCCTCCAGCCCCGGCAGCGCGCGGAACGCCCGCTCGGCGGCCCCGTCCCCGACGCTCACGTAGCGGGCGCGCCCCGAGTCCTTAAGCCAGGAGTGCTCCGGACCCACGCCGGGGTAGTCGAGGCCGGCCGCCACCGAATGCGCCGGCGCCACCTGCCCGTCGGCGTCCTGCAGGAGATAGCTGAGCGACCCGTGCAGCACGCCGGGACGCCCTTCGCTCAGCGGCGCCGAGGAGCGCCCGCTGCCGAGCCCCTCCCCCGCCGCCTCCACCCCGATCAGCGCGACCCCCTCGTCAGCGGCGAAGGCGTGGAACATCCCCATCGCATTCGAGCCGCCGCCCACGCACGCGACCACCGTCGCCGGGAGCCCACCTTCCGCCTCCAGGATCTGGCGGCGCGCCTCGCGCCCGATCACCGCCTGGAAATCGCGCACGATGAGCGGGAAGGGGTGCGGCCCCACCACCGAACCGATGATGTAGTGGGTGTCGCGCACGTTGGTGACCCAGTCGCGCAGCGCCTCGTTGGTGGCGTCCTTGAGAGTGCGGGTGCCCGAGTCGACCGGGCGCACCTCGGCGCCGAGCAGTTCCATGCGGTAGACGTTCAGCGACTGGCGCTCGACGTCCTCCGTGCCCATGTAGACGACGCATTCGAGGTCGAAGAGCGCGCAGGCGGTGGCCGTGGCGACCCCGTGCTGCCCGGCGCCGGTCTCGGCGATGATGCGCGGCTTGCCCATGCGCCTGGCGAGGAGCGCCTGGCCCACCGTGTTGTTGATCTTGTGCGCGCCGGTGTGGTTGAGGTCCTCGCGCTTCAGGTAGACCGGCCCGACCCCGGCCTCGGCTTCGTAGCGCCGGGCCCGGTAGAGCGGCGTCGGCCGACCGACGTAGTGGGCGGCCAGCCGGTCGACCTCGGCCAGGAACGCGGGATCGGCGGACGCCTCCTCGTAGGCGCCGGCGAGCTCGTCGAGGGCGGGGATGAGCGTTTCCGGGACGTAGCGGCCGCCGTAGGGACCGAAACGGCCGGTTTCCGGCGTGTGGCCGGTCAAGGCCGGTCTCCCGCAAGCCGGGAGGGACTGTCCGCCAACCCGGCTGCCGCCCCGGCCGTCCGCACCGCCTGCACGAACGCCGCCGTCCGCGCCGCGTCCTTGGTGCCGGGCGACGACTCGACCCCCGAGCTCACATCCAGCACGTCGGGCGACAGCGCGGCGACAGCGGCAGCGGCGTTCTCGGGCGTCATCCCGCCTGCGGCGATGAAGGTGGCCGAGCCGATCGCGGCGCGCACCCTGCCCCCGGTGCCCGCCCATGCGAAGGTACGGCCGGTGCCGCCCGGGGCGGACGGATCCCAGGCGTCCACGAGGATGCCGCCGGCGACTTCGGCGTAGCGGGCCGCCGCTCGCGCGATGGACAGCCCCGAGCGCGCGTGAACCGTCTTCCAAACCCGCCACGGCCCCGACGCGGCAATCTCGGCTACCAGCCGGGGCGGTTCGTCCCCCGACAGCTGGACGACGTTCAAGGCAAGCTCACCGGCCAGGTCCGCCACCCGCTCCGTCCCGGCGTCCACAAACACCCCGACGCGGCGGGCACCCGAGGCCCCGTAGATCTCCGCCGCGCACCCCGGATCCACGCTCCGCCCGAACCCGGGGGACAGAATCACTCCCATGAAGTCGGCCCCGGCGCCGTCCACGATGCGCGCGCCGCGGGGCGTCATCACGCCGCACACCTTGGCGAGCACGCTCACGATCCCGGCCCCTCCCCGCGCGGCACGGCTCCCAGCTCCTCCACCAGCCGGCCCGGCGTCCCGCTCCGCACCAGCGCCTCGCCCACCAGGACGGCGTCCGCCCCGGCCGCGGCCACCCGTTCGACATCGGCCCGGTTGCGAATCCCGCTTTCCGAAACGAGAAGGACATCGCCCGGAAGGTACGGTGCCAGCCGCTCGGTCACGGCCAGATCGGTGCGGAACACGGTCAGGTCCCGGTTGTTGACTCCGACCAGCGCCGCCCCGCCCCTGAGCGCCGTCTCCACCTCCCACTCGTCGTGGACCTCGACCAGCGCCGTCATCCCGAGTTCGTGGATCATCGCGCGCATGTCGGCGAGCATCACCCCGTCGAGGATGCGCACGATCAGCAGCACCAGGTCCGCCCCGGCGGCCCGCGCCTCGTACACCTGCAGCGGATCGATGACGAAGTCCTTGCGGAGGACCGGTACGGCGGTGGCGCCGCGCACCGCGCTCAGATCGTCGAGGGAGCCGCCGAACCAGGGACCGTCCGTCAGCACGCTCACGGCCATCGCGCCCGCGTCCCCGTACTCGGCCGAGAGGGCGGCGGGGTCCAGCCCGGGATCGATCTCGCCGGCCCCGGGCGACCGCCGCTTCACCTCGGCAATCACCCCGACCCGGGGGCGCTGCCGCAACGCTCCCAGCACCGGGCGCGCCGCGGGCGCGTCCTCGGCAGCGCGACGAAGGTCCAGCCGACGCCTGCGGAGCGCGCCGATCTCGCCCACCTTGGTCGCGACGATGCGATCGAGGATGTCGCGGGCAACCCCTTGCTGTTCGGTCAAGATTCGGTTACCTTTTTCGGAAGTTGTTCGGTTTCACCCGGCACGGATTCCGGCCCCGCCTCGGAGAAGAAACATGGCCCTCACCAAGCGTCAGAAGGAGATCCTCGACTTCCTCAAGGCCTTCATCGACGAAAACGGCTACTCGCCGAGTTTCGAGGAGATCTGCGCGGCATTCGGTTACACGTCGCTCGCCACGGTCCACGAACATCTGACCAATCTGGCCACGAAGGGATACATCCGGAAGGCGTACCGGGAGAGCCGGTCGATCGAGTTTCCGCCGGAGACGGAGCCGTCCGTCCCGCTCCCGCTGCTCGGGACGGTCGCCGCCGGGCAGCCCATCGAGGCGGTCCAGGACACCGAGTCCCTGGCCATCCCCGGGGAGATGATCCGGAGAGGATCCGAGCACTATGTGCTGCGCGTCTCCGGCGAGTCCATGATCGACGAACAGATCCGCGACGGGGACCACATCGTCGTCAGCGCGCGGCAGACGGCCGATGACGGCGAGATGGTGGTCGCGCTGGTGCGCGACGAGGCCGCGACGGTGAAGAAGCTGTACCGCGAGCCGGACAACCGCGTTCGCCTGCAGCCCGCCAACCGGGACATGGAGCCGATCATCGAGGACGCCGGTGACGTGCGGATCCAGGGGGTGGTGGTGGGGCTGGTGCGAACGTATTGACGGGGGCTGGTGCTACGCGGCCGTTCGGCTGGCGCTCACCAGCTTCTCCAGGACCGCGGCCGCCGCCCCGGAGTCGATCGCCTGCTCCGCAGCGCGAACGCCTTCCTCCAGCGACCCCGCCCGGCCCGCGACGTAGTACGCCGCCGCCGCGTTGATCAGCACCGCCGTGCGTGCCGCTCCCCGGTCCCCCGCCAGCACGGCCCGGACCACCGCCGCGTTCTCTTCGGGCTCCCCGCCCGCCAGTTCCCTCGGACGCACCTCGTCCAGCCCCAGCTCCCCCGGCGTGACCTGCCAGGTCGACACCACCCCTTCTCTCAGTTCGGCAACGCGGGTCGGCCCGCACGGGCTCAGTTCGTCCAGCCCCGGCTCGCCGTGCACCACAAGCGCCCGTTCGTGGCCCAGCTCGGCGAGCGCGCGCACCACCAGCTCCAGGAAGGCCGGATCGGCCACGCCGACAACCTGGCGGCGCGCCCCCGCGGGGTTGGTGATCGGTCCCAGGAGGTTCATGATCGTCGTGATGCCCAGGTCTCGGCGCACCGGGGCCACATGGCGCATCGCGGGGTGCAGGAGCGGCGCGAACATGAAGACGATCCCCGCCTCGGCGAGCACCGCGGCCATCGCTGCCGGGGTCAGCTCCACGGCGACCCCCAGCGCCTCCAGCACATCGGCGCTGCCGCACTTCGAGGTGAAGGAACGGTTGCCGTGCTTCGCGACCCGCACGCCGCCCGCCGCCGCCACCAGCGCCGCCGCCGTCGAGATGTTGAAGGTGGACACCCGGCCGCCGCCCGTGCCGCAGGTGTCGACGAGCGTGCCCCGCTCCGCGGCCTGCACCGGGATCATCGCGCCGCGCAGCGCCTCGACGCCGCCGGCGACCTCGGACGGCGCCAACCCCTTCGTCTGCAGCGCGGCCAGGAGCGCGCCCGTCCCGATGGGGGATGCGTCTCCCGAAACAACGTGGCCGAAGGCGGCGGCCGCCTCGCCGGCGGAAAGGTCCTCGCCACCCACGACCTTCGCGAGGAGCGGGGCAAGGTTGAAGTCGGGGGCGGCGGGCGTTTTGCTCACACTGGTTCCCTGGATGGCGGCCGGTTTGTCCGTGGGGGTGTCGGGTCGGCTCTCGCGCGTGTAGCTTGGCGAGAAGAATGAGCGAAAACGAGACCCGCTTCAAGCTGACACTCCACTACGACGGCTCCGCCTTTCACGGTTGGCAGGTGCAGCCCGGCCAGCCCACGGTACAGGGCGCGGTGGAAGCGGTCATCTCCCGGATCACCGGCGAACCCCGCACCGTGACCGGCGCCGGCCGAACCGACACGGGCGTGCACGCCACCGGGCAGGTGGCCTCCGTCACCGTGCCCGGCAAGTGGACCTCCCGCACGCTCGTGCGCGCCCTCAACGGTACGCTTCCCGCTGGCGTCTGGGTGCAGGACGCCACCCCGGCCGACCCCGGCTTTCACCCGCGCTTCGACGCGGTCGCGCGCGGCTATGCCTACCGGGTGGGAACGGCCCCCGAGGCTGCGTCCCCCTTCCACCGGCCGTGGTGCTGGCCGCTCGGCCGGCCATTGGACATGGACGCCGCCTGCCGAGCGGCCGAGGCGATCCGCGGCGAGCACGAGTTTCATGCCTTCGCGAAGGCCGGGCAGCCCAAAAGGGGGCATGCCTGCCGCGTGATGAGCGCGCGCTGGCGCCCGTGGGAGGAGCTCGGTGCGGTCTTCGAGATCACCGCGAACCGCTTTCTGCACCGGATGGTGCGATATTTGGTGGGCACGATGGTCGACATCGCGCTGGGGCGCCGCAAGGAGGAGGACATGGTCCTGCTGTTGAATAACGACCCCGCCATGACGACCTCGCCGCCCGCGCCGCCACAAGGGCTCTTCCTGACCGGCGTGGAGTATCCGGTCGTCACGCGCGGCAAAAGAAATGTCAACCGAACCTTACATTCTGTAAAATGAACTTTACATTTCGCATCGGAACTGCCGGGCTCTGCCTGGCTGTGGCCGCCTGTGGCACGGCGCAGGGTACGGAGGGACCACCGGCCGGCGACGATCCCCCCGGCATCCCTGTCGCCATCCAGGAGTCCGTGTCCACCAGCCGCACGACCGCGATCGTGCGGGCGGCCCGCATCGTCGCCCCGGCGGTGGTCACCATCTCGGTGCGGCGGCGCGAGCAGGTCTGGCGGCGCAGCTTCTTCGACGACTACCTGGTGCCGCGCGAAACGCAGGGTCTCGGCTCCGGCTTCATCATCGACGAGCGCGGGGCCGTCCTCACCAACCACCACGTGGTCGAAGGCGCCATCGAGATTCTGGTGACCCTCCCCGACGCCCGCGACTTCAACGCGCGGCTGGTCGGCTCCGACCCCCGCAACGACATCGCTGTGCTCGCCTTGCAGGACGCCTCCAACCTTCCCGTCGCCCCGCTCGGCACGTCGTCGGACCTCATGATCGGCGAGTGGACGGTCGCCATCGGGAATCCCTTCGGCGGCCTCCTCTCGAACCCCGAGCCCTCGGTCACGGCCGGTGTGGTCAGCGCGCTGGACCGCCACATCATCCCCCGCGGGGTCGATGAGGAGTTCCACCTCGGGATGATCCAGACCGACGCCGCGATCAACCCGGGCAACTCGGGCGGTCCCCTGGTCAACGCGCTCGGGGAGGTGATCGGAATCAACTCCTCGATCCTGTCGCGCTCGGGCGGAAGCGAGGGGCTCGGCTTCGCCATCCCGATCGACCGCGCACTCAGAATCGCGGCCGACCTGCTGCAGCACGGAGAGGTCCGGCGAGCCTGGCTCGGGCTGGATGTGAATGCCGTGGAGGCGGACGATTTCGGCCGCTCGCGAGGGGTGCGAATCGTCCGGGTCCGGCCGGGGTCGCCGGCCGCGGCCGCGGGGATGCGGGCGGGGGTGCGCCTGCTCCGCGCCGGGGACACCCGCATGGCCACGCCGCTCGACTTCGAGGCCGTCAAGCTCGGGCTGCGCGCGGGGGACCGGATCGAGCTCGAGGTGGAGGGAAGGGCTCCGGTGATCCTCGAGACCGCGCCTCTGCCTTCCGTCGCCGCCGAACCCATCGAGCTGCTGCGCGACCTGGAGGTCGTCACGGTAACGCCGGCGATCCAGTCCGAACGCGGGCTTGCGTCGTCCGAGGGCGCACTGGTGGTCAGGATCTCCCCGGCTCTGTCGCAGCGCGTCGGGCTTGTCGAAGGGGATGTTCTCCTGTGGCTCAACAACACGAGGCTCCGAACCGCGCAGGAGGCGGCCGACGCGCTGCGGAGAACCCAGCAGAGCCGCAGTCGCTTCCAACTCGTCTTCGAGCGCGACGGCCGGAGGGGAGAAACGGGTCTGCTTCGATGGAACTAGCGCCGCCGGATCGTTACGCGCACCCGCTCTCGGCGCGGTACGTCTCCGGCGAGATGGAGCGCATCTTCGCACCGGCCTTCCGCTTCGGCACCTGGCGGCGGCTGTGGCTGGCGCTGGCCGAGGCGCAACGCGACCTCGGGCTCGACATCCCGGCCGGCGCGATCACACAGATGCGCGACCACATCGACGACATCGACCTCGAGGCCGCCGCGCGCTACGAGCGCCGCTTCCGGCACGACGTCATGGCGCACATCCACCTCTTCGGCGACGTGGCGCCCGCGGCGCGCGGCATCCTGCACCTCGGCGCCACCAGCGCCTTCGTCGGCGACAACACCGACCTCATCCAGCACCGTGAGGCGATGACGCTGGTGCGGGGCCGGATCGTCGGTGCCATCCGGGCCCTCGCGCGCTTCGCCCGGGAACACCGCGCCCGCCCCACCCTCGCCTACACCCACTTCCAGCCGGCCCAGCCCACCACCGTCGGGAAGCGGGCGACGCTCTGGATCCAGGACCTCCTCCTCGACCTCGACGAGATCGAGCACCGGCTGGCAGCGCTCCGGCTGCGTGGCGTGCGCGGCACGACCGGCACGCAGGCCTCGTTCCTGCAGCTCTTCGGCGGCGATCACGGCAAGGTCGACGCGCTGGAGGAGGCCGTCTGCCGCCGCCTTGGCTTCGCGGGAGCGTACTCCGTCACGGGCCAGACCTATCCGCGCAAGGTCGACCAGGCGCTCCTCGCCACCCTGGCCGGGGTGGCGGCATCGGCGTCGAAGATGGCGCACGACATTCGCCTCCTCTCCCACCTCCGCGAGGTCGAGGAGCCCTTCGAGAAGGAGCAGGTCGGCTCGTCGGCGATGCCGTACAAGCGCAACCCCATGCGCTCGGAGCGGATCTGCGCCCTGGCGCGCCACGTGATCGCGCTGGCCGCCGACCCTGCGCAGACGGCGGCCACCCAGTGGCTGGAGCGCACGCTGGACGACTCGGCGAACAAGCGGCTCGCCATTCCCGATGCCTACATGGCCACCGACGCGCTGCTGGTGCTCGCCGGGAACGTGGGTGCCGGGTTGCGCGTGAACGCGGGCGTGGTCGAGGCCAATCTGGCCGCGCACCTCCCCTTCATGGTCATGGAGGGCGTGATGATGGACGCCGCGGCCGGAGGCGCCGACCGGCAGGAGTCGCATGAGCGGATCCGCCGCCACACCCTGGAGGCCGCGCGGCGCATGACGGAGGGGGCCGAGAGTGATCTCTTCGAACGCATCGCGGCGGACGATGTGCTGGGGGTGAGCGCCGCCGAACTGGAAGAGATGGCCCGGCCGGAGAAGCTGGTCGGGAGGGCGCCGGAGCAGGTGGACGACTTTCTCAAGAGGCATGTGGCGCCGGTGCTCGACCGTTACCGCGATGCCGGGCGGGAGGCCGCCGAGGTGCGTGTGTGATCCCTCTTCCACTCCTCTTCCGCGGCAAGGTCCGCGATGTGTACGAGGTGCCGGGTGCTTGCGTGGCCGCAGGTACCGGCCGGCGCGGTAGTCGAGCGGGCCCTTCCGTCGGCGGCGAGCCACCCGGCGACTTCCTCCTTCTCGTCGCCAGCGACCGCATCAGCGCCTTCGATGTCGTCATGGCGGAGCCGGTACCGGGCAAGGGCCGCGTCCTCACGCAGATCACCGCCTGGTGGCTGGACACCCACCTGAAGGGCGTGCCGCACCACATCATCTCGGTGCGGCCCGCCGAGATCGCGTGCGCGGTACCGGCGCTGGCCGGCTGTGAGGCCGAGTGGGCGGGCCGCGCGACGCTGGTGCGCCGCACCCGGCCGCTCCCCGTCGAGTGCGTGGTGCGGGGCTACCTCTCCGGTTCGGCCTGGAAGGAGTACCGGGAGTCGGAGACGCTCGCCGGGGAACCGCTGCCCGCCGGGCTGGCAGAGAGCGACCCGCTCGTCCCCGCGATCTTCTCGCCGGCGACGAAGGCGAAGGAGGGCCACGACGAGAACATCACCTTCGAGCAGGTTGAGGGGATCCTTGGCGCGGGGACCGAGGCGCCGGGCGCCGCGAGTGCGGATCTCGCCGCGGAGTTGCGCCGGCGGTCGCTCGACATCTACGAGCGGGGGCGAGAGGCGGCCGCCCGGTGCGGGATCATCCTGGCCGACACCAAGTTCGAGTTCGGGATTGCCCCGGACGGGGAGCTGCTCCTGATCGACGAGGTGCTGACCCCCGACTCTTCGCGTTTCTGGCCGCGCGAGCAATACCGGCGGGGCCGGCCGCAGCCGTCGCTCGACAAGCAGCCCCTGCGCGATCACCTGGACGGACTCGCGGACTGGAACAAGCAGTACCCGCCGCCGCCGCTGCCGGAGCGGGTGATCGCGGCCGCGGCGGAGCGGTATGCCGAGGTGTTCCGGCGGCTGACGGGGATCGGGCTGGAGGAGTACGAGGCGCCGCGGTTCCGGGGGGGAGCGCAAGCGGACAGGGCAAGGGCACGTGGCACGAAGGCGGGCGGCAGGCTGGCAGCCGGAGTCCCCGGGCGGGGCCGCGTCCGGTGAGGCTGCCGGTGGCCAGGGAGGGGCTGCCGTTCCTGGCCGTCTGCGCGGTGCTGGTGGCCGCGGCGCTGTTGTGGGCGCGGGACGGGGGGTGGGGGGCGCGCTCGGCCACGCCGGCCGGACTCGCCGTGCTCGCCCTCTTCGTGGCCTGGTTCTTCCGCGACCCCGAGCGACGGGCTCCCGATGGCGCCGGGGTGGTGGTTTCGCCCGCGGACGGGAAGGTGATGAGCGTGGAGGCGGTGGACGGCGAGGACTTCATGGCGGGGACGGCGACCCGCGTGACGATCTTCCTCAGCATCTTCGACGTGCATGTGCAGCGCGCGCCGCTGGGGGGGCGGGTGCGCCACTACTCGTACCGTGGGGGCCGGTATCTCCCCGCGTGGAGGCCGGAGGCGGGCAGCATCAACGAGCAGGCGACGCTGGGGATCGAGACGGAGGCCGGGCCGGTGGTGGTGCGCCAGATCGCGGGACTGGTGGCGCGGCGCATCGTGACCTACCCGCGCGAGGGCGGCAGCGTGGCCGCGGGCGACCGGATCGGGCTGATCCGCTTCGGGTCGCGCGTGGATCTGTTCGTGCCTCCGGAGTGGGCGGTGGCCGTGCAGCGGGGGGAGGCGGTGAGGGGCGGGGAGACGGTGGTGGCGCGGGTTGCCGGATGAGCCCCCGCGACGGCCAGCGGCGCGGCTGGCGCCGCCTTCGTTCCGACGGGGCGCGCCGGGGCCTCCGCCGATCGCGGCCGGGGCGCTCGCGTCTCCGGCGCGGGGTGATCATCCTGCCGTCGGCCTTTACCATCGGCAATCTCTTCTTCGGGACCTACGCAATCGTCGCAGCGCTCCGGGGCGACTTCGCCTGGTCCGCCTGGTTCCTCGTCTTCGCCGCGACCCTCGACCTGCTGGACGGGAGGGTGGCCCGCTTCACCCGTACCGGTTCGGACTTCGGCGCGGAGCTAGACTCGCTCACCGACGCGGTCTCCTTCGGCGTTGCACCCGCTCTGGTGATGATCCTCCTCTACTTCCAGGAGTCCGACTGGGGATGGCTGGCCGCCTTCGCCTACCTGGCCGCGGTGGTGGTCCGGCTCGCCCGCTTCAACGTGGAGCAGGGGGGCGAGGCCCGGCGCCACTTCCACGGGCTGCCCACCCCCGCCGCGGGGCTGATCCTCGTCACCCACTACCCCTTTTCGCGCACTCCCTTCTTCCAGGAGAACCTGGCTTCGCTGCCCTGGCCCGAGATCATGGTGATCGTGATGGTTCTGACCTCGATCCTCATGCTGAGCCACGTGCCGTACGCCAGGATGCCCGCCATCGACCTCAAGAGCCGTGCCGGCGTCACGCGGACCGCCCTGTTGGCGGGCGGCCTGGGGCTGGCCGTCGCCTTCCCGGCCTACTGGTTCTTTCCGGCCTTTGCCTGCTACGCCCTCTGGGGGCTGCTCCGGTCCGTCTTCCTCGGCCTCCTCGACCGCCTCCCCGAGCGCGATCCGCTCATGGACGCGCCCGACGAAATGGATTCGGAGGTGGAGCCCCGTGAGGTGGACTACGATGAGCTGACCCACGAGCGGGATCCGGCGGGGCCAGGCCGGCATGGCGGCGCGTCGTCCGAGCCGCACGATCGCACCCTCAGACCCGGCGCGCGCGAGCCCGGCGCGCGCGAATCCGATAGCTTCCAGCACAAGGAGATCCGTTCTTGAGCCGATTCAAAGTGGAGGTCCTCGTCACCCCCCGCCCCGGCCTGCTAGATCCGCAGGGCAAGGCGATCCACCACGCGCTCTCCTCGCTGGGGTACGATGCGGTCGAGGACGTACGCGTGGGCAAGGCGATCTACCTCGAAGTGGCCGCCGCCACCCCCGAGGACGCCAGGGAGCGCGCCGAAGAGATGTGCCGCAAGCTCCTGGCCAATCCCGTTACCGAGGACTTCCGCATCACGGCGGCCGAAGCGGACGGAGCGGCCCCATGAAGATCGCGATCATCACCTTCCCCGGTTCCAACTGCGACCAGGACTGCCACCGCAGCGTTGAACTGGCCGGCGGGTCGCCCCGCTACGTCTGGCACCGCGAAACCTCGCTGGGCGGCGCGGACGCCGTGATCGTGCCCGGCGGCTTTGCCCACGGCGACTACCTCCGGCCCGGGGCCATCGCCCGCTTCAGCCCGATCATGGACGCCGTCACCGCGTTCGGGGAGGAAGGCGGGCTGGTCGTCGGGATCTGCAACGGCTTCCAGGTCCTCTGCGAAGCCGGGATGCTCCCCGGGGCGCTGCTGCGCAACGAATCGCTGTCATTCCAATCCCACCATTGCCGGCTGCGGGTCGAGCGCACCGGCACCGCATTCACATCCGGCTACCGCGAGCGGCAGGTGCTGGGCATGCCACTGTCGCACGCGGACGGCAACTACTACGCGGACGCGGGCACGCTGGCCGTCCTGGAGGATGAGCATCGCGTCCTGTTCCGCTATTGCGACGTCCAGGGCAACGCTTCCGCCGACGCCAATCCCAACGGCTCGCTCAACAACATCGCCGGCATCGTCAACGCCCGCGGCAACGTGCTCGGGATGATGCCGCACCCGGACCGCGCGATCGAGGCGGTGCTCGGGTCGGTGGACGGCCTGCCGCTATTCGAGTCGCTCGTCGGGACCGTCGCGCGCGAGGAGGTGGCATGATGGCGGGCCACGCTCCCGGCAACGGCGGTGGACCTGCCGCCGGCAACCCCCGCGGCCCCGCGACCCTCGCCC
>VXLT01000340.1 GCA_009841475.1 Gemmatimonadota bacterium
TGTTTATAAGCCACGGGCCTGGCGGCCCTCGGGGCCGAGCGCGAGGGGTGGGATCCGGAGCGGAGACGCGGCCCGGGGGCTCCCCGCGAAGAGGCGGTCGAGCGGGCGCGCGGGGATCGCAACCGCGCCCTTTTCGTGGAGTAGGCGCATGAGTTCCGCCCGGCAGGCGCCCGGGGCAGGAAAACACCCGCCCCGGGAGGATGAACCCGCACCCGCGCCGCGGGACGCGCCCCCCTGTCCGTTCTGCGGGAGCGTCCGTACCGAAGTCATGTCCCTTTTTGGCAGCCACGCTTCTCTCACGACATGCTGGTGCGAGGCCTGCCGCAGCCCCTTCGAGTTCCTGCGCTGGAGAGCGGAGCCGCGGGACGCCGCGCCATCCGACGAAGGGGGAGAGCACTACGGCGGCACCCCGGGGCAGAGGCCCCCTCGCCGCTAGCAGCCGCCTCCGTCCCGATGGAACATGGCCCCGGCCGCGGGGGTTGGATTACCTTGTGTGTCGCAGTTTCCCCGTTTCGCAACCGAGCAGGATCGCCCAACCGATGCCCAACCGACTCCACCGCATTGTCGCCGCCAGCCTCCTCGGGGGCGCCCTCACGACCGCAATCGCCTGCGGCACCGGCGAACTCCGGATTCCTCCCGCGCGCCGCCTCGTCATCTACTCGGGGGCACGGATCGACCCTCCCCAGGAGCGTATGGATGAGGTGTACCACTGGGTCTCCGAGCAGTGGGACAGCATTTCGCGGGACCCCGCCTTCTGGATCGAGACCACCGCCACGGAGGGGCCGGTTTATCCCTGGGAGGACCTGGAGGTGATATTGAACCCGCAGCAGGATACGGCCATCGTCACCTACCAGGGACCTCCGGGAATGAACATCCAGCCCCGCAGGGCCTTCGTCATCTACGCGCACCTGCACCTGATGGCGGCCCTGGACCGCCTGGACCGCTGGCTCCCGGACGCCGCGGGAAGCGACGAGTTTGCAATGGAACAGGCGATCCTGGCCCGCACGGCCGAGTCCTGGCTCTACCAGCGGTCGGTTCTCGACGCCCCTCCCAACGGGATCCTCGACGAGCTGATGTTCGTAGCCGAGAGCGGCTATCTGGACGCGTTCGTCCTCACCGCCCGGCCTGACGAGTTCGTCGAGGCCCGCAGGGCATGGGGGGCAGCCAACCCCGAGCGAACCGACGCCTACATCGGGTGGTTTCGCGAGACCTTCGAGCGGAATCCGCCGGGGCTCAGAGGAGGTTCGGGCGGCGGCTGAGCCGCGCAGCCACGTCGGCTTGGACCTAGACGGGCCCGCACACCTGCCAGCCGACGTCGATCTCCTCCACGCGCTCGTCGGTGGCATGAATGTCGACCCGGCCGGTGCGCGCCAGCCGTGCGTCGCTCACCTTGCCGCCGAATACCGCGAACCCCTTCGGCCGGATCGCGATTTCCGTCCCGTTGCCCGCGGTGGCGACGAGCGTGCTACCCTTGAGCTCCCCGAGGCTCAGGGCTTCCCCGCGGCGCAGGCGAAGCCGCAGAATACGTCCCCCGTGGGGGTGATCGTGTGCGTCGATGACGCCGAAGGTGGCCTTGAACTTGTTCTGGCTCGACACCGTCATCCCCTTCCAGGCAACAAAGCGGACTCTCGCACGCACCCGGGTGCATCCCGGCCGGGCTTTCCGGCCGGACCCCGGGGAAACGGACGATGAAACACTAGAATGAATCGAGCCGGAACGTCAACGGATGAGCAATCGGACTGAGGGTGAAGCGCCCTTCGGCACCCTCCTGGAGGACCCCGAGGAGATGCGCCGTTCGGGATACGAAGTGGTCGACGCGATCGTCGAACGGTGGACCCATCTGCGTGGCGGGCCGGCCTGGCGGGGGGCGACCCGCGACCGCCTCGAGCCGCGGCTGCACGGCCCCGCTCCGGAAGAGGGACGCGATCTTGAGGGCCTGCTGGACACCATCTTCAGGGACGTGATGCCCTTCGCGGGCCGGATCGACCACCCGCGCTTTCTGGCCTTCATCCCCTCCAGCCCGACCTGGGCCTCCGTGCTGGCCAGCTTCCTCATCGCCGGGTACAACGTCTTCCAGGGCACCTGGCTCGAGTCCTCCGGCCCATCCCAGATCGAGGTGACGGTCCTGGACTGGTTTCGCGAATGGCTCGGGTACCCCGAAGGAGGCAGTGGCGTGCTCACGAGCGGCGGATCCGCCGCCAACCTGCTGGCAATCGTCGCGGCCCGGGAGGCGGCGGGAAATCCCGAGCGCGGAACCATCTACCTGTCCGAACAGGCGCACGCCTCCGTCGCGCGGGCGGCACGCGTCGCGGGGATCCATCCGGAGCGCATCCGGCTCGTGGATGCCGACGGCGTCTGCCGCATCGTTCCCGCCTCGGTGCGCGCGGCCGTCCGGAGCGACCGGGCCGCCGGGATGCACCCCTTCCTGGTCGTCGGCACCGCCGGCACGACGAACACGGGCGCGATCGACCCGCTGGCCGAACTGGCGGACATCGCCCGCGAGGAGGACCTCTGGTACCACGTGGACGCCGCCTACGGAGGATTCGCCATCCTCGATCCCGAGGTCGCGCCGCTGATGTCGGGTCTGGAGCGCTCCGACAGCGCCACGCTCGACCCGCACAAATGGTTCTTCCAGCCCTACGAGACGGGCTGCCTCATGGTCCGGGATCCGGCAGCGCTGGAGCGCGCCTTCCGCATCGCGCCCGACTATCTGCAGGACGCCGAGTGGGGCCCCCGCCACGTCAACTTCTGCGACCGCGGCGTTCAGCTCACCCGCATCTTCCGGGCACTGCGCGTCTGGCTTTCCGTGCAGCGCTACGGGCTGGCCGCCCACCGCGCGGCCATCTCAAGGGCGATCGCGCTGGCCAGGGGGGCCGAGGCCCGCATCCGGGAACTCCCCGAGCTGGAGCTGCTGGCTCCCCAGAGCCTGGGGATCGTCTGTTTTCGCTACCGGGGCCGCGGCGCCATTCCCGACACGGAACTCGACGACCTCAACCGGCGCATCCAGGACGAGATCGTGAGCTCGGGCTTCGCGATGATGTCGTCGACGCGGCTGCAGGGCCGTCTCTCGCTGCGGTTCTGCGTGCTAAACGTCCGCACTACCGCGGACGACCTCGCCCGTACCCTGGACCGCATCGGGTCGGTGGGGCGCAGGCTGCTCGACGGGAGCTCCGCCGCGTGAGGTGGTGGGGGTGGGCGGTCCTGTGCGTGGGGACGGCCGTGACCTTTGCGCTCACCGGGCTGGGGGGGCCCTTCTCGTCGCTCGTGGCTGCGCTATTGCTGGTCGCGCTGCCCGGCGTTGCGCTGGCGCAGCGCTCGGTCCAGGCCGAAGAGCTTCAGGCCCACCGCTCGGGCACCTACGCCAGTTCGGCCGCCGGGCTGGTGGTGATGGCCCTGTGTACCTGGTGGCTCTGGCCGGCGGAGGTGCGCGGCGTCGCCGAATGGCTGGCGTGGCAGGGTTCCGCGCTGGGCCTGGTTGGTGTCTCCACGCTCCTCACGACGGCCGGCATCGCGCTCTGCTACGGCTTCCGCGCCCTCGCGAAGCGGCGCGGCTGGGAGGAGACGGAGATGGTCCGGGCCATTATTCCTGCTACGTCCGGCGAGCGGAATCTCTTCACGATCCTGTCGATCACCGCGGGGATTACGGAAGAGATCGTCTTCCGCGGCTTCCTCCCGCTTTTCCTCATGCCGTGGTTCGGCGGCCGCTACCTGCTCGCCGCACTACCCACGACCGCGGTTTTCGGTATTCTTCACGCCTACCAGGGCGCCCACGGCATGGTTCGCACGGCGGCATTGGGCATGGTCCTGGCCGCCGGGGTGGCCTGGACCGGGAGCCTGCTGCCTTCGATCCTGGCGCACGCGGCGCTCAATCTGCTCATCGGGCTCGTACTGGCCGATTCGCTGCTGGGAAACACCAAACAGAATTGAAAGGGACCCCAAGTGGAAATAGATCTCGCCTTGACCGCCGACGCGGCCACCATCGACGCAGCCGGCAAGCTCAACCTGCTCGGCGTCTTCGACCAGATCAGCGCCGCACGCTTTCCGGCCCGCCACGGACGCCTGACGCTGGTGCTCCGCTTCACCGGCGGGGTCGCCGACGCGGGTACGCATCAGCTCACGATCAAACTCATGACCCCGTCCGGTTCCGAGCTCGTGGCCATCCGCGGCGAGCTGAACGTCTCCCCCGGCCGGGGCAGCATCCAGACGGGCATCCGGGTGCCGCACGTGATCAACATGGACGGCCTGGTCTTCCAGGAGGCAGGCGTGCACACCTTCGAGATCCTGGTCAACGACCGCCATCAGGCCACCTTGCCGCTGACCATCGCGCAGCAGGGACCGGTGTCGTGAAGGGGCGCACGGGGCGGCGGGCCGCGGCATCGGGGACCGGGGTGTGAAGGCAGGCCGCACCGTCCTGCGCCTCCGCATCCACCCGGTCAAGGGCGCGCGCGGCAGCGACGTGGACCAGATGGACTTCGACGAGGTGGGGCCCCGCTTCGACCGCCGCTGGATGGTGGTCGGCGCCGACGGCGTCTTCGTCTCCCAGCGTGGCAGGCCCGAGCTCGCCACCGTGCGGGTGACGGTCGCCGGGGAGGAGCTGATCCTGCAGGCGCCGGGTGCGGGCGCGGTGGCCGTGCCGGTCGTGCCGGAGGGGGGAAGGGTGGGGGTGCGGGTGTGGGATTCCGAGATGGAGGTCCGCACCGTGTCGACGGACGCCGACGGGTGGCTCACCGCCTTCCTCGGCGCTCCCCACCGGCTGGTGCACATCGGGAACGACGATGTGCGCCCCACCGACCCCGCCTATGCGAAGGGCCACCGCGTCGGATTCGCCGACGGCTACCCGGCGCTGTTGGTGTCTCAGGGCTCGGTAGCGGAACTCGGCAGTCGCGTCGGCCGCCCGATCCCGGCGGAGCGCTTCCGCCCCAACATCATCGTCTCCGGCGACCAGGCCCACGAGGAAGACCGGTGGCGGCGCTTCGCGATCGGCTCGCTCGCCTTCAGCGGCGTGAAGCTCTGCACGCGCTGCAAGGTCACCACGACCGACCAGGAGTCGGGGGAACGCGACCCGGACCGGGAGCCGCTCCGCACCCTGGCGCGCTACCGCCACCTCAAGGACAAGGTCTACTTCGGCGTGAACGTCGTTCATCACGCGACGGGAACGATCCGGGCGGGCGACCCGGTGGAAGTGCTCGAACGCGGGTTCATCCCGGGCGCGTGAGCGGGCCGCTCACCGGCGCCCGCCCCCCACGGGCCGGTCCCAAGAGCGCTTTGCGCCCTTCGTCGCGCCTTGCCAGCCCGGCGCCTCGCACCCCTCGGTGCTACGCGGAGATCATCCGCGGACTGCTACCCGGTTTCGCGTGTCCATCCACCCTTTGGGGATATATTCTTCCCAAGTGGTCCGATCCTGTTCCAGGACCGCCATGCCGAGGTCACCGGGGGTGCGAATGTCGGTAGCCCAGATGCGCAATCGAGTCCTGCCTCGCCTCATCGAGGAGGAGATGGCCCGTTCGTTCCTCGACTACTCGATGAGCGTGATCGTCCAGCGCGCGCTCCCGGATGTGCGTGACGGACTGAAACCGGTCCACAGGCGAATCCTCTTCGCCATGCACGGCCTGGGCCTGCAGCCGAACCGCAACTACAAGAAGAGCGCGACGGTCGTCGGCGAGGTGCTCGGCAAGTACCATCCGCACGGCGATTCCGCCGTCTATGACGCGCTCGTCCGCATGGTGCAGGAGTTCTCGCTGCGCTATCCGCTGGTCGACGGGCAGGGCAACTTCGGTTCCATCGACGGGGATTCGGCCGCCGCCTACCGCTATACGGAGGCGCGGCTTTCCACGGTCGCGACCGAGCTGCTCGACTATATCGACAAGGACACGGTCCACTGGGATAACAATTTCGACGACCGGCTGAAGGAGCCGACCGTGCTGCCCGCGCGCTTCCCCAACCTGCTGGTCAACGGCAGCACGGGGATCGCGGTCGGGATGAGCACGAACGTCCCGCCCCACAATCTCGCGGAGGTGGCCGCGGCGCTGCACACGCTGGTCGCCAACCCCGATTGCACCACCGAGGAACTGATGGCGGTGCTTCCGGGTCCCGACTTCCCAACCGGCGGGTTCATCGTCGGCACCCAGGGGATCCGGAGCATGTACGAAACCGGGCGGGGCCGGATGATGATGCGGGCGCGGCTCGTGACGGAAACGCTGCGGGGCGGCCAGAAGCAGATCGTGGTCACCGAGCTTCCCTACTCGGTGTCAAAGGCGCGGATCATCGCCCAGATCGCGGCGCTCTCCCGCAAGGGGGCGATCCCCGAAGTCTCCGACCTGCGCGACGAATCCGACCGCGAGGGCATCCGCCTGGTGCTGGAACTGAAGCGGGGCACGAACGTCAAGCGGCTCATGGCGCTGCTCTTCAAGAAGACTCCGCTGCAGAGCACCTTCGGGGCGATCCTGCTGGCGCTGGACGGCGGCAAGCAGCCGGGGGAGTTCACCCTCAAGGACCTGCTGTCCCGCTACCGGGACCACCGCCTGGAGGTGATCCGCCGGCGTTCTCGCTTCGATCTGGAGAAGGCCGAGGCCGAACTCCACATCACCCTTGGGCTCCTGCTCGCACTGGCCCATATCGACGACGTGATCGCGACGATCCGGCGCTCCGCGGACCGCGAAGAGGCCTCCGAACGACTGCAGAACGCATTCGGGCTCAGCGAAGTGCAAGCCGACGCGATCCTGCGCATGCGTCTTGCGAAGCTTACGGCGCTGGAGGGCGATCAGCTGCGCGACCGCGAGAAGTCCCTCCGCGCGGCCATCAAGGACCTCCGCGCGCTTCTCGGTGACGAGGCTCGCCAGCTCGCCGTGATGCTCGAGGAGCTGGACGCGGTCGTCGAGCAATTCGCGGACAAGCGCCGGACGGTGATCCTGCCGGACAGCGACCGCGCCGACTTCGCGTACGTCGAGTCCGGCGTGGCCGACGAGGACGTGGTCGTGACGCTGTCCCGCCTGGGCTACGCCAAGCGCATCCCCATGCACCTCTACCGGCGGCGGGTGGGGGCGGGTACTCCGCTGGCGGCGATGGACCGCTTTGCGGGGGACTACCTGGAGCGCGTGCTGGTTGCGCGCACGCGTGGCTGGATGCTGTGCTTCACCGACCAGGGGCACGCCCACTTCCTGAGGGTGGAGGACATCCCCGAGGGCCCGCTCAGCTCCCGGGGCAGGTCCGTATGGGCGCTGCTGGGCGCCGACCGGCACGACGCCATCGTGGCGACCCGTTCCGTGGACGACCTCAACGACGACCGCTACCTGACCTTCGCCACCCGCCTGGGCCTGGTGAAGCGCACCCGGCTCGCGGAGTTCTCCGCAGCGAAGAGCGGGGGCGTGATCGCGGCCCGGGTCCGCGACGGCGATGCCATTCTCGATGTCGCCCTCACCAGCGGCGATGACGAGATCCTGCTGGTGGCGCAAGGAGGGCGCGGCGTCAGGTTTCCGGAAGACGAGGTCTCGGTGATGGGGAGGCTCGCCCAGGGCGTGAAGGGGATGGAACTGCGAGGAGGTGACGAGGTGATCGGACTCGTGGCGGTCAAACGCGAGGCATCGGTTCTGCTGGTCACCGACCGCGCGGTCGCCACGCGCACGACCGTCTCGGACTTCCCGTTGCGGAAGCGGGGAGGCCTTGGCGTGATCGCGACGGCACTTCGAGGCGGCGGCGAGCGGCTCGCCGGGGCAATTGAGGCCCTCGACGGCGACAATGTCATGCTGGTCTCCGCGAGCGGCGCGTTCCACGGCCTGGCGGTGGACGACGTCAAGCTGCAACGCCGCAATGCACGGGGGGACCAGGTCGCGACGCTCGGCCCGGGGGACCGCATCGTACTGGTTACGCGCTTGCAGGGAGAGGCCGGTCCCGCCGAGGGGCCCGCCCAACTCGACCTCATGGCCCCGGCGCGGACTTCATGAGGTTTCTCGTCCTCGGCGGGGGAGCCCAGGGCACCGCCGCCGCCTTCGACCTGCTGAATGACGACGCGGTCGCGGAGGTCGTGATCGCGGATCTCAACACCGGCTCGCTGCACGCCTGTCTCCGGCCCCACGCCGGTGCCCGGCTGAGCCTGGCGGAGGCCGACGCGTCGGACGAGCCCGGAGTGGCAAGGCTGATGGAGGGGATGACGGGTGTCCTCTGCGCGCTCCCGTACTATTTCAACCTGCCGATGGCGCGCCTGGCGGTGGATGCCGGAGTGCACTTCACGGACCTGGGCGGCAATACCTCGATCGTGGAGAGCCAGCGCGGCCTCGACGCGCAGGCGCGGGAGCGCGGAGTGTCCATCCTCCCCGACACCGGACTGGCGCCCGGGATGGTGAACGTGCTCGCGCAGTCCGGGATCGAAGCGCTGGACACCGTCGACGCGGTCCGGCTCTGGGTCGGCGGCCTGCCCCAGCGTCCCAGGCCCCCGCTCAACTACCAGGTCGTCTACTCCCTGGAGGGGATGCTTGACTACTACGTCACGCCCGCGACGATTCTGCGCGGCGGCAGCCCCACCAGCGTGGCCGCGCTCTCCGGTCTGGAGACGCTGGAGTTTCCCGACCCCGTGGGCCGCCTGGAGGCCTTCTTCACAGGAGGGGGAACCTCCACGCTGCCAGGCCGCTACGAAGGCCGGATCGACACCCTGGAGTACAAGACGCTGAGGTATCCGGGACACGCCCACATCATGAAGGCGATCCGGGAGCTGGGGCTACTGAGCGACCAGGAGATCGTATACAACGGTGCGCACGTGAACCCCCGGCGCTTTTTCATCGAGCGCGTGACACCGCTGCTCACCGGGGACGGCACCGGCGACATGGTGGTGGTCCGGGTGGAGGTGGCGGGGCGGCGAAACGGCGAGCGGGCCCGCATCCGGTACGAGGTGCTCGACCTGCAGGACGTTGCGACGGGGCTCACGGCCATGGCGAGAACAACCGGCTTTTCGCTGTCGCTGACGGCGCTGCTGCAGGCACGCGGCGTGGTGCGCCCCGGTGTCGGCACACCCGACGAAGTGATGCCGCCAGCCCGGTACATCGAGGAGCTGGCGAGGCGGGGAATCCAAACCAGAATCTCGGAGTCACCCGGTTGACCCGCCGGCCGGGGACTCACGAAGCACGATGAATTGAGGACACAGCATCCATGTCATTCCTCTCGATCCAACGACTCTCCGCGGCGCCCGTCGCGGCAATCCTCGCGTTCATGGCGGGGGCCTGCAATGCGCCCGCCGAAAGCAGCGCCGACGGTGCGGGCCCCGACCAGGACGCCCCGAAGCAGCTGGTCCATCCGTCCGAGACCCGCTTCGGCGAGATGAGACAGCTCACCTTCGCGGGCGAGAACGCGGAGGCCTACTGGAGCGACGACGGATCCCGACTGATCTTCCAGTCCACCCCGACGCCCGGGGAGGGCTGCGACCAGATCTACACGCTGGATCCCGAGACCGGCGCCACCGAGCTCGTCAGCACCGGCGAAGGTCGCACGACCTGCTCGTACTTCTATCCGGGCGGAGACCGCATCCTCTACTCCTCCACCCACCACTTCGACACGGCCTGCCCGGCCGCGCCCGACTTCTCCCAGGGCTACGTCTGGGCGGTCTACCCAAGTTTCGACATCTTCACGGCCGACGCGGACGGCTCCAATCTCCGCCAGCTCACCACCACGGTCGGCTACGATGCGGAAGCCACCTTCTCCCCGACGGGGCACCGGATCATCTTCACCTCCCTGCGAGACGGCGATCTCGACCTGTACTCGATGCTCCCCGACGGCTCCGATGTGCAGCGCGTCACCACCCGCCTCGGCTACGATGGCGGCGCCTTCTACAGCCCCGACGGCACGAAGATCGTCTGGCGCGCCCACTACCCCGAAACCGACGAGGAGCGCGAGGACTACCTGTCGCTCCTGGAGGAGGGGCTGATCCGGCCCTCCGCCCTCGACATCTACGTGGCCGACGCGGACGGGTCGAACCCGCGCCAGCTCACGGACAACGGCGCGGCCAACTTTGCCCCGTACTGGCACCCGTCCGGTGAGAAGATCATCTTCTCGTCGAACATGGACGACCCGCAGGGAAGGGATTTCGATCTCTACCTCATCAACGTGGACGGCACCGGCCTGGAGCGCGTCACCTGGTCCGAGGGCTTCGACGGCTTCCCCGTCTTCCACCCCGACGGCACGAAGCTGGTCTTCGGGTCCAACCGCAACATGTCGCACGACGGCAACACGAACATCTTCCTGGTGGAGTGGTTGGAAGGGAATTGAAGGGCGACGGAACAGTGCGTGTAATGTTTACATGACGAAATGTAGCGTCGCCCTTACATTTCAGCCCGCCGCCGCCACCTCGAACAGCCTCGTGAGGACCCGGTAGGTCAGTCCCCAGATCACCCGGCCCTCCAGGCGGATGCACGGGAACCGCCGCACCACGCCGCCGTAGGTCCATGGGTAGGTTCCTCGGTTGGCGGGGTCCAGGAGCGCCTTGACCGGGAACCAGTACACCGACGCTACCTCGGGACTGGCCACGCGCGCCACGGCCCTCGAATCGACCCGGAACACAAAGGGCCAAATCGATATCGCGGGAATGCGAACTCCCAACGGCCGCAGCGCCTCGATTCGACCCAGGAGCGTGCCGTCGGCGACCAGGTCGACCCCCGTCTCCTCCATGGTCTCCCGGACGGCCGCGGCCACCAGCCCCGCATCCGCCGGATCGAGACGCCCGCCCGGCAGCGCCATCTGGCCCGACCACGGATCCCGACTGGAGCTGGCCCTCCGGATCACCAGCAGCTCGCAGTCGCCGAGCCGCGGATCCGTTGTCTCGTCCCGGCCCGGCGGACGCAGCACACCGGCCACTGCCGCGTTCTTCCGCCCCGCGTCGGGGAATGCCGTCTGCGGCTCGCCGAACCGGTCCGAAAGCGTCGCCGGCAAGCGCGACAGGCGCAATCCGCCCGCGTGCCGGCTCCCCGGCGAGCCCTCCGTGCCCCCGCTGCGCTTCACGTCGCCGCTATCTGTGTTCACGCGGTTTCATCCACGGACTGCCCTACACCCCGGCGCGATCCGGCCCCCAGATGTGCTTGTGCAACTGCGTCTGGAAGCGCAGGGGAAGCCCGCTGGAGAGAATCCGCGCAGCCAGCTCCTCCAGCCCCCCCATCCCCCACACCGGCGAGATCAGCAGCGCGCCCAGGGTCCCCGCGCGGACCCGTTCATCCAGCTGCCGCTCCCTGATCACGTTCTCCGCCCACTCGAAGTCATCCAGCCCGGCAACCACGAACTTGACCTCGTCGCGGTGCGTCAGGTGGTCCAGGTTCGACCACAGGTTGCGCTGCTCCTCCCCGGACCCGGGGCACTTCAGGTCCATGATCCTGTGCACGCGCGGGTCCAGCACGCCGACATCGAGCGCGCCCGACGTCTCGATCAGCACCGTGTAGCCCTCGTCGAGCAGCCGCCGGGCCAGGAGCGCGGCCCCCGGCTGGACGAGCGGCTCGCCGCCGGTGATCTCGACCAGGCGGCAACCCGTCGCCTCCACCTCCCGCATCACCTCGTCCAGGGTGAGCCTGGTCCCCCCGTGGAAGGCATACGCGGTGTCGCACCAGACACACCGCAGGGGACAGCCGGTGAGCCGCACGAAGGTGCAGGGAAGGCCGGCCCGGGTGGATTCCCCCTGGATGGAATGGAAGATCTCGGTCACGCGCACTGAAGGGACGCCGGCCGCCTCCGCCCGGGAACTCCTCACGCGCGGTCTCCCTCCCCGCCACTGCCGCCATCCCCCCC
>VXLT01000078.1 GCA_009841475.1 Gemmatimonadota bacterium
GTGTTGGCGGGGGGTGGGTGGGTGGCGGAGGTGGTGTGGGGCCCCCGCCGCCCGGACGGTTTTGCACATGTTGCGTTTTTCGCGCCAAATACGCATTTCCCCCTCACGGTGCGCCCGTGGCGGCCGGGCGACCGGGTGGCGATGCCCTACGGACGCAAGAAGGTGAAGAAGCTGCTGCTGGAGGCGCGCGTGACGGCGGATGTGCGCCAGGGCCTTCCGATAGTTGCCGATGCGTCCGGGGACGTCGTCTGGATTCCGGGGGTCGTCGATCCGGCGATTGGGGAAACGGGTGCCGCGGATCCGGACCGCGAGGGTGCGGGCACCGCGAATCCGGCCCCGCAGGAGGCGCGGGCCGAAGACATGGCCGATCCGGTGCGGCAGGCAGCCGCTCGACCTGGTTGCTGGGTGGCAATCCGCCTGAGGCACCAATCGCCGGGTCCATGAATCACTGACTAAGGAGATTGCCTGTGAACGCAAGCAGGGATGGCCGATTGGGGGACCGCAGGCTGCTCCGCGTGGTCTACTCCGCCGAGGCGATCCAGCGGCGCGTGGAAGAGATGGGCCGCGAGATCAGCGGGGCTTACGCGCCCGGCGCCGACATTCTGGTGCTGGGTCTGCTCAAGGGATCCTTCATCTTCATCGCCGACCTGGTGCGTCATGTCCCCATACCGATTCAGGTCGACTTCCTGGCCGCTTCCAGCTACGGGAAGGAACGCGTGAGCAGCGGCGAGGTAAGACTGGTGTATGATCCGGAAGCGCCGATGGAGAACCGGCACGTGATTCTCATCGAGGACATCGTCGACAGCGGAACCACCCTCAGCAGGGTGATGCCCCTGCTGTCTGAACGTGGGCCGGCCAGCCTCGAGATCTGTACGCTCCTGCACAAGCGGGTCGCAGAGCTGGATTGGGCCGTACGATGGGTCGGTTTCGACGCACCGGGCGATTTTCTGGTAGGTTACGGGTTGGATTATGCCGAGGACTTTCGGCACCTTCCCTATATCGGCTCGATCTGATCCGGCCTCGGAGAGGCATGATGTCGGAAACAAAGAAACCGCCACAGAAGGAACCCCCGAAGCTCCGCAAGGTGTCGCGGGCGGCGTCCGTGTGGTTCCTGGTCGCGCTCCTGGCGGTGCTCGGCTACAACTTGATGAGCTCTTCGAACCGCGACGCCGGCGAGATCAACTACTCCGAGCTCCTCCGCCAGCTGGAAAACGACAATATCCTCGAAGCCACCTTCCACGGCGAGCAGACGGTCCGGGGGGAGCTGAAGAACACGATCACGGTGGAAGAAACGGATATCAACGAGTTCGTCACCAAGCTGCCACCGAGCGTCGGCGAGAGCCTCACGGCTAGCATGCAGGAACGTGAGGTGGAGATAAACTCCGTGCCGCGCGGGCCGGGGTGGGGGACCTGGGTCTTTTCGATCTTCCCCTTCCTCCTCTTCATCGTGTTCTGGATCTGGTTCCTGCGGGCCATGCAAAGCGGGGGCAACCGCGCGTTCCAGTTCGGGCGCTCGCGGGCCCGGCTGATCAGCCCGGACACCCCGCAGGTCACCTTCGCCGATGTCGCCGGAGCCGAAGAGGCCAAGGTGGAGCTCGAGGAGATCATCGAATTCCTCAAGGACCCGCCCCGGTTCTCCCGGCTCGGAGGACGCCTCCCCAAGGGCGTCCTGCTGGTGGGCCCGCCGGGCACCGGGAAGACTCTTCTCGCGCGGGCGGTCGCCGGCGAGGCGGGCCGGCCCTTCTTCCAGATGTCGGGCTCCGACTTCGTCGAGATGTTCGTGGGCGTCGGGGCTTCCCGGGTGCGGGACCTCTTCGAACAGGGCAAGGCACACGCTCCCTGCATCATTTTCGTCGACGAGATCGACGCGGTTGGACGGCACCGCGGCGCCGGGCTGGGAGGCGGCCACGACGAGCGCGAGCAGACGCTGAACGCCCTCCTCGTGGAGATGGACGGCTTCGAGGCCAACGAGGGTGTCATACTCCTGGCCGCGACCAACCGTCCCGACGTGCTGGATCCGGCGCTGCTGCGTCCGGGCCGCTTCGACCGCCAGGTGGTGGTCGACCTTCCCGACGTGAAGGGGCGGGAGGGGATCCTGCGCGTCCACGCGAAGAAGCTTCCGCTGGGCGAGGATGTGGAGCTGTCCCTGGTCGCGCGCGGCACCCCGGGTCTCAGCGGTGCCGACCTCTCCAACATCTGCAACGAGGCCGCACTGTTCGCCGCGCGCAGGGGGGTCGACCGGGTGTCGATGGAGGATTTCGAGCAGGCCAAGGACAAGGTCATGCTCGGTACGGAGCGGCGGAGCATGGTGCTGACCGACGCCGAGCGCGAGCTGACCGCCTACCACGAGGCGGGCCACGTGGTGATCGGCGTGAAGGTTCCCGGCCTCGACCCCGTGCACAAGGTCACCATCGTACCGCGGGGCCGCGCGCTGGGGCTGACCGCCTCGCTCCCCGAGGAGGACCGTCATTCCCACACCCGTGACTGGCTGAACGGCCAGCTCGCGATGCTCTTCGGGGGACGGGTCGCGGAGGAGCTTGTCTTCGGCCCCGAACACGTCACGACGGGGGCCGGGAACGACATCGAGCGCGCCACGACGATGGCCCGGCGCATGGTCACCCGCTTCGGCATGTCCGACCGGATCGGTCTCATGGCCGTGGGGGACGGCGAGCAGGAGGTCTTCCTGGGGCGCGAACTGGTTCAGCGCCGGGAAGTTTCCGAGTACACCGCCCAGCAGGTCGACGAGGAGGTCAAGCAGATCCTCGATGCCGCCCACCGCAGGGCACGCGGTATCGTCGAAAACAACCGGGATCTGTTGAAGAGCATCGCGGAGGCGTTGCTCGACCGCGAAACCCTGGACGCTGACGAAATACAGCTCCTGGTGGATGGGAAGGAGCTTCCGCCTCTCGCCACCGATTTCGATTCCGATGCGGTGCCGGAGGAGGCGGCGGGCAAAGAGGTCAAGGTGGTGGTGAAACCGCATCCGGGGCTGGGACCGGCCGACCCGCTCCCCTCGCCGGGTTAGCCACCCCTGGAATCAGTCCCCGCTGCATTCCCGGGGGCGATGCATCCGGGCCTCGCTGCGGTGCGCTAACCCGATCCGCCGAAGACCGGGGCCGCCCGCAACCCTTCCGGCTCCGGCAGCCAGCGCTCCAGCATTTCGCGCAGCCGCTCGCCGCCGACGCCGACTTCGATCCTCCCCCGGTGCGCGACCGACACCCGCGAAGTCTCCTCGCTGACCACGACGACTACGGCGTCCGTCTCTTCGCTGAGACCGATGGCGGCCCGGTGTCGCGTGCCGAGAGAGCGGTCGCTCACCGGATTCTGGGTCAGCGGCAGGATCGCGCCCGCGGCCCGGATGGAGTCGCCCACCACGATCACCGCACCATCGTGAAGGGGGGACTGCGGCGCGAAAATCGTCCCCAGGAGGTCGGCGGAGAGCGCGGCCTCGATCACGCGGCCCGTGCGGGCGTACTCCTTCAGCCCCGTTTCCCGCTGCACCGCCACGATCGCTCCCACACCCTGCCGGCTGAGCCGTTCGACGCCTTCTACCAGCCGGTCGATCATCCGCGCCTCCCGGCTCTGGCCGAGCAGCCGCACCAGCCGGGTCTGGCCGAGGCGGGCCAGCGCCGCGCGCAGCTCGGGCTGGAAGACCACCAGCGCCGCGATCGCGCCGTACTGGAAGAGCGCCTGCAGAAGACCCCGAATCAGGGAAAACTCCAGGATCACGGCCATCAGATAGAGGCCCGCCAGCAGAAGGACTCCCAGGAGCATCTGCATCGCGCGGGTCTCGCGGATCAGGAGGAGGATCCGGTAGATGAGAAGAAAGACGATGGCGATCTCGACCAGATCGGTCCACCCGGGCCGCAGGAACTGCAGCTGCTGCAGAAGGCCGTTCATAACGAAGAAGAATAACAGGCGGCGGAAGGGGTGACCGCGATGATCGTTGACGACCGGGCCGCTGCTCCCTACATTGGCGCGGGTTCCCGATTCAACCGAAACCGCTCACCAGGAGCACACCTTGGACAGCAGCTACGAGCTTTCGCAGCTCTTCGCGGACGGCGGGCCGATGATGTACCCACTCGTCATCTGCTCGCTGATCGGCCTTGGCGTCATCATAGCCAAGACCTGGACCCTCTGGATCGCGCACCGCAGCGCGCTCAACGTCATGGAGAGCGTGGAGGAGGCGGCGAGGAGCGGGTCCCTTGACGAGGCTGCGGAGATCGCGGCCGCGACACCCGGGCCCGCCGCCGCGATCCTGCTCGCGGGACTTCGCCGGATTCGCCACACCCGCCTCCGCAAGGGGGAGCTGGAACAGGTCATCTCCACCACCGGCGCCATTGAACTCAGCTTCCTCGAACGCGGCCTGGTGATCCTGGCCACCATTGCCAACGTGGCCCCGCTCATGGGATTCCTGGGCACGGTGGCCGGCATGATCCTGGCCTTCGATTCGATCGCAGCGTCCGGCGATGTGGAGCCGGCGACCGTTGCCGGGGGCATCAAGGTCGCCCTGCTGACCACCGCGGCGGGGCTGACCATCGCGATTCCGGTCAATATCGGCTACAATTATTTCGTGGCTCGCATCGACAAACTCATCGTCGACATGGAGGAAAGCACGCAGAAGGTGCTCAGTCTGGCCTGGGACCTGGAGCGCGAGGGGAAGCTCAGGGTCGTAGCCTGATCGGAGCAGCGCGGGGCGGACGGCCCATCACCGCCGGCTGACGGGAACCTGGCGGCCCCGGCAGGGTAGAACACATATTCAATCGGCACGGAGGCGAAAACATTCATGGCGGTTCTCGGTAACAAGAAGTCCAAGGTCTCGGACGAGATCCCATCCTCATCGATGGCCGACATCGCGTTCCTGCTCCTGATCTTCTTCCTGGTCACCACCACCTTCCCGAAGGACAAGGGGCTGCAGCTGGTGCTTCCCGAGCAGGGCGAGACGCAGGAGGTCAGCCTGAAGAACGTTCTCCACATCATCGTGCAGCCGGGCGGCCAGGTGGTGATCAAGCGCGGCGAGAGCCAGCAGGAGCAGACGGTGCGCGCGGACGCGCTCAAGTCCATCTGGCGGCAGGACGTGGAGGCGAATCCCAATCTGATCGCATCGGTGAACACCCACCCGGACGCTCCGTACCGGATGATGATCGATGTCCTCGACGCGCTGCAGGCGGCGGGCGCCGACCGCATTTCCCTGAACCTGCTGGAGGAGTGAGCCGAACATGAGTGCCAAATCCGGTGGTCTGCAGCGGAAATCGAAGGCGGCGACGGAGATCCCTTCTTCGTCGATGGCCGACATCGCCTTCCTGCTTCTCATCTTTTTCATGGTCTCCACGGTCTTCCAGAAGGACAGGAACCGCGACATCGAGTTCGCTCAGGCGGAAGCCATCGAGAAGATCGACAAGAAGCAGAAGGACATCCTGAACGTTTGGGTGGAACAGACCGGGGCGGTCTTCATGAACGACGTCCAGTACCCGATGGAGGAAGTCGGTGACGTCGTCTTCCCGATCTACGTCGCCAACCGGGAGTTGGTGGTGTCGATCCGCTCGGACCGCAGCGCCCCGTACCACTACATCGACCAGCTGCAGAAGGAACTGCAGTCGGCCGGAGCCCTCAAGGTTATGTTTACCGCAACACTCGAAAACACCATGACAAGGCAGAGACGATGAACGAACAGAGCAACCTGTCCGAGCTGGTCGCAGCGACCCCGAGTACGGCCAACGAACGCTTCAAGCGCTCCTTCTCCTCGTGGTTCTGGGGATCCATCACCGCAGCTGTCGTGCTCCACTTCGCGGTCTTCGAGTTCTGGCCGCAGATGCAAACGGCCGACGTGAGCATTACCGCGGACCAGATGGAAGTCGTGGCGCCACCCCCGGATGTGGATATTCCGCCTCCCCCGGAGGCTATCCGCCGGCCGGCAACGCCCGTGATCAGCACGGCCGCGCTCGATGAAGATCTCACGATCGAGACCACCACCTTCGACACTTGGACTACGGACGACCTTCCGCCGCCCCCCGAGGAGGCCGAGACTGCGGACATCTCGCAGGCGCCCCAGTTCGTCGTTCACACGGTGAAGCCGAAGATGCTGAACCAGGACGAGGTGAACCGCGTCCTTCAGCGGGAGTATCCCGCGCTCCTCAAGGACGCCGGCATCGGCGGAACGACGACCGTCTGGCTCTTCATCGACGAGGCGGGGGTCGTGCAGAACCAGATCGTGAAGGAGGGTTCCGGACACGCCGGGCTCGACGCCGCGGCGCTGAAGATTGTCACGGTCGCCAGGTTCAGCCCCGCGCAGAACCGGGACAAGACCGTCGCCCTCTGGATTTCGCTGGACATCAAGTTCGAGGCGAACTAGGACTCTCCTCGAGCTGTCCGTGGAGAATCTCCGCTAGGGCGCAAAAGGCCGGATCCCAGCCGGAACTCCCCGGCTCCATCGGGGTATTGAAGAGCGTGCACGCGATAGGCGATCGCGACTCTGCTCCAGGATGCCCATGAGGAGGCGGACCATGCGGAACCAACCGAGTTACCGGCCGGACCTGAACGTTCCAGTGGAGGGGTTGGCGAACGAACGCTTCAAGCGCTCGTTTTCCTCGTGGTTCTGGGGATCCATCACCGCCGCGGCGGTCCTGCACTTCGTGATTTTCGCGTACTTTCCGTCGATGGCGGTTGCCGCTGCAGGTTCCGGAGTGACGATCACGGAAGTCGTGAACATACCCCCGGATGTGGATATCCCTCCACCCCCCGATGCGCTTCGCCGGCCGGCCCAGCCGGTGATCAGCGCCGTTCTGATCGACGATGTTCTGCCGCTGGCTCCCAACACCATTCTTGGTGACGGACCCGGCCTTCCGCCGCCGCCCAAGCCAACCGCCGCCGAGACCGTTCCTGACGGCCCGGGGGGCTTCGTCGTGCACACGCTGAAGCCGAAGATGCTTAACCAGGACGAGGTGAACCGCGTCCTCGAGCGGGAGTATCCCGCGCTCCTCAAGGACGCCGGCATCGGGGGCAAGGCGACCGTATGGCTCTTCATCGACGAAGAGGGGGTCGTGCGGGACCAGCGGGTGAAGGAGAGTTCCGGCCACGCCGGGCTCGACGCCGCGGCACTGAAGGTGGTCACGGTCGCCAGGTTCAGCCCCGCGAAGAACCGGGACAAGACTGTCGCCCTCTGGATTGCCCTGGACATTACCTTCAAGGCGAATCAGCAATCCGTGGGTTGAATCCGGGAATCGGGAACAGGGCGGAAACGCCCCGCCGGCCCGGCAGGCCGGCGGGGCGTTTCTCATGTGGGCGTGGAAGCGCCCACCACACCGGGAGCGTGATGACAGATCGGCAAGGATACAGGCGTGCGCTGCGGGAGCGGCTGCCGCGCGCACAGGAGAGAATTGCGACGGCGGCGGCGCGGAGTGGCCGCGACGCGGGGGCGGTGCGGATCGTCGCCGTGACCAAGGGGCATCCGCACGGGGTGGTGGAGGCGGCGCTGGCTGAGGGTCTCCGCGATCTGGGCGAAAACCGCGTGGAGGAGCTGGCGGAGAAGTCCCCGCGCTTCGAGGGGCGCGGGGTGAGGTGGCACGTGATCGGGCATGTTCAGCGCCGGAAAGCGGGAGGGGCCGCCCGCATGGCGGCGCTGGTCCACAGCGTGGACTCTGTCCGCCTGGCCGCAAAGCTGTCGCGCCTGGGCGAGGCGGCGGGGCGGCGGATACCCGCGCTCGTCCAGGTCAACACTTCCGGCGAGGCCGCCAAGGGAGGCTTTCCGGAGGGGCAGGCGCTGGACGGGATCGCGACGGTGGCGGCGCTGGGGGGGCTGCGTGTTCTGGGCCTCATGACGATGGCGCCCTTCACTACCGATGGGAGAATGCTTCACGATACCTTCCGGAGGACCCGCCTTCTGCTGGAGGCCGCCGCCGGGATCGACGGCCTGGCGGGGCGGGAACTCTCGATGGGCATGTCCAACGACTTCGAGATCGCGATCGAGGAAGGGAGCACGATGGTGAGACTGGGCACGACGCTGTTCGGGGAGCGCCCCGGGTGAGCGCCGGCGGCGAGATGGCGCGAATCCGCGAGGCGGTGGGCGCCGTGCAGGGTCTGGGGGGTGGTGCGCCCCGCGTGGGGATCGTGCTGGGCACGGGGCTGGGGGGGCTGGCCGATGCCATGGAGGTCGAGGTCTCGGTCCCGTACGAGGAGTTGCCGCACTTTCCGGTCTCGACGGTCGAGACGCACCACGGGCGGCTCCTGCTCGGCAGCCTGAACGGGGTGCGGGTGGTCGCGATGCAGGGCCGCTTCCACCGCTACGAGGGCTACACGCTGCGCGAGATCGCCTTCCCCGTGCGCGTGATGCGGCTGCTCGGGGCCGACACCCTGTTCGTCTCGGCCGCATGCGGCGGGATGAACCCGCTGTGGGCGCCCGGCGACCTCGTCCTGCTGGACGACCACATCAACCTGATGGGCGACAGTCCCCTGGTCGGCCCGAACCTGGACGAACTCGGCCCCCGCTTCCCGGACATGTCCGTGCCGTACGATCGCGGCCTGCGCGAGCTCGCCGCCGCGGTCGCGCTGGAGGAGCGCATCCCGCTGCGCGAGGGGGTCTATGTGGCCGTGACCGGTCCCCAGCTCGAGACCCGCGCGGAGTACCGCATGCTGCGCAGCATGGGGGCCGATGTGGTCGGCATGTCCACCGTGCCCGAGGTGATTGCCGCGCGCCACATGGGGATGCGCGTGCTCGCCGTCGCGGTCGTCACCGACCAGTGCCTCCCCGACGCGCTTGAGGAGGCGGATGTGGAGCGGATTATCGCAACCGCCGTGGCAGCCGGCCCGCGGCTTACGCGGCTGGCGGCCGGGGTCATCGCGGGTCTGGCGGGGGAAGAGGCGCCTGCCGAGGCTGCCAACGACGGTCTTGAACCCGCGGCCCCCTCCGCCTGATGCGCTATCCCACTCTGCCTGCCTCCCTGGTCTCCCTCGAGGAGGACGTCCTTGAGCGGTGGCGCGAGGAGGACACTTTCCGGCAGACCCTGAACGCGACGCGCGATGGCGAGGACTTCGTGTTCTTCGAGGGCCCGCCCACTGCGAACGGCCGCCCCGGGCTGCACCACATCATCAGCCGCGCGATCAAGGATCTGGTGTGCCGCTACCAGACGATGCTCGGCAGGCACGTTACCCGCATCGCGGGGTGGGACACGCACGGGCTCCCGGTAGAGATCGAGGCGCAGAAGCAGCTCGGGATCGAGGACAAGCGCGAGATCGAGGAGCGCGGGATCGCCTGGTTCAACGAGCGCTGCAAGGAGTCCGTCTTCACCTACAAGGACGAGTGGGAGCGCTTTTCGGAGCGGATCGGCTACTGGCTGGACTATTCGCAGCCATACGTGACGTTCCACGCCGGGTACGTGGAGTCGATCTGGTGGATCCTGAAACAGTTGGCGGGGCGCGGGCTCCTCTACCGCGGCCACAAGGTGGTCCCCTGGTGCCCGGCCGACCAGACGGTCCTTTCCTCGCACGAGCTCTCGCTCGGGTACCGCGACGTGGAGGACCCCTCTCTGTGGGTCATGCTCGAACTCCTGGACGGATCGGGGCGCCACTTGCTGGTGTGGACGACCACGCCCTGGACGCTGGTGTCGAACGTCGCGCTGGCGGTCAACCCGGAGATCGAATACGTCGAGGTCGACCAGGGGGACCGGCGCCTGATCCTGGCGCGCAGCCGGGCGGAGGCGCTCTTCGGCGTGGAACGGATCGGCGGGCGGGTCGGGGTCGACGAACTGCTGGGCCGGAAGTACCGCCGTCCCTTCGAACTCATCCCCGCGGCCGAGGCGCGCGGGCGCGCCTGGGAGATCATTCCGGGCGACTTCGTCTCCGACGAGGAGGGCTCCGGCATCGTGCACATGGCGCCGGCGTACGGGGCCGACGACTACCAGGCCGGGAAGGACTTCGGCCTGGCCGTGCTCGAGCCCGTCCGGAAGGACGGCACCTTTGCGGCGGAGTTGCCGCTGGTGGGTGGCGTCTTCTTCAAGGACGCAGACCGGCTGCTCGTGGAGGACCTCGAAGCCCGGGCGCTCGTCTTCCGGTCGGCGCGCGAGGTGCACTCCTACCCCCACTGCTGGCGTTGCGACACACCGCTGGTGTACATGGCCCGTCACAGCTGGTTCGCGCGCACCTCGTCGCTGCGGCGCGAACTGCTGGAGAACAACGCGCGGGTTGCCTGGCACCCCGCCCAGGTGGGCGAGGGGCGCTTCGGAGAATGGCTGAAGGGGAACGTGGACTGGGCACTGTCGCGCGACCGCTACTGGGGCACGCCGCTCCCGGTCTGGGTCTCCGAGGACGACCCGGAGCGGGTGGAGTGGATCGGGAGCTTCGATGAACTGGCGGAGAGGGCGGGGGGGCTGCCCGGCGACTTCGATCCGCACCGTCCCTTCATCGACGAGGTGACCTGGCGCTGCCCCGAGACCGGATCGGTGATGCGCCGCACGCCCGAGGTGATCGACGTCTGGTTCGATTCGGGCGCCATGCCGTGGGCACAGTGGCACTACCCCTTCGAGAACGGCGAGATGTTCCGGCGCCACTTCCCGGCCGACTTCATCTGCGAGGCCGTCGACCAGACCCGCGGCTGGTTCTATTCGCTGCACGCGATCTCGACGATGCTCGGCCTCGGCCCTGCCTTCCGCAACGTGATCGTCAACGACCTGATCCTGGACGCGAAGGGGCGCAAGATGTCCAAGTCGCGCGGCAACGTGGTCGACCCGTGGGATGCGGTCGCCGATCATGGCGCCGACGGGGTGCGCTGGTACATGATCACGGTGAGCAACCCCTGGCTTCCCACGCGCTTCGACCCGGAGGGGGTAAAGGAGTCCGCGTCGCGCTTCTTCGACACCCTCTTCAACACGTACCGGTTCTTCGCGCTCTACGCGAATCTGGAGGAATGGCGGCCCGAGGGCGGTACCCGCGGGGAAACGGAGTTGGAGGCCGCGGCATCCGGAGACCCGCAGCTGCCGGTAGCCGCGCCCGACCCCGCCTCCCGTCCGCCCCTGGACCGGTGGCTCCTGTCGCGGCTGCACGGCCTGATCCGCACGGTGAGAGACGAACTCGACGGGTACAACCCGACACGCGCCTACCGCGCCGTGGCCGCCTTCGTGGACGGCGAACTCTCCAACTGGTATGTGCGCCGCGCCCGTTCCCGGTTCTGGGGCAACACCGAGGCGGCCGACGCGCGGGCGGCCTTCGCCACCCTCCACGAGGCTCTGCGCTCAGTAGCGCTGCTGATCGCGCCGGTTACACCATTCACCTCGGATTGGCTCCACCGGGCGCTCACGGGCCGCTCCAGCCACACCGAGCGGTTCCCGGAAGCCAACGAGGGCATGATCGACGATCGGCTCGAGGCCGACATGGACCGGGTACGGACGCTCAGCACGCTGGGCCGCGCCGCGCGGGAGAAGGTGGGGATCCGCGTGAGACAGCCGCTGGGACGCCTCCTCGCGGTGGTCCCGGGCGAGGCGCCGCGGGAAGATGTGCTGGCGCTGCTCCAGGACGAGATCAATGTGAAGGAGATCGAGTTCGCCGCGGACGCGGGGGGACTGGTGGCGCTCGCCGCCCGTCCCGACTTCCGGGCACTGGGCCGCCGGTTCGGCAGGCTGACCCAGGAGGCCGCTGCGCAGATCAGGGGGCTGGACGGCGAAGCGCTGAAGGTGGTGCGCGGGGGGGGCAGCGTGCGAATCGAGGTGGGGGGCGCGTGGCAGGAAGTCGGCGCCGA
>VXLT01000143.1 GCA_009841475.1 Gemmatimonadota bacterium
GGAGGCAGGGGGCGGCGGCGATGCGCTACCCGGCGCCGCGCACGACCTGAACCGGCGGCTGGGCGCGCTGGCCGGGAGCGACTCCTCACCTTGGGGGGACAGCGCCGGGGTGGATGCCGGGCAAGCCGAGGGGATACTGGCCGCGACCGTGGCCGTAGCCGGCACCTTCATCGCGGACGCCTCCGACGTGGACACCGCCCCCCGGCGCGCCGAAGAGGCCGCAGCGGACTGGGACCGGTGGGCGGCGGAGAGCGCGACCCGTCTCGACATCTGCGCTATCCTGCTGGAGGCCCGCCGCGGCGTCGACGGGATCCGCCGGGAGTTGGCCTCGAATTGGGGAGCGGCCGTGAGCGGGATCGAGGCCGCGTTGACCGAGATCGAGACGAGTCTTGCACGGGGCCGCGCGAGGGTCGAGCGCCTTGAGGGCAGCGTCGCCGGTCTCGTCGAGGCGCTCCAGCGCGAGGAGGGGAGGACGGTCGACGAGATCGGCCGGATCGAGGGCACACTGCCTGATCCGGGACGGCTGCTCGAGGCGCTGAAGGACGGCGCCGAACGGGCGCTGCACAGATTCCAGGAGGTGGCTGAACGGCTGCCGGAGGAGGTGGTCGTGCATGGCGTCCCGCGCGCGGATGCCCGGATGCGCCGCCCCGGCGGAGAAGGCTATGCGGTCGAGCTGCGGGAGGCGGCGCTACAGGGCTTCGATGCCCTCAGGGCCCAGCGGATCCGGGCGGCCCCGACGCCCGTGTCGGAGGCGGTGGGCCAGGTGCGCTCCCTGGTGGCGGAGCTGCGCGAAGTCGCCGCCTACGGATTCGAAGCGGCGATCGCCGAGATCGCGGAGGCCGCCGATCCGGCCGCGGTCCAGCCGACTGTGATGGTCGCCAGCGGACTCTCGCGCGCCCGCAACAGGGTGAAGGAGGCCCGGGCCGCCGTCTTCGACGCCCTGGCGGCCGCCGAGACCTCCGCGGACCGGGAAGTGGACCAGGGCATGGACCACCTCATCCAGCGCGCCACCGCGGACCGGTTCATCGGACGCTACCTCGACGCCCGCTCCCAGGTGGTGGCCGAGGCGGCCCGCGACCAGGAGCGCTGGCGGGGCCGGCTGTCCCGCGCAACCCGCCGCCTGTCGGGATCCTGGCATGCTCTGCGCACACGTCTGTGGCCCGTGAAGCGCGCCTTGGGAATCGGCGAGGACCTGCACACCCGGGCGGAGCTCCGGGACCGCTCACTGGCGTTCGCCGACGAGGTCCCCGCCAGGCTTCCCGTCGTGTACCGGCGCCTGTTCGCCTTCGAACCGCTCACCGACCCCCGGCTGTTGGCAGGACGGGAGGATGCGGTGGAAGCGGTCGCGTCGGCCCGGGCGAGGTGGCAGGCCGAGCGCACGCGGTCGCTGATGGTAATCGCGCCCTCGGGGTCCGGGGTCACCAGCTTCCTGAACATCGTGGCGGAGCGACCGGGCGGCGGGCAGTCCCGGACGGTCAGACGGACCCTGGGGGAGCGCGTGCGAACGGAGGCGACGCTTGCTGCGCGGCTGGGGAACTGGATGGGACTGGACGGCGCGGCGGATCTGGACGGGCTGGCGGATCACATCCTGGCGGCTCCGGCGGACACCCTTCCCCAGCAGGTGATCCTGGAGGGGGCCGAACACCTTCACCTGCGCGTCCCCGAGGGGGCGTTCCTGTTGCAGCGGCTCCTCGCCTTCATCACTCGCACCCAGCCGCGAGTCTTCTGGGTGCTGTCGATGTCGGCGTCGGCGTGGCAACTCGCTGCAAAGCGCTGCCCGGCCAGTCTGGGGGACATCGAGCGAATCACCCTGGGCGGCTTGCGGCCAGCGGAGCTGAAACAGGCCGTGCTGGCGCGCCATCGCCTGAGCGGATTGCCCCTCCGGTACGTGGAGCCGCGCACCGGCCGCGCCCTCCTGCGCAGCCGCGGCAGAGGGGCCAAGCGCCAACAACTCATCGAGACGGAGTACTTCCAGAAGCTGCACAGGGCTTCGCTCGGATCAATCCGCCTGGCCCTCTTCTACTGGCTGCGGTCCGCCGACTTCGGCACCGTCGAGGGGAGTCTCCAGGTACGCCCGCTGGAAGCGCTGGAGCCGTTCGCGGGGCCGCTCGACATCGAGCACAGCTTCGCGCTCAAGGCCATACTCGACCATGGCACGCTCACGGTGGCCGAATACTGCGAGGTCGTCCGCGTTCCGGTGTCGCAAGGGCGCCACATGTTCCACGGGCTGTGCGACTTGCGCGTGATCGAGACGGTTCCGCGCACGGAAGGCGGGCAGGAGCCGCCGGACTCGTCACAGGGCTCAGATGGCTCCGAGCCGCGCTATCGGGTCCGGCCACTGGTGTCCGGGGCGGTGGTCGCGCACCTGAAGTCGCTGAATATCGTGCATTAGCGACGGGGACACGCCCGCGCGCCGCCGAGAGCGAGAGCGGCGACATCGTCGAGGTCTGCCACCGGGTGCCGGGAGCGACGACGGGCCATTGGACCGCACGTCACACAACAGGCGGGTGGATACACCCGGTGACGGCGGCGGACATTTCAGCATCATGTTGTTTTTTCCGCACCACCGTGTTAACGTGAGACCCGACCCTCGTTGACCGGCATCCCGGTTTCTCTTCCACTCCACCTGAAAAGCGAGGCGCCACTTGGCCGAACTGCCCCGGCTCAGCCGACGAGAGAGCGAAGTCATGGACATCGTCCACGAGCTGGGCGTCGCCAGTGCCGCCCAGGTCCGAGAGCGAATGTCCGACCCTCCCACCAATTCGGCGGTCCGTTCGGTGCTGAGTATCCTCGTGAGGAAGGGACACCTGGTGAGCGAGTATGACGGGCCTCGATATGTCTATTCTCACACGGTCCCGGTGCAGCGCGCACGGAGATCCGCGCTCGCGCATGTCGTCAGGACGTTCTTCGGGGGTTCGGTGGAGGGTGCGGTCACGATGCTGCTCCAGTTGGAGGACAGCAAGCTCACGCCGGAGGAGCGAGCCCGCATCCAGGCGTTGATCGACCGGGCATCGGAGGAGGGAAGATGATGGGCTCGCTCGCACCATTGGCCGCATCGAATCTGCTCGAACTTGTCGTCAGGGCCACGATCCTGTTGTCGGCCGCACTGGCTTTGGCGTGGCTCGCCCGCAAGGGACCCGCAGGGGTTCGTCACCTGCTGTGGACCATCACGTTCGCTCTTCTACTAGGGTTACCTGTCGTCAGCTTCCTCGGGCTGTCATGGGAAGTGCCGGTTTTCCGTTCCGCCAGCATGCCGACCGAGCAGCGATTCTTCGAGATCCCTCCGATTCAAGCTGACGCAAATGGGTTCATCACCCCGCCGGCATCTGAATCGTCGTTGCCGCTGGCCGGGCCCACGAGGCAGGTCCAGGTCGGAGAGCCTGAGTCACCGGCGCGCTCCATCTCCCGGCTGCTGCTCTTCTGGGCGGTTGGCTGCGCCATCGGGCTGACTTCGCTGGTGTTGGGAGGGGTCCGGTTCGCAAGACTTGTCCGTACCGCAAGCCCGGTTCGCGACCCTGCATTGATTCGGCAGGCCGAAGCGCTCCGCCAGCGGCTGGGGATCCACAACGACGTGGAGCTCCTGGTCAGCCAGACAACCACCACACCGATGACCGGTGGTTTGCTGAGGCGCGTAATCCTGTTCCCGGCGTCGGCGGCAGAGTGGTCGCCCGAGCGGTGGAGGGTCGTGCTGATGCATGAGATGGTCCACGTGCGTCGTCGCGATGTACTCCGGCACCTCATGGGCAGGACCGTCCTCGCGCTCTACTGGTTCCATCCCCTGAGCTGGGCGGCGACGATGCTCGCGGCGACCGCGAGCGAAGAGGCTTGCGACCAGGAGGTGTTGACGCTCGGCACGCGTCCCTCCGAGTACGCGGCCCACCTTCTCGCTCTGGCCGGCAGCACGAGCGCCCGTCGGCCCGCCTTGACCCTCCCCATGTCCCAGCAGTCCCACTCGCAGTTGGAGAGAAGAATTATGGCCATTCTCTCGCCATTTCGACCGAGTCGGAGCGGCATTGGTACCGCGCTGATGGTGACGGTGCTCGGCGGCACTGGAGTCTCGGCGACCGTCGTAGACCCCGTCCAGATCCTCTCGTCCGACACCGTTACGGCGGAGGTTGTGGCGTGGATCGGCGGGTCAGGCGTTGGAAACGAGAGGGAGGAGGACATCCTCGGAAGGGTGACCACCGTGGCTGCCGACCGGAACGGGCTGGTCTACGTGGCTGACGGGCTTCCGCCGTCGGTCCGTGTCTTCAGGTCCGATGGGGAGTTCCTTGCGTGGATCGGACGGCGCGGCGAAGGGCCCGGCGAGTTCTCGTGGGAACCGGTCGACATCCTGGCCACGGCAGATGGAAGGCTAATCGTGAAGGCAGATCGCATAACCACCTTCGCAGCCAGCGCTGACTCGGAGTATCCCGATTCCGTTGCCGACACATGGAGATTCCCGGGGTATTTCAGCACCCAATACTGGAGGGCTCGCTTCCTGGACGGCGTCTACTACTACCCACACTATGACAACTGGAGGGACAGTACCGACTACTACTACCTGAAGTTCGGTCCAACGGGGCAACTGGTCGGTGACACCGCCTACGTGCCCGCACTGGGCGGCCTCTCGAGACAGAGGTCGAGCTACTACAGGGTCGGCGCATCCGGCGGTCGAATGGTTTATGGACTGAACATCGCGCCCTTCGCTCCCCGTGCCGACTGGGACATGACGCAGCGTGGGACGATTATCGTGGGCGACGGAGAGACGTATCAACTCCAGGAATTCGACCAGGATGGCCAGCTCCTCCGCACAATCGACGGCCCGGAGGTGGAGCGCCGATCCGTGCCGCGGGCCGAATACGCCGACAGCATGAGAGCGGTTGAGGCGCGCATCGACTCCCTGCCTGTCCCGCTGGACGATGTCTTCAGCGTCGCGCCCGAGATCCGGCGCGGGGAGCTCCCGGATTCGCTGCCGGGCTACCTTTCTCTCCATGTGGGCGCCTCCGACCGAATCTGGATCGAGCGCTGGCCCGCGGAAGGCATGGCCTCATCGCGGTTCTACGATGTCCTGGAGTACGACGGGCGCTATGCGGGCACCGTTGTCGCCCCGGTCCCATTGCTGTCGGATCCCCCACCATTCTTCGGCGAAGACACCATTGTCGGAGTCGTGATCGACCCGACAACCGAGGTGCACAGGGTCGTCGTCCTCCGATTCAGCCTCGCAAAGTAAAGGAGACCAAAAATGGTCGGGCATCGTTCGACGACTCCAGCAGGCATTGGCTTGTTGTTTGCCGTTCTGCCAGTGCTCTCCTGTGCACGGGATAGCGGGCTCCGCTTCTCCCCTGACGACCCGTCGGCTGGCTCCGAGATCAACGTCGAATACGTTGCGTCCTCCACCCTCGCGGACGAATCCGAGCTTGTCATGCGGGGCACATACCGGACCGCGGAAGGGTTGGTTGAGTTGCTCACAATCCCGACGATGCAGCTGGGATCCGGAAACACCTTCACCACCCGGTTCACTTTGCCGGAAACGGCCGTATACGCCGCTTTCGTGGTCGAGGACGCCGCCGGCCAGCACCTGGACACCAGCGGCGGCGACCTCTTCGATCTGCTGGTGCACGATGGGGATGGAGCGCCGCTCTACCGTGGATTCGTTGGGCGGGCCGACGAGTTCGAGGACCGGAACATGCATACGTCACTGGAGGCGCTCAGGCGCGCCTTGGAACTCTACCCGGACTCGCTCGACGGGTGGGGTCGTCTTCGCTCGCTGGAGAAACGGGCGCTGGGATCGAGCGTAGGCGACAGCCTGTTCGTCTGGCACCAGGACAACTTCGCCGCGATTGACGAGCGCTACAGGGACCGTGAGGACCTTCCACTCGCAACGGTTGAAGCGATCCTGGACTATGCCGGGGAGGTGGGTGAAGAGGCAGCCCGGGACCATTGGGACACGCGGGTCGATGAGACGGTGGGCTCATTCTCCTGGTCTCAATCCGTCGCATTGCCGATTCTCCGTCAGTGGCAAGCCGACAGGAACTCGGAAGCGGCACTGGATGCATGGGAATCGTACTGGCCGACCGCTCAGGAAGGCCAGATCGCCGGATTTGCGATGCAAGTAGCCATCGGGTCGAAGAATCGCGAAGCAACGGATCGATGGATCCAGCGCGCCCTCCGGCGCTACGACGACTTCGCGATTGCGGGAATGATCGCCGATTGGTTCCCGGAACACTGCGAACGCGCCGTTGAGATCGCGCGCGCGGACTTCGAGCAGACGGATGCCATCCGTCCGCTGGGCCGCACCGCCGACGAACACGCCCAGTCCCTGGTACTAGCGCAGGCGCCCTTGTGGACGGACTACGCAAGGTTGCTGAGCCGGTGTGCGAGCGCGGAAGAGGCCCTCGCTGTTGTGGAAGAGGCGACTGCCCGGAATGCCAGCCCCGATCTCTTTGAGGCCCTCGGCGAGTTGAACCTCGGCGAAGGGGACATCGACGGCGCCGCCCGCGCCTACGCGGTGGTGGTATCCGATCCGGCCACTCCCCAACCCAAGGCCGATTCGCTTGCGTCACTGGTCGGCTATGCCCCGGACAGCCCGGAGTGGGGCGCATTGCTCGAAGCGGCTCGCGCGCAGGTGCTGGCGCTGGTCCTCTCTCAAGCCGACAATTGGACCCCAGCCGGCAGCCATGTGACCGATGCGAGCGGAGAGCGCCACGCCCTGGCCGACCTCGTCGCCGGCAGGCCCACGGTGCTCGTCTTCTGGGCCCGGTGGTGCGGGCCGTGCATCGAGAAGATCCCCGATGTCGCGCGTCTCCAGGAGACCCTTGAACCCCTGGGCGCACAGGTGCTGTCCATCGCATGGAGAGATCCGCCCGGTGCCGACATGGATGCGTTCATCGTGGAACACGGGATCGACTATCCCGTCTACCACGACCTCGAGGACTCGGTGACGGACGCGTTCGGGGTGTCTGCCATCCAAACGAACTTCGTCCTCGACGCCGAAGGACGTGTGAGCTTCGCCCGGACCGAACTCGTCGACATCCCGAGGCAGGTGGAGGCGCTGGTGCGGCAGCGCTGATTCAGCGCTACCTCTCCCTCCTCACAAACTACCTTCGCGCCAGACACTCGCATGACCACCGTAGATAGCAGCTAGCGTTAGCCCGTCTCCCCATCATCCGCCGATTCGATCGTTGCGCCGGGACCACGGGTGACGCGCGTAGCGCCGTCGGGCCCGCATTCGAGGCATAGCACCTCGTCCGGGTCCAACCGATCCAGGAGCGCCTGCGAAAAAGCCGTCGCGATCACCTGGGAGCCGCGCATCGAAAACAGCGAGGCGTGGAGCGCCTCCAAAGCGTCCGGGTGGATGCCGCGCTCGGGTTCTTCGACCAGGAGGACGCCCCCGGCGGCGGGCAGGAACGCCGGCAGCGTGAGGGCGACCAGCCGAAGGGTGCCGCCAGAGGCGAGCCAGGAGGGGATTTCGAGGCCGCTGCCGTACCGCAGGACGAGGTAGCCGTAGCGGTCGGCCGATCGCCTGGCGAAGTGGATGTCCTCTAGACCGGGAAGCGAGCCGCGAAGCAGGGTGAGCCACTCGTCGAAGTCTTCGCGGTGCTCGTCGCGCAGCCTCCGAACGACCCATGGGAGGTTGGATCCGGTCTCCAGCAACTCCCCATCCGGGACGCCGGGTCCACACGGGCCCCTCATCGCCGCAACTCTCGGGCCAAGCCGGGTGATCCCTGTCGCCAGCGCCCGCCTGGCGAAGGTGGACGCCGGAAACCTGCCGGTCGACTCGGGAAGCCCGCCCAGCGCGGACCGCTGCGCGCCCAGGGCGATTTCGGTGACCCAGCCCTTGGGGTCCTGCTCGACGTAGAACCGGTCGGCGCCCCCAGCCGACTTGCTGAGGACCGTTCGAGCCCCCGGGCGCGCCGGGGCCAGAATCGTCGCCGGCGGCTCGGGCAGATCCGGGAAGAGATAGTCCTGAACAGCACCGGCCGGTTCGCGCATGGGCTCGAGAATCCCCCGCTCCGCCCGGATGCCCGCGCTGCAATCGCCATCCGCCAGCGCCACCTCGTACCGGTACGTCCGATACCCCTTCTCCGGCGGCAGCTGCTCTCGTACCTCCGCAGGCAACTCCAGTTCCACGGCCAGTTCGAATCCGGGCGATTCCGCGGGCCTTTCCCACACCAGGTCGCGAAACTCGCCGACGCGCTCCGCCACCGCGGCGACCGGCCCGTTACGCACCAGATCACTCAGGAAGCCAAGGGCGCCGGTCAGCGTGCTCTTCCCCGCCCCATTCGGCCCCACCAGGACCTGCCGCTCGCCAAGCGGGACGTCCACAAAGCGCAGGCAGCGGAAGTTGAGGGCCTGAATGCGGCGGATCATGGCCAGCCTACGGAATCAGCACCCGCGGCACCCTCCGCACCACGAACACCCCCTCCTTCCCCGAGGTCACCACGATGATCCCGCTCTTGAAGTACGGATAGTTGCTCCACGATCCCGCGAACCCGGGCTCGTCCTCGCCCCAGGGCACCGTGTCCAGGAAGCCGATCTCCACCGGATTCTCCCGGTCCGAGATGTCCAGGATGCGCAGCCCGCTCACGTAGTTGGACTGGTACATGAGGTCGCCGAGGATGTACAGGTTGTGGTCCGACGCGCGGTTCTCGGAGAAGTGCTCCGCGGCGAGGATCGGGTCGTCCAGGTCGCGCACATCCCAGATCAGGGTCCGGGTGCTGCCGACGCTCCCGTCGAGCTCGTCGATTTCGTCGTTCATGTAGAAGTACTCGTGGGCCTCGTCGATCCATCCCTGGTGTGTGTAGCTCCGGTTCGGGTAGTCGCTCGCCGCGAGTTCGACGGGCGCCGACTTGTCGGTCACATCGGCGATGCTGAGCATCCTTCCGTTCGAACCGAAGCAGATCTCCTTGCCGCGGTGCTCGGCGTCGGGCCCTTCGTAGGTGATGCACATCGCGTCGTGGCTGGCCGGCGCTCCGGACTGGGACGTAAAGCAGCCGACGAAGGTCGGGTTCAACGGTTCCCGGATGTCGACCATGTGAAGCCCGCCGCCGCAGGTGTTGCCGCCGCCGTTGGACCCCACCGTGTAGGCAAAGCCCGTCTCTTCGTTGATGACGACGTTGTGGGCGCTGTGGATTCCCCAATAAATGGCCGTCGCCTCGAAGGTGATCGGGGGACCGGTCACGTCGCGCAGCTGCGCCAGGTCGAAGATCTGCATGCCGTGTTCCCCCGCGCCGTCGGAGACGATGAAGGCGTGGTCCTCGTACACCTTGATGTCGCGCCAGACGCTGGGGTTCGCGCCCTCGGTCAGCGGCAGGTCGCCGACGTAGCGCGGGCTACCGGGGTCGCTGAGGTCGATGAAGGAGGTGCCGTCGTAGCGACCGACCAGCGCCCACTCCGTTCCCGTGACCGGATCCGTCCAGCCCCACATGTCGCTCACCTCGACGCCGCGCGCGCCGCCGATCTGGTCGACCGGAAGGAACGAGACGATGTCGACGTTGGCGCACCCGAAGACGTCCGCGGATCCGTCCTCGCAGGCGATGTCGCCGCCCGTGATGGCGTCGAGCAAGGCAACCTCGCTCGCTACCTTGACGCCCCGCGTCCAGCCGTCGCCCTGCCGTTCGATGATCACCGCGGTGCCCATCCCGAAGTCGTCTTCAGGCAGGCCGACGACGCCGGCGCTCGCGCCCAGGGCCAGAACCGTCCCCATCTGATCCCGCTGGGCCAGACCATCCACGGCGAAGCTCCTCATCGCTCCCCATCCGCCATCGGCATCCGTCGAAACCACGTAGTACCGGCCCTCGACGCCGCCCGCCATCGGGGCTCCGATCCAGACTTCGTTCCCGGCGAGCGTAATGCTGCTGCCGAAGGTCCCGAACGTTTCGTCGAAGGCGCGATAGACGCCGTCGGCCTGCCACTCGCCCGATGCCTCGTCGAGGACGTAGCTGTACACCGCTCCCGCGATTCTATCCTCCCTCGGCGCACCGACCAGCAGCCTTCCGTTACCCACTGCTACGGCCGACCCGAACCGCACCGGTGCCTCTGCATCGGGCTCCAGCGTCGCGGTCTCCGTCCAGTCCCCGCCGGTCCCGCGGCGGTAGACGTAGGCGGCCCCGCGGCCGTCACCCCTCCCGAACGCCCCCACCACGGCGAACTCGCCATTGGTGGCCGCGGCAACGCCGAATTCGTCGCCGGGCCGTCCGTCGGCGGCCGTCAGTTGGGCCTCCTGGGACCACTCGCCGGTCTCACTCCGCGTGAAGACGTATACAGAGCCGCGCGAGTCCAGGCTTGCTGAGGCGGAGACGAGCGCCACGTCGCCAGCCACCGCGATCATGCCACCGAAGGCGTCGCCTTCCTCGCCGCCAGCGGCCATGATCCTGTCGCTCTCTGTCCACACACCCGCGGCGTTCCGGCGGAAGACGTAGACGGCGCCCGAGGACCCCACGAGGAGATCGCCACGCGCAACCGCGAGGGCCTGGCCGAAGCCGTCTCCTGTGGCCGCGTCGGAGGCGGAGAGCCGCTGGGCTTCGGTCCAGCCGCCTGCGGTGCGCTGGTAGACGTAGGCGTAGCCGGGCGTGCGCACGTTGAGGGCTTCCGCGATGATCACGTCGTCGCCGCTGATCGCTACGGCGTTGCCGAAGCCCTGGGCGGAGGTGGGGAATGGTTGGGAGAGGAGGACGAGGAGGAGGAGGGGTGGGATGGAGCGTCTCAAGGTCGGGCCTTTCGTGGGGGGTAGGCGGAGGAGTCCGAGCAGGCGCGGAGCCGCCGGGGCTGCGTGATCCTAGGCTTTGCCGCCCCCCGGGGGCAAGCAGCCGGACCCACCAGGCCATGATGAAGAGTTCTTGTCCAATAGTTGTTCTCCGGCTCGTCGTGTGTAATCTTTACACACACCATCAATTCTCGCCTGGGGGAGAATCAGTATGGCTCGACGGGTCAACATCATGATGGACGAGGACTCCTGGCGCATCATCGGGAGGCTGCCGCGCGGTACCCGCAGCCGTGCCGTCAACGCCGCGATCCGGGAGTGGGCGGGCGCGGCAAGGAGGCGGGACGCCTCCGCCCGGATGGATGCGCTTCGAACGCGGATTCCTGCCGTCGAGACCCACCAGATCGTCCGGTGGATACGTGAGGGCCGGGAGCGACGGCGGTCGTGATCGTAACGCCCGACGCATCGGTTCTTCTCAAGTGGGTCCTCCCGGGCGACGAAGAGCAGGACACGGACGCAGCGCTGGAATTGCGTGACGGAGCCGTGGCCGGAACGCTCGATCTGGTCGTTCCGCAGCTCTGGATCTACGAGGTGGGCAACACGCTGGCGAGGCGGTTTCCCAGCGATGCCGACGAACTGCTGGCGTCGCTGGCCGACTTCGGCCTGACCGAGGCGCGGCTGGACTCCAGGTGGAGAAGCAGGGCCGTTTCCCTGTCCGTCACGTACGGGGTCGCCTTCTACGACGCGGCTTACCACACCGTGGCGCTCGGGCTCGGGGGTGTCTTCGTCACGGCGGACGAGCGATATGTCCGACGCGCCTCAAAAGCCGGGGGCATCTCGTCATTGCGGCAATGGCGCATGCCATGACGAAGGCTGTGTAGAGGACGGAGGGGGTGGGATTGGCCTGCGGGCGGCTGCCGCCGTCCTCAGCCGTCTCCCGCGCCCCCCCCCCGCCGGGCCGCCCCCCCCCCCCCCCCCCCCCGAAGACCCCCCCCCCCCCCCCGGCGGCCGGGCCCCCCCGGGGGGGGGGGTT
>VXLT01000317.1 GCA_009841475.1 Gemmatimonadota bacterium
GGGGGTGACTGTTTGGCCGGCGGCGGCGGTGGAAGTACGGGCTGGGGAGGGGGCGGCGTCCGGTGATTGGGTCGGCTGGCCACCGGTGCAGGCCGCCAGCAACAAGGCAACCAGTAGCGTGGTTGCGAGTGCGAGCGTCCCCGTTGGCCTGCTGCTAGTCATCTTCTCTTTACCTTCTGTCAAGCAGACTTGACATTCTAACCCGCTCCCACGGTTGAAGCATGTAGTTTGCCCTCGCGTAGTCCATGGGTGTTTTGCCCTCGGCATCGAGGGCGTCCGGGTCGGCGCCCAGCCGCAGAAGGAGGGGGAAGACGGCGGGGTAGTCGATCGCGGCGACGTGGAGCACAGTGCGACCGTCCGAATCGGTCGGCTCGAGGTTCGCCCCCGCGCGCACCAGGGCCTCGATGGTGGCGGGGTGTCCTTCGGTGCGAACCGCCAGGTACAGGGGCGACAGGTGCTGGACGGGAGACGAATCGGTCTGCTGCTGCGGGGGGAAGGTCAACTGCGCTCCGTGTCCGTCCACGTCCGTGCCCGCCGCGACGAGGGTTGCAACGATTTCGGGATTGGAGTTGTAGCGGGCTGCGTCGTAAAGGGGAGTGACGTTCCCGGACCAGTGGTAGTGGTGGTTCTCGCCCCTCCATGCCAGGGCCCCGGGATCGGCTCCAGCCTCCAGCAGTAGGGCAAGCACCTCCGGGTTCGGGTTCTGCGCCGCCTCGTGCAGCGCCGTGATTCCACCCAACCTGCGCGTGGCCACGTCTTCGCCGGCGACCCTGACCGGCGACGAGATCCAGGCAAACTGACGTGCCCTCACGTTGGCTCCGGCGTCCAGCAGCAGGGCCGCCACCGCTGGATTCGGATTCCGCGCAGCGACGTGCAGGGGGGTTCCGCCCCACGGCCACGCCCGCGCGCCGACGTCTGCACCGGCTTCGAGCAGCGTGGCGGCCACCAACGGGTTTGGATTGGATGCGGCGTTGTGCAGCGGCGTCGGTCCTCCCCGGGAATAACGGCCGGACTCCCCCTCCGGCGCATCCACGTCCGCTTCAGCCTGGACCAGTGCCCGCACGGCGGCAGGCGTGGCGTTCCGCGCGGCTGCGTGCAGAGGCGTGTTCCCCGACCTGTCGCGCGCGTGAACGTCGGCGCCGGCTTCCACCAGGGCAGCGATCACTGCGGGATCCCGGGCGTAGGTCGAAGCCAGATGCAGGAGCCAGGGGCCGTTCTGGTCGCCGGCGCCAGCGGCGGGATTCGGATCTGCACCGGCGTCAAGGCAACGGGCGACAACGTATGCGTCGGCAGTCGCAAAGAACACTGCCCTGCCCCAGTGCTCGCAGGAGGCCGGATCGGCAAGGTTCCCGGCGTCGTCTCGTAGCGCCGGATCCGCTCCGGCCTCGCGCAGCGCCACCGCGGCGGCGGGCCGGTCGGCCTGGACGGCCGCATGCAGCGGCGTCCGCCCGTCGTTGGTCCTGGCATTGATCTCCGCACCGGCCTCGAGTAGGACGGAGATCACGTCGCCGATGACCATTGCGTTGCGCTGGTACCCCGACGCCGCAATGTGCAGCGGACTTTCGCCGAGGTGCGTGCGTGCATTCACATCCGCGCCAGCCCCCAGAAGCAGTTGCACCAGATGGATCGCGTCTTGTCGCGACGCTCTTGCCCACCCGGCCGCCTGCACCGCGTCGTGCAGAGGCGTTCGGCCCTGGGCGTCGCGCGCGTTCACATCGGCACCCGCGTCCAGCACAGCCGGCACGCCGATCCGCACAATGGCGCCATCCCCCTCCCAGCGCCCGAGGAGCAGATGCAGCGTCGTCCGCCCTTGGCTATCGGCCGTGTTGGCATCCGCGCCCGCCGCCAGCAGGAGCGCGATCTTCTCGGCAATGGCCGATCGAGGGGGCCGTTGCCACTGGGCCAGGTATGCGAGCGGAGCATGATCAAACCAGACGGGTTCGTCGAGCCAGGCGCCGTCCTCCAGACAGGCGCGCAGGCTCTCGACCGGGGCAGACCAAAGGAAGCTTGTGTTGTTGCAGGGATAGTGAGGGTCGTCCGGGAGCGCTTCCGGCTGAGCGACCGCAACGCCCCCGACGATCCATTGCACGCCGCTGCTGTCTCCGGTCTGCGTGTCGACCTCGGCTCCGGCAGCTTCCAGGAGCCGGATGACCTCCGTGTAGCCATATTGGGTGGCGGCGGCCAGAGGCAATTCGCCCTCCCGGTCCGGCAGGTTCGGATCCGCGCCGGCTTCGAGCAGAACACCGACCAATTCCGCCGCCCCCCGGCTGGCGGCACGGTACAGCGGCGTGCTGCCGAACGAGGCGGGCGTGTTGGGGTCCGCGCCGGCCTCCAACAGGACACTGGCCAATTCCGCGTCCCGTTGCATGGTGGCATTGTACAGGGGCGTGTTCTGCAACCATCCGCGCGCGTTGGGGTTCGCGCCTGCGGCAAGCAGTTGCCGGGCGAGTTCCGTTGGAATCGCAGGCGGAATCATGTAGGACCCTTGCAGAGGCCCCTGCAACAAAGGGGGGTCTCCACGTGAGTTCGTGGCGTTGGGGTCTGCACCCGCTTCGAGCAACAGGGCGACCACGACCGGATTGCGGTTCGCCAAAGCCCTGTGAAGCGGCATCTGCCCGTTGCCGTCACGCGCGTTGGCGCCCGCACCCGCGCCCAGGCAGCGAGCGTAGTCCGCCGGGAGCGCCAGGTAGGCGAAGGAATCCGTGTTCCAATTGTCGCAGTGGGTCTGGTCGGCAACCACCCCGGCAATGCTGCGGGCGAGCGGATCGGCGCCCAGACGCAGGAGTTCGCGCATGACTGGGCGGCGATCGGTGAACAGGTCGGTCCAGGCCCGGTGCAGGGGCGTGTTGCCGTTGGGATCACGGGCGTTGGGATCGGCACCTGCTTCGACCAGCACGGTGACGATGTCGGGGTTGCTATTCCTGGCGGCAGCCGAGTGCAGTGGAGCGGTGCCGTCCCTGCTCCGCACGTTCGGGTCCAGTCCGACCTCCAGGAGCGCGGCTGTGACCCCGGCGTTCGTGTTCTGACGCGCGGCCTCGTGCAGGGGAGTGAGGCCGCCCCAATGCCGCGCGGTCAGGTCGGCTCCGGCGTCGACCAGAATCGAGATGACCGCAGGATGTGGCGAGGACCCGGCCGCGACGAAGAGCGGAGGCAGGGGGTACACGCCCGGGGGGCCGTTGGGGTCCGCGCCCGCCCGGAGGCATTCGCGCACCAGTTCCGGCGTGGCATCCCGGAAGAAGTCGATTGTGCCCCAGTGGTCGCAGGTGGGGTGGCTGGTGGTGGTCGGCGTAGCGGCCGGCAAGTCGCCGATGGAGAGCGCCGACGGTGGGGACGCGCCCGCTGGATCTGCACCGCGTTTGCCGGCGCAGGCCGCCAGCAGCAAGGCAACCAGTAGCGTGGTTGCGAGTGCGAGCGTTGCGGGTGGCCTGCTTCTGGTCATCTTCTCTTTACCTCTTGTCAAGTGGGCCTGACATTCCAACCCGCTCCCATTGTTGGAGCATGTAGTTCTCCCTGGCGTAGTCCATGGGTGTCTTGCCGTCGGCGTCTAGGGCGTCCGGGTCGGCGCCCAGCCGCAGGAGGAGGGGGAAGACGGCTGGGTAGCCGATCGCTGCCACGTGCAGCACGGTGCGCCCATCCGAATCGGTCAGTTCCAGGTCCGCCCCCGCGCGCACAAGGGCCTCGATGGTGGCTGGATGTCCGTCCCCCCGAACCGCCAGATACAGGGGTGACAGGTGGGGGCGGGGCTTCGTGGTCTGCTGCCGGGGATTGAAGGCCAGCTGCGCTCCGCGTCCCTCCAGGTCGGCGCCCGCTCCGACGAGAGTCGCCACGACTTCAGGATCGGCGCTGAACCGGGCTGCGTCGTAGAGGGGAGTGACATTCCCCGACCATTGGTAGTGGGGGTTGTCGCTCCTCCGTTCCGCACGGTGGTGGTCCTCGGTCCTCCATGCCAGCGCGCTCGGGTCGGCTCCGGCTTCCAGGAGCACGTCGATCACCTCCGGGTTCGGATTCGGCCACGCCGCCTCGTGAAGCGGCGTGACTCCGCCCAGCCGGCGCGTGGTTTCGTCCACGCCGCTCACGGTCATCCCATACGGCAAGTAAGTCTGGGCGAACTCCCGTGCGTTCACGTTGGCTCCGGCGTCCAGCAACAGCGCCGCCACCTCCGGATTCGGGTTCCGCACAGCGAAGTGCAAGGGGGTGCCGCCCCGAATCCCTTCGCGCGCGCCGACCTCTGCGCCAGCTTCGATCAGCGCAGCGGCGACTTCCGGGTTGGGGTTGGACGCTGCAAAGTGCAGCGGGGTCCGTCCTCCCCGGGAGTCCAAACCGCGGCCGAACGATCTCCGCGGCGCGTTGACGTCGGCGCCGGCCTGGACGAGTGCCTGCACCGCGGCCGGCGTGGGGTTCTCCGCGGCGGAATGCAGGGGCGTGAATCCCCATACGTCGCGCGCATGCACATCGGCGCCCGCTTCCACGAGGGCGGTGATCACTGTGGGATCGCGGGCGTGGGCGGAAGCGACACGAAGAAGCGAACCCCTGTCACGGGCGTCGCCCTCTACGGGTAAAACCGGGTCCGCCCCGGCCTCAAGGCAACGGGCGATGGCGTCTGCGTCGGCCGTCGCGAAGAACACCGCCTTGCCCCAGTGCTCGCAGGCGGTCGGGTCGGCGAGGTTCCCGGCGTCGTCGCGAAGCGCCGGATCCGCTCGGGCTTCGAGGAGCGCCAGCACGGCGGCGGGCTTGTGCCCCTGGACGCCCACGTGAAGGGGCGTCCGCCCGTCGTTGGTTCTGGCACCGATCTCCGCGCCAGCCTCCAGCAGGACGGAGATCACGGAGTCGACCACTGTCGCGTCGCGTGGGGGCACCCACGCCATATGCAGCGGGCTTTCGCCCAGATGCGTGCGTGCATTCACATCCGCGCCAGCCCGCAGCAGCAGTTGGATCACATGGCTCGCGTCCTGTCCTGGTTGCCCCCGCCGAACAGCTGCCTCCACCGCGTCGTGCAAGGCGGTTCGGCCACGGTCGTCGCGCGCGTGCACATCGGCACCCGCGTCAATCAAGGCCGGGACGGAGATCCGCTCGACCGCGCCGTCCCCTGACCCGCGGCTGACGAGCAGATGCAGCGCCGTCCGCCCATAGTCATCGACCGTGTTGGGATCCGCGCCCGCCGCCAGGAGGAGAACGATCTTCTCGGGAACGGCTGCTCCGCCCCTACGGGCCAGGAAAGAGAGTGGAGTCAGGTCATACCGGGCGACGGGTTCGTCGAACCGGGCGTCGGCATCCAGGCAGGCGCGCAAGCTCTCGGGCGGGGCAAACTCGAGGAAGTCCGTGTCGCGGCAAGGGTAGTCGGGGTCCTCGGGGAGTGTTTCCCCCCCCGGGGTTGTATGCTCGCGTACCGCCGCATTGTCGCCGGTCCGGGTGTCGACCTCGGCGCCGGCAGCTTCCAAAAGCCCGATGACCTCGGTGTCGCCGGATCGGATTGCGGCAGCGAGAGGTAATTCGCCCTGCCACCCCGGCCGGTTGGGATCCGCACCGGCCGCCAGCAACACGCGGACCGATGCTACAGCCCCTTCGCCGACAGCAGCTTCCAGCGGGGACCGGTCGCCCGCGTTGGGGTCCGCGCCCGCCTCCAGCAGGACGCCAACCAATTCTGCAGCTCCCTGGCTGGCTGCACTGTACAGCGGCGTGAGCCCAAAGCGGGTGCGTTCGTTGGCATCTGCGCCCGCAGCCAGAAGCAGGCGAACCAGCCCTGTGGCAATACTCTCGGCGTCGGGGTTGTTGTAGGACCGCAACCAAAGGGCCTGCATCAGGGGGGAATTCCCAAACGAGTTCGCAGCGTTGGGGTCTGCGCCCGCGTCCAGCAACAGGTTGGTGACCTCCAGGTCCTGGTTCTCCAGAGCACGGTGGAGCAGCATCTGCCGTTCGCCGTCGCGCGCGTTGGGGTCCGCACCGGCGTCGAGGCAGCGCACGTAGTCCGCAGGGAGCGCCAGGTAGGGGAAGTAGCCCGTATTCCAGTTGTCGCAGTGGGTCTGGTCGGCGATCTGTCCCGCATCGTTGCGGACGAGTGGATCGGCACCCAGACGCAGGAGTTCGCGCATGACCGGGCGGTAATCAAACCAGCCGGTATTCCAGGCCAAATGCAGCGGTGTGTTGCCGTAGGGATCTCGGGCGTTGGGATCGGCGCCAGCCTCGACCAGGAGGGTGACGACATCCGGGTTGCTGTTGTCCGTCGCCGCCAGGAGGATCGGGACGATGCCGTCCCGGTCCCGTGCGTTCGGATCCACCCCCGCCTCCAGGAGCGCGGCTGTGACCCCGGCGTTCGTGTTTTGGCTCGCGGCTTCGTGCAGGGGAGTGAGGTCGCCCCAATACCGGGCGGCCACGTCCGCTCCAGCGTCGACCAGTGCCGAGATGACGGCCGGATGCGGCGACCACCCGGCAGCGACGAAGAGGGGGGGTAGGGGGTACACGCCCGGTGGGCCGTCGGGGTCCGCGCCCGCCCGGAGGCACTGGCGGACCAGTGACGGGGTAGCGTCCCGGAAGAAGTCGACTGAGCCCCAGTGGTCGCAGGTGGGGTGGGTGAGGGTGGGGGGCGGAGCAGGAGGCAAATCGCCGATGGAGAGCGCCGACGGTAGGGACGCGCCCGGGTGATCTACACCGCGTTTGCGCGCGCAGGCCGCCAGCAGCAAGGCAACCAGTAGCGTGATTGCGAGTGCGAGGGTCGCCCGGGGCCTGCTGGTAGTCATCTTCTCTTTACTTCCTGTCAAGCGGACCTGACATTCTAACCAGCTCCCACGGTTCGAGCATGTAATTCTCCCTCGCGTAGTCCATGGCGATGGGGCCCGATGGCAGCATTGATTCATGGTTCGCGACTCCGCCGCATCGCCTCTCGTAGCCGCCGGACCTCGGGAAGTCCCTCCAGCGATCCGCTCTCAACCGCGTAATCGAGCGGCGTCTTGCCGTAGGCGTCACGAACGTTCGGATCCGCGCCCATTCGGATGAGCAGGGGATAGGCGGCGGGCCGCACCAGCGCGACTGCGTGCAGGGGGGTCTGGCCGTACTTGTCCGTCTGCTTCAGATCCGCGCCGCCGCGCACCAAGGCCGCCACAACCGGGACATTGAAGCGGCTGGGCATTGGCTGACCGCCGCTGAAAACTCCGTCGCGGCGTATAGCCATGAACAGCGGTGTTCGGCTGTTCGCTCGCCGTCCGGAGGGGGCGTACCCCTCGGGGTCCCGCGCATCCACGTCCGCGCCTCCGGCGATCAGAGCGGTCACGATCTGCGGATGGGGATTGTACCACGCAGCGGAGTGGAGAGGGGTATCGCCGTTGTTGTCGCGTGCATGGACATCGGCCCCGGCCGCGATCAGAAGCTCGATGACCGCAGGATTGGAGGCGTTGCCGGCAGCGTCGTGCAAGGGCGTGCGGCCACCGCGCGAAAGAGCATTGATGTCGGCTCCGGCATCCAGTAGCGCCGCGGCGACACCGCGGTTCGAATTCCATCCTGCGTAGTGCAGCGGCGTCAGGCCCTCCCGGTAGCTTTCCCCGCTACGGGCATCGAAGTCCGCGCCCGCCTCCAGCAGGGCCTTCACGACGCCGTGATCCGGGTTCGACCGCGCGGCCAGGTGCAGCGGGGTCCAGCCCCACCCCCAGTCGATGTTGAAGCCGGTCGCCCACGCGTTCGGGTCCGCGCCGGCTTCCAACAGCGCTACTGCAACACCCGGGTGGCCGCTCCGGGCGGCATGGTGGAGGGGCGTGTACTGGTAGAAGGCGTCGCGCGCGTGTGGGTCGGCCCCGGCCTCCAACAAGACTGAGATGGCCCCGGGGTCGCGCGACGAACCGGCGGCTACGGAGATCAGCGGCACCGCCAGTCTGCCACGTCCGTGCATGGAACGAACGTCCGCCCCGGCCGCGATGCATCCGGCAACGATGTCGGCAGTGGCGAATGTGAAGAAAGTACTGGTGCCCCACCGGTCGCAAGCGGCCGGATCCGGTACGGCGCCTGCACCGTCCGGAACCGCCGGATCGGCTCCGTATTGCAGTAGCGTCCGCGCGGTTGCGGGGGCGTCACTGCGAAAAGCGATATGCAGCGGAGTCTCGCCGGCATTGTTGCGCCCGTTGAGATCCGCGCCGGCTTCGATCAGCAAGGAAACCAGAGGGCTCGCTTCCGCCCCGCCCGCCGCCAGATGAAGCGGCGTCGAACCCTCCGAGTCCCGTGCATTCGGGTCTGCTCCCGCATCGAGCAGGGCCGATATCACGACTGGCAGGAGCCACCCGCGAATCCGTCCGGGATTCGTAACGGCGCGATGCAGCGGAGTCCTGCCCGCATCGTCCCGCGCGTTAACGTCGGCACCCGCCGCCACGAACACCTGAACAACGTTTGCAACATCGGCGCAGCAGCTCCGTGAGGAGACCATCCTCGCCAGATACGTCGCGCCGTCCTCATCGCGCGCATCCACCGGGATCCCGCTCTCCAGACACCCCCGGACGCTCTCGGCTGGCGCACCGGCGGGAACCTCGCCGCCTGGACCCCAGTAGCAGACCGGATCTGCGAGTCGGCCGGCGTTGTCACGCGCATCTGGATCGGCTCCGAGTCTGAGAAGAGTCCGAATCGTGGGGCGTCGGCCCTGTGCGCGGGCCAGGTGGAGCGGGGTCTCACCCTTGTCGTTGCGTGCATTCACATTCGCGCCGGCCTGTACGAGTTCGCGGACCAGGGTCGTGTCGCGGTGCCACAACGACAGGTGCAGGGGCGTGTCGCCTTCGGGATTCCGTGCGTTGGGGTTGGCTCCCGCCGTGAGTAGCGCCGCTGCGCGGAGGGCCGTCGGTGACGGGGCCGCCTCATTCCCCCAGGGAAGCCACCATCTGTTGCTTTCCGACGGCGTGACCACGAGTTGCAGCGGAACCACGCCGTCGTCGTTCAATCCGTTCGGGTCCACACCGGCGTCCGCCAGAATCGGGATTGCCTCGGGGACGCCTGACACAGCTGCCGCATGAAGCGCAGACGTCCCGTCGTTGCTCAGCGCCCTCGGGTCCGCGCCGGCCTCGATCAGGGCGCGAATCACCGCAGGTCCCTCGGTGGAAGCAGCCACGAGCAGCGGGGTTCGGCCCTGGATGTCGCGCGAGTTGGGGTCGGCGCCAAGAGAGAGCAGGCGCATCGGAAGGTCCGCAAGGGTGCCTTCGCGACGGCGGTTAAGGCTCTGCATCAACGGAGTCGTGCCAGCCGAGTCGGTCGCGTTTAGGTTGGCGCCGGCCTCGACCAGGACATTGATGGCGGCTTCGCTGATTCCCCTTGGTCGCCAGGGAAACCGGCGGTTGCTCATCCCGTTGCGGCCCGAGATGGCGTGAAGCAGAGGAGTTCCCCAGGCACCTTCGCCCGCGTTCAACTCCGCCCCGGCGTCCAGCAACAGGGTGAGGATGTCTGCGCGCTGGTTGGTGGAGCCTACGTGTAGGGGCGTGGCCCCGATGTTGTTTTGGACGTTGGGATCGGCACCGGCGTCCAGGAGGGTCGTGACCGCGGTCGGACGGTCAGTGGCAGCGGCCCAGTGGAGCGGCGCATTCCCATCGCTGTCGCGTGTGTTCACGTCTTCGCCCAGTCGCACGCACTGATCGAATTCACTGGGGCTCGTCAGCCGGTTGAACACATCCGTGTTCCAGTTCAGACAGCTCGTCGGGTCGGCAACCCGGCCGCGCTCGTCGCGGGCCAGCGGGTCTGCGCCAGACCGAAGCAGTTCCCTGAAGACGGCGGGATTCGGGTTTCCCCAGGCCGCATGGAGAGGGGTCGCACCCTCGTTGGAACGAGCGTTGATGTCTGCGCCGGCCTCCAGTAGAGCGACGATGATGCCGGGCGTGGGGTTGTTCGTCGCAGCGGAGTGTAGCGAAGTGTAGCCGGGGCGGCCGCCGCCCCGCCGCCCCTCTCCCAAGCGGGCGTTGGGATCCGCTCCTGCGGCCGTGAGCAGGCCGATGACGGCCGGATCGGTTGCCGTGCGCGCGGCGCTGAAGATGGCGGGAGCGTTATTCACCGGATCTCTCGGGTCCACGCCCTTCTCAAGGCATTCGCGCACGAGATCCGCTGAAGCCAGGGTGAAGAAGTCCCCATTGGGCCAGTGGTCACACGAGGGTTGCGCCGGGGTGGGGTTGGTCGTCGGCCTGGTGGGCGGAAGATCGGCGAACAAGAGTCGTGGAGGTGGGGACGCGTCCGCCGGATCTGCACTCCGTTTGGCCGAGCAGGCAGGGAGGAGCAATAGAAGGGCCAAGAGCAGCGGGGCCGTAGGGACACCCGCGATACATGGGCGATGACCCGCCAGGGCGAACTGTCTCATCATTCCTCCGAATGCCTCTGGTGCCCTGGGGCGATAAAGTCCGGGTCATCCCATTATACCACCTGATACCCCTCGTTGCCGGGTCAGGATCCCGGCCACCGAAGACGCCATCATCTCCTCGCTCGCCCCGAACCACGGCGAGTCCACCGTGCGCCGCAGCCTCGCGGAGCTGATGCGGGTGCGCGCGATCGGCCTCACCAGCGCGCCCAAGGAGACCTTCCCCCGCGTCCTCCCGCAGGCCGACTTCCCGCTCACGACGATGGTCCTCAACGTCACGAACAAGTGCAACCTGGCGTGCACGTACTGCTACGAGTACGGCGAGGACAAGATCGTCGACACGACCTGCGACCCCGCGCCGAACTACATGAGCGAGGAGACCGCGCGCCAGAGCGTCGACTTCATGTTCGAGCAGTCGGGCGACCTGCCTGTGGCGCACCTCACCTTCTTCGGCGGCGAGACGCTGCTCAACTTCAAGGTGCTGAAGAAGACGGTCGCGTACGCTCGCGAGCGGGGGAAGGAGCTGGGGAAGGACGTCGACTTCTCGCTCACGACCAACGGCACGCTGCTACGCGACGAGGTCATCGACTGGCTGGCGGAGAACCGGGTCGGGGTGACGGTCAGCATCGACGGACCGAAGGAGATGCAGGACAAATTCCGCGTCTTCAAGAACGGGATGGGCAGCTACGACTACGCGATGCCGAAGATCAAGCGGCTCCTGGCGCGCCACCGCAGCCGCCCGATCGGAGCCCGCGTGACGCTCACCCGCCAGACGCTGAACGTGACCCGCATCTTCAACCACCTGCGCAACGAGATCGGCTTCTGGGAGGTCGGCTTCGCCCCGGTCACGACCGCCAACGGCCGCGGCTACGCGATCCAGGACACCGGCTTCGACCACATGCTCGGCCAGTTCGAGGAGCTGGCGCAGGAGTTCCTGGAGTTCGCGGTCGAGGACCGGCACCACGGCTTCTCGAACGTGAAGGACACCATCGAGGAGATCCACAAGGGGGTCAGCAAGGCGTTCCCGTGCGGGGCCGGACTGGGGCTGATGGGCGTTGCCACCGACGGCGAAGTCGCGCTCTGCCACCGGTTCGCGGGCTCCGACGACCACAGCATCGGCTCGGTGGACAAGGGACTCGACCGCCAGCGCCAGTTCGAATTCCTGGGGCGGCACCACGTCGCCAACAAGACCGACTGCAACACCTGCTGGGCGCGGCCCCTATGCGCCGGCGGCTGCTATCACGAGGCGCACGTCCGCTACTGCGGCGGAAGCAGTTGAGTCCACAACCTGCTGTGAAAATTGATCTTACG
>VXLT01000270.1 GCA_009841475.1 Gemmatimonadota bacterium
TGACAGGTTTGACAGGCATACGCCTGCCAGAGCGCACGTCCTTCGCGCGCCGCCTGCGACAGCGGCTCGCTGCGCACATCCGAATACACCAGCCCCGTCTGGACTCCAAAGGAGAGCACCAGCACGGCCAACAGCAGCTTTTTCCGAGCCGGCGTAAACATGGGAGGCGTTCGAGGGGGTTGAAGTTTGCGTTGTCTCGGACCCGTGGATGATCTTTGTTGAGGGCGAGGGTCGTCAAGCACGCACGCGGCACAACCCCTCGCCATGGGGGCATGCTCGGCAACCCATTCAAACGGAGGGCACGATGCTGCTGAGGATCGAGGAAGGAGGCCGAATCACGCTCCCGGCTGAAGTGCTGGAGTCGCTCGGCGCTCGGCCCGGCGACCGCCTGCGGCTGGAGGAGGGCCCGGACGGCTATGTCCTGCGTCCGCGGCGGATCGACTTCTCACGCCTGGCGCCGCTACGCACCCACCTGCGTCCGGAAACCGAGCCCTTCGACATCCACGCCTTCCGCGCCCAGCCCCATGATCCGGCGCTCCGGGATTGACACCGCGAGCCTGGTGCGGCCCGCCGCCAAGACGTCACCTCACTTCGGCCGACAGTCTTCGTACCACCACGCTTGCCACTTCGAACTCGTCGAACTCGATATACGCGGCCAGTCCGTTCGGGCCGAAGGCGTCGGGCAACTTCGTCGCACCGGTCCGGTAGGTGCCGACGTACTCGCCGTCCGCAGTCAACACGTCTATGGGGCCGTCTTCCAGTAGATCGTCGTCGCCTCGGCGCATGACCCAGATCCGTCCCTCCCAAGTCGCGGAAAGCGCCTGAATCACCGGGATTTCGGGGTAGAAGCGGGGTTCACCGAGCGAGAAGGAGTAGGAACCCCCACCCGCGGCGCTTCGCCGCAGCGCCGCCTCCCTGTTCCGGTTGAACTCAGCTTCGATCCCCGGGGACACGCGTTCGGGGCGGAACGGTCGTCTGATCGTCCGAAGCAGCGCGCCGCCGTCCCCGGCGGTTACATGGAGCGCGTACGTCGAAGAGTCGGAGTACACAATGCCGCCGGTCGGCAGCACGCCCGCCAAGAGTTCCGGTTCGAAAACGGGAGGCGCGGCAGAGCCGCGTAAGGCATCCGCAAGACTCGTCGACCCGCCGTCTGGACTCGCGATGGTTATTGTTGGGAGGTTCGACGCGCGGACATTGTCCCTCGGCTCACGCCCGGGCCGCCAGGCCCGGACCAGCGTTTCGGTGCTGACCTCCTCGCCGCCCATGTCGTGTCGATCGATGGGGCGGTAATCGGATGGCCACGCCGAACCGCCCAGGCTCGATACGAGCCACGTCCGTCCCTCCATCGAATACACCGCCCCGCCGCGGGGGTCTGCGTGTATTTCCGGGAGGACGGCCACACCAACGCTCGAGACGGTCTCTCCACTCTCGCTGCGTGGAGTCCCCATCCCACCGCGGACCATGCGGAGGAACTGACCCGAAGCGTCGAAGAGGTGGTAGGCCCGGTGTCCCAGGTCAGCCACGATCGTGGTTCCGTCGCGCAACACGGTGTAGGTAGCGGGGCTTCTGAATTCGCCCGGTCCCTCACCCGCGGAGCCGAAGTGCCGAAGGAACCCGCCCGTGGAGTCAAAGACCACGATGCGCAGATCCGCACTCGACCCAGGGCCTGCGGAATCGAACACGTAGAGGTTGCCATCGGCATCAAAGGCCACCTTGGGGATGTTCGCGAACATCTCCCATTCCTCGCCAACGGGAACTCCGACGCGGAAGACGTGTGCGAAGTCGGCTTCCATCCACTGGTCCCGCCCGGGCAGTTCGACCACTTCCTGGGCGGCCGCGGTGGGAACCTCTGCAAGGGCGAGGGTCGCGAGGCCGAGGAGTATTCGGCGACGGCCGTGCATGGCGATCTGCGGCCCCCGGTCCGCCATCCGGGCTATCTCTCGGCCCCGCGAGCCGAGCGGCGTTCGGCTTGCATGCTCAGTCCCCACCCGTCAGGCGGAATCGGCCCGAACGTCGTGATGTGGTATGGACCCGCGGACGTTTCCGGAGGCCTGTCCAGGAGCCTCCATCCGCGATCTTCGGTGGGCTGGACGAATAAGACCCCTGTGCCGGAAAAATTCTCGGCCCGTTCGGCTACAGCCCAAAAGCTGTCGTTCTCCGATAGCGGCCCTTCCACTTCATCGTCGTAGCCGACGATCACCACCAGACGCCGAAGGCGGGGCTCGTCCTCGCCGCCGGCGCTCTGGCTCACTTCGTGTGTCCAGCTGATCTCTTCAGCCCGGATCACGGGCGCCGAGGACAGGCTCCACTGCAGCCGACCGGTGTCGGCATCGAAGACAGGTCCCCGTCCGAGTCCCCCGTTGTCGGACCTGGACGGATCACCGAGAGGCTCGTCCATGCGAGGGACTTCCAGTGCAGTCGGCGAGGCCTGCTCGCTGCAATGGACGAGACCGAAGGCCAGCAGGAGGGTGAGGCCGCAGCGCAGAGCCAGGCGAAGCGGCGGGGACAGAGGGCTCGCGGGCTCGTGGCTGATGATCCTTCGGAGTCTTCCTTCGAGCAATCGCGTCCGGTGGCCGCAGTCGGCGGCGCTCGCGAATGCGGGCAGAGGAGGGGTCGGCTTCGTGCGAACGACGTCGATGGCCCGGACGAGGGCCCGGGCGTAGGCGCGTGGGGCGCAGCCGAGGGCGCGCACGACGAGAGCGTCGCAGCACACCTCTCCCGCGGCACGGAGCCGGCGTCTCGCCCACCACGCGACCGGGTTCCACCAGAACACGGTGCACGCGAACCACTCGAGCCAGCGTACGAGATGATCGCGCCGCCGGACGTGAGCCAGTTCATGCGCGATGATCCAGCGGACTGGGGACAGCCAGAATCCCGACAGGAAATCTTCTAACTACATACAGGACTGCACGATCTGCGTTTCCTGCCGGTGTACTGGATCTTGCTGGACCGTTCCGCGACAGCGGGAAAAACGGCTATGAATGGCGGGACTTCCCGCGCGGCCGCGCCGCCTCTCTAGCGGGCGTATCGCCCGTCCGACCTACGGGAGCGCCGCGCCCTTCTAGGTGCTCCGGCGAGAGCTCGGTGACGGGCCGGAAACGGGTAGCACGGCAACCATGTCCGCTTCCTCGTACACGACCACATAGTCTTGGCGCCGATTGGGCAAGGTCGCGCCGAACAAGTGCTTCGTCTTCAGCGCGTCCGACTTCTTGCCAGGAATCGGGCTGCCGCCGAACTTGGGGGCTGTCCATTGGACCGTTGAGCCTAGCCTCAGCGGCGGCTCGATTGCCGCTGCGAGTCTCCGATACCGGTCAATGGACCCACCGGGCGGTAGGATGACCACGTCGGTGCAAATCTTCACCGCCCAGCACTGGTACTCCGTCCACAGCAGGACAGCGTGCTCTGTGTTGGCGGTGTCAGCGTGGAACGCCACGAAGGGTCGGACTAGCCCCTTCTCTGGGGACAGCAACATGTCACGGATGGACGTTACCGCTTCACCTTGAGCGTACCGGTATCCCGCCGCCCCCAGCAGGCTGAACACCATCAGGTACGCGCTCTTCAGTACCCCCAACCGGACGGCATCGGGCCAGGGTTCGGTCTGGCGTAGCGTGAACGGTCCGTCGCTCTTTCCGACTACATCGCGCCGGGTTCTGATCCTGATTCTGTCCTTCTCGATGTCATAATGCTTCGGATGGACGGTGTAGGGTCTCTTGCCGTCTCCTTCAACGGTGATGGGGTAGCCACCCTGTTCTTGAGCTCGGTAGAAGCGGGCCACGGCTTGGTCCATCATTCCCGTCGCCGGGCCGGTGTTGCACTGCATACATGTGAGACAGGCGGGTTTGCCGCCCAGCGACTCTTGGGGGGCGTGTTCGAGCGTCACGGCTTCACCTGCCCGTACTTCGGGTTCAGTGAACTCGGTCAAGCAGATCGGGCAGTGGGTGTTCCCTTGCTCGAAGAGCCGGAGCCGTTTTTCTTGCGGACTGGTTCTGCTCATCGTCGCGCCTGCTGTCTCGTTTTTCTCGCTGGAGGAGGCAGAGGTCGAGGGGTCGGTGAAGATCGTCCTCGAATGTAGCCCCCGAGGAGTAGAATCGGGACCGAGCAGGGCGGCAGGACTTCGCCGTGGCCGTCCACATGGTCCATCTCTCGGGCAAAACGGCACCATGTCGTGCGCTTGTGTAGGTGAGTTCCAGCAGCGCGTCGCGGACGATCTCCTTACGCCGTCCTAGGTCCGAAGCCGTACGGCCCCAGCACCGCGCCGGCGGGATTACGGGACGCTGCTCGATGATGTTGCCGGATACCGACCCGTGTCTCGTGAATCTGTGGCCAAACGAGTCTCGCCGCTTGATGGCTCGCCCGGAACCACCGAAACTTGGTATGGTTGTCCTAGGCTCGGTAGCCGACCTGCGGCGACCGTGCCCCGGTCAAGAGACAGAGAAGGCACCGGCCATCCGGGTCGGTGCCCGGTACCCCCCAAGGGCGATCATGGCGCGACGAAAAGGCAAGGCAGGGCGGACCATCGCCACGTACGAGCATCCCGACAAGGAGCGCGTGAACAACCCGCCAGTGGGCTTGGTCGCCCCGGATACCGACCGGGACGCGGCCGACAAGACCTACGCTCATGATCCGCATCTCGATCCCCATCTCTCGTGGTCTGGCAAGACAGAGCACGCTTCGTTCGAAGTGCCGACGGTCTCACTGCACGTCCACGAGCGGATCGACCCGCACACGATCATCGAAGCGGTGCGGAAGACCAAGGACGCGGAGGAGCAGGGTTCGCTGTTCGCCACACCGGAGGAAAACCCGCCGCTCCGACAAGCCATCGAGTTCTACCGTCATCGGCACAACTGGACCAACCGCCTGATCGCGGGCGACAGCCTTCTCGTCATGAACAGCCTGATCGAGAAGGAGGGTCTCGCCGGGCAGGTCCAGATGGTCTACATGGACCCGCCGTACGGCATCGACTACGGCTCCAACTTCCAACCCTTCGTGAACCGCCGAGACGTGACCGACGGCAAGGATGCCGACCTGACCAGCGAGCCCGAGCAGATTCGAGCATTCCGGGACACTTGGGAGCTCGGCATCCACTCCTATCTGTCGTATCTGCGAGACCGGCTGCTGCTGTGCCGTGAGCTTCTGGCTGACACGGGCTCCATCTTCATGCAGATCAACGACGAGAATCTCTCACTCGTCCACCTCGTCATGTCGGAGGTCTTCGGCGCTGACAACTTCGTGGTCCACATCCCCTTCAAGAAGAAAGGCGGCCAGAAGGGGGGGCTACTCGACCCCGTGAACGACTTCCTCATCTGGTTCGCCAAGGATAAGACCCGTGTCCGAGAGGCTTACAACCAACTCTTCGAGCCCACGCCTCTGGACAGCGATCTCGTCAAGACATTTCGCCACGTCGAGTTTCCGGATGGCACCGTCACGACACTTGCCAAGCTCGAGAAGACGGAGAATCGGCCCGACAGGTACTACCGCGACCACCCCGACCGGGTACTCTCCGCACACCCAGGTGCCCGCATCTTCAAGTCTGAGAACCTCACGGCTGGCGGGTTTCGGAAGAATCAGAGCCGCGTTTTCGCATATGAGGGCAGGGACTTCGATCCCGGAATCTCGAAGGGTAACTGCTGGAAGCACACCGTGGTTACGGAGGACGGTGCGCCTTCCGGGATGGATCGGCTGGCGGCTGCGAAGCGACTCTATGTAGGTCGTAACCAGATTGGGTTCAAGCGCTACGCGGACGACTTCGGGTACAAGGCGCTCAGCAACTGGTGGGAAGGGCTTGGCGGCGCGGCCAGCCCCGTCTACGTCGTGCAGACCAACACTGAGATCGTCAAGCGGTGCATCCTCATGACCACCCAGCCCGGCGACCTAGTTTTGGACCCAACGTGCGGGGGCGGGACGACAGCATATGTCGCTGAAGAGTGGGGTCGACGCTGGATCACATGCGATTCGTCCCGCGTCTCTCTGACCCTCGCCAAGCAGCGTATCATGAGCGCCCTGTTCGAGTATTTCCAGCTCGCGCGAACCGACGACGGGGTAGGAGCTGGATTCCGTTACGAGACGGTCCCGCATATCACATCGACCGATATTGCCAACGACCAGCCGTCTGCCGTCGAAATCCTTTACGACCAGCCCCATATCGATCGCGCGAAGGCCCGTGTCACAGGTCCGTTCACGGTCGAGGCGGTCCCCGCGCCTACCGTGCTCCCGCTCGACGAGGTGGCCGACCGGGAGGCGCTACCGGCTGATTCATCGGTGGCGCGCGCAGGGCTGACGATTCGCGAGAGCGACTGGCGTGACGAGCTTCTGAAGACCGGCATTCGGGGCAAGGTTGGCCAGCGCATCGGGTTCGTGCGGCTTGAGCCGCTGCCCGGCCAGAAGCACCTCCACGCCGAGGGCGAAACAAGACCCGCCGAGGCATCGGGGCGGGGGACGCGAGACGCGGCGTTAGTAGGCGTGCGGACGGTCGTTTCGTTCGGCCCGGATCATGCCCCGATGGAGCAAAGGCAGGTAGAGCAGGCCATCAAAGAAGCATGGCGTTTGGTTCCGCGACCCGCCGTCGTCGTCTTCGCGGCCTTCCAGTTCGATCCCGAGGCGTCCAAGGACATCGACGAGACGAAATGGCCCGGGGTGACGCTGCTCAAGGCGCAGATGAACGCGGACCTGCTGACGGACGACCTCAAGAAGAAGCGGGCGAGCAACGAGAGCTTCTGGCTCGTCGGACAGCCCGACGTGGCGCTCGAACGCGTTTCCGAAGGGAAGGACGAGGGCAAGTTCCGCGTCTCGGTGCGAGGCTTCGACTACTACAACACGAAGACCGGGAATGTCGAGTCCGGTGGCTCCGACAAGATCGCACTCTGGATGCTGGATCCCGACTACGACGGACGCAGCCTGTTCCCGCGACAGGTGTTCTTTCCGATGGCCGGTGCCAAGGACGGCTGGGCCAAGCTCGCGAAGAGCCTCCAAGCGGAGATCGACGCCACCCGGATGGCGGCCTACCGGGGCACGGTATCGCTCCCCTTCAAAGCTGGCGAGCACGGTCGCGCGGCGGTCAAGATCGTGGACGACCGTGGCGTCGAGAGCCTCAAGATCGTGGAGTTGCCGCAATGAGGGCCTCGGTGCGAACGACTGGAGCCATCCGAGACCGCGAGCGGTTGGCGGCCCGGATCGGTGTGTCCCTGAGCGCCATCGAGGCGTTCTGCGACCGTTGGCAGGTGGGGGAACTGGCGCTGTTCGGTTCCGTGTTGCGCGACGACTTCGGGCCGGACAGCGACATCGACGTGTTGATCCGTTTCAGGTCGGAGCGCACGCCGGGCCTGTTCGGCATGGCCGGGATGCAGCAGGAACTGGCCGATCTGTTCGCCCGCAGGGTCGATCTGGTCAGCCGAGCCGCCATCGAGGAGAGCCGGAACTACATTCGGCGGAAGGCGATCCTGGAATCCGCGCGGGTGGTCTATGCCACGTGACGACTCCGCGTATCTGTTGGACATGCTGCTCGCGGCGCGCGATGCGTTGTCCTTCACGGAGGACCTGTCCTTCGACGACTTCGTGCGGGACCGGCGGACGCAGTTGTCGGTTCTCAAGTCGGTGGAAATCGTTGGCGAGGCCGCCGCGCAGGTAAGCGAAGGCGCGAGGCGGGCGAACCCGGACATCCCGTGGCGGCAGATCGTCGGGATGCGGAACCGGCTCGTGCACGTCTACTTCGACATCGACCTTCCGCTGGTGTGGGATACGGTGCGCCACGACCTGCCGGACCTAATCGCCCGATTGGAGCCGCTGGTTCCCCCGGAGCCCGGATAATGCCCAGCGCGACCATCGACCGGCTGATCGTCAATTCCCCGTACGAAGAACCGGCCCGGCACTGGCGGTACGACAGGGCGACCCGGCTGTTCCATCTTGACGAGGGCCGGAGGCCCGCAGGGTACGTCGTGGCGTCTGGAGACGCCGCCGCGTTCGACGACCCCGGCGTGTTCCGGGAGATTCCGCTCGTCAACCGGATTCGGGAGCGGGTGAAGGCGTGGCGCGAGAGTGGCCATCCCGGCGTGACGGGGATCACCAAGCGGCTGCTGGAGCACTGGAACAATCCCGACGAGTTCGAGAGCCGCCGGTTCTTCTTCTGTCAGCTGGAGGCTGCCGAAACGCTCATTTGGATCACCGAGGCCCCGCCGAGCGAACGGGTGGGGATCGACATCCCGTCCGACGGCGGCGCGTTCAAGCGCCTCTGCGCCAAGATGGCGACCGGATCGGGCAAGACGGTGGTCATGGCGATGGTCATCGCTTGGCACGTGCTCAACAAGGTCGCGAACCCCCGCGATGTCCGGTTCGCGAAGAACATTCTTGTGGTCGCGCCCGGCCTTACCGTGCGGAGCCGCTTGGCCGTTCTCAAGCCTTCCCACCCCGAGAACTACTACGAGGAGTTCCGGGTCGTGCCTCCGGCGATGCGAGACAAGCTGCGCCGCGGCAAGGTCGTGATCCGCAACTGGCACGCGCTCAACTGGGAGACGGAGGAGCGGATCACCAAGAAGCGGGGCGTCGACAAGCGCGGCCCCAAGAGCGACGCGGCCTACGTCCGCGACGTGCTGGGCGAGATGGCGAGCGCGCGGAACCTGCTGGTCATCAACGACGAAGCGCATCACGCATGGCGGGTTCCGGCAGGCGGAAAGGTAAAGGGTGTCCTGAAGAGCACCGTTGAGGAGGCGACCAAGTGGGTGGGCGGGTTGGATCGCATCCACCGCGCACGGGGCGTACTCGCCTGCTACGACTTCTCCGCGACGCCGTTCGTGCCGTCGGGCAAGCAGAGCTCCGAGGATGCGCTTTTCGGATGGATCGTGAGCGACTTCGGCCTGAACGACGCAATCGAGTCGGGGCTTGTGAAGACGCCCAGGGTGGTGATCCGCGACGACGCGGTTCCCGACGCCAAGACCTACAAGTCGCGCCTCTACCACATCTATCAGGACCCCGAGGTCAAGGACGACCTGAATCGGCGAGCCAAGCCCGAGGAACCGCTGCCGGACTTGGTGACGAACGGGTACTACCTGCTCGGCTAGGACTGGAAGGAAACCGCCAAGGAATGGAAGGAGCGCGGGAGCGCCACGCCCCCGGTGATGATCACCGTCGCCAACCGAACCGAGACGGCTGCCCGCATCAAGCACGCGTTCGACCGCAGGCTGGTCCACATAGAGGAGCTATGCGATCCAGAGCGGACGCTGCACATCGACTCGAAAGTTCTGGCGGCGGCCGAGGCGGCCGAGGAACCGATCGCAGAAATCCGGACCGACGATGCCGAAACCTCCCGGCAGACGGCGGCGGACCGCAAGCTCACCAGAAAGCAGCGGGCCGAACTGTTGCGCCGGCAGGTGGACACGGTCGGCCGCCCGAATCGTCCGGGTGAGCGGATTCAGAACGTGATTTCCGTCGGGATGCTGTCGGAGGGCTGGGACGCAAAGACCGTGACCCACATCATGGGCCTCCGGGCGTTCACGAGCCAGCTTCTGTGCGAGCAGGTGGTGGGGCGCGGCCTTCGCCGTACCTCGTACGACGTGAACCCCGAGACCGGCCTGTTCGAGCCGGAGCACGTCAACGTCTTCGGCGTGCCCTTCACATTCCTGCCCCACGAGGGCCGGGACGACAACGGACCGCCTCCGCCGCCGAAACCCAAGACCGCCATCGAGCCGGTCGCGGACAAGGCGGCCTTCTCGATTTCCTGGCCGAACGTCGTGCGCGTCGATCACGCCTACAGCCCGCGCTTGTCGCTCGACATGGACCGGGTGGAGCCGCTGTACCTCGATGCGACCGAGACGGCGCGGCTCGCGGAACTCGCGCCCACCATCGACGGCAAGCCGGACATCACCAAGATCGACTCGATAAGTCTGGAAGGCCTCGCCCGCGAATTCCGCACTCAGAAGATCGTCTTCGAGGCGGCACGGAATGTCTACGACCAGATGCGGGCGAACTGGCCGGGACCCCCGATGTTCCTGCTAGTACAACTCGTCCGACTCGTCGAACAGTTCATGCGATCCGGAAGAATCGTCGTCACCCCGGAACTCTTTGCCGCCGACGATCTCAAGCGGCGGCTCGTCGTCACGCTGAACATGACGAAGGTGGTGCAGCACATCCGGGAAGCCATCCGCCACGAAAACGCCGCGAGAATCGAGCCGGTCTTCGACCGGGATCAGCCAATCCGCGCCACCAGCGACATGCGGACGTGGTTCACGGGCAAGCCGTGCGCCCCCGCCGGCCGGAGCCATATCAACCTTTGCGTCTTCGATAGTACGTGGGAGGCTTCCGACGCCTTCGCGCTGGACCACGCCCCGGAGGTGGAGGCGTGGGTGAAGAACGACCATCTCGGCTTCGAGGTGTTCTACGTCCACCGAGGGGTGGTGCGGAAGTACCGTCCCGACTTCCTCGTCCGGCTCACGTCCGGCGACATGCTGGTGCTGGAAACGAAGGGCCGTGACAGCGAGGAGGACCGGACCAAGCGCAAGTACCTCGCCGAATGGGTCGATGCGGTTAACGCGCACGGCGGATTCGGACGCTGGCATTGGGATGTCGCCCTGAATCCCGGCGAAATCCACGGCATCCTCGAACGCCATTCGCGCGCTGGCGGCTGACACGGCCCGGTGGGCTCGGTCAGACGCCCGCGCGGGTCCGCTTTCAGAGTTGGTCCGCAACCGCCCATCCCGCGGGCTCGGATCATTCCTTGATCCTCAAGGTCTCGGTGTTTCCGGCAGCCCGCGGACACCCAAGGCGAGGCGGTGCTTCCGAGGACGCGGGGGTGTTTTTCCGCCCCGTTGGCGACGGCCTCCTCCCGCGGCTTGACGTTATTGAACATCCTTGAACGCTATTGAACAAAGGGCGCTTCCAGGCGGGTTGACTCGCTTGCGCGCGGCTGTTCAGCGTTCGAGGCATGGAGACGCAGAAGCTGTTGTTCGACACGCGGGTGAACGTGTTCCTTCGGGGACACGGCCTCACCTTCCCCGGCGGCCTTCGTGCTGAATCCTCCGATCCGGTCCCCGAGGAGTCCCTGAGATGGGCGCGGATCGGCTTCGGCTGCTTTCGGTCCCCGACGGCTGGCTTGAAACCATTTGCCGATGGAATCCGTAATACATTGCCCTTCGGGTTACCGAAGGTTGAACGGCAGCACGAGAAGGAGTCGCACGTAGTCGGTTTGATCGACCCCGAGACGGAAGCGGTGCCCGTGTCCATCGACATCGGCGCTGGCGGTATCGTTCGCCGCACCGGCCTCCGTCCGACCGCGAGCCGCGCCTGCGCGAGGGCTGCTTGAGCGGGTTCACCGAGGCGTTCGCGGAGGTGCTCCGCCACCGCGTCGGCGGCGGTATCCGGGTCGCGGAGGCGGCCCCCACGGGCGCGCTGTACGCCCGTTTCGTAGTTCAGCCAGCTTACTCCTTGGGGCCACACTCCGTGAGTCCCCTGCGGAGGCTGGCGGGGGGCCGTGCCCCCTCTGACCCCCGAACCGGCAACGGCGCGCCATGAGCCGTGGACGCGCCGTTTGGGTGAAGGTTCGCGCCAG
>VXLT01000351.1 GCA_009841475.1 Gemmatimonadota bacterium
CGTCTGTATGGGGGAGGGCTGGTCAGCTCCGGTGACGAGACGGTGGGGGGCATCCTGATGGGGATCGACCCGGTGCGCGAAGCGGCGGTCAGCCGCTTCGAGAGCTCGCTTGTGGCGGGGCGGATGCCGGGCTCGGGCGAGATCGCGCTGGGCGATGAGATGGCTGAAACGGTCGGGGCGCAGGTGGGCGACGAGGTGGTGCTGGTGGCTCCCGCGGCCGACGGGTCGACGGGGAACGATCTCTTCACGGTGTCGGGGATCTTCAGCGTGGGCGTCGGTGCGTTCGACGACAGCTACGCGCTCCTGGAGCTGGGGACGCTCGCGGAGCTCATGGCGATGGACCCCGGGCGCATCCACGAGGTGGCAGTGTCCGTAGACCGCGTCCGCGAGTCGGAGGCGGTTGCGGACCGGATCAGGGAGGCTGCGTCGGCGGTCGCGCCGGGGCTGCGCACGGAGCCGTGGTCGATCCTTCAGCCGCAACTCCACTTCATCGTCACCTACGCCGACTCGATGAACTGGGTTGTTGCCGCGTTCATCTTCGGGATGGCGGCCTTCGGGGTCGCGAACGCGATGCTGCTGGCGACCTTCGAGCGCCGCCGGGAGTTCGGGGTCGCGCGGGCGCTGGGGACGTCGGGGCTTTCCGTGGGCCGGATCGTCGTCTTCGAAGGGATCCTCCTGGGGCTGTTGTCGCTGGGCGCCGGGCTGGTCTTCGCGATCCCGCTCATGGTATTCATCCACGAAAACCCGATCGACCTGAGCCGGTTCGTCGACACCTGGTCCTTCGGCGACTCCGCGGTCCGTCCCCATCTGACCGTCGAGTATTCCGTGGTGGGCCCCCTGGTCAGTGCGATCGCCCTGGTGATTACCGGCATCGTCGCGGCCCTCCTGCCGGCCTGGCGGGCCGTGCGCGTCCCGCCCGCCGACTCGCTCGCCAACCGGTAGCCCATGGACGACCGCTAGATGGTCCGCCTCCGCACCCTCGTCTGGCTCGCGCTGCGCAACCTGGGGCGGGAGTTGCGCCGGAGCGCGCTGACCGCCGCCGCGATGGCCATCGGGCTCGCGCTGCTGATCCTGTCGCGCACTCTGGCCGACGGGGCCCACGAGGACTGGATCGACGCAGGTGTGAGGCTCGGCGCGGGACACGTCACCATCAACGCCCCGGGTTACCGGGACAGCGAGAGTCTGGACGACCGCCTCTCGGCCGCGCAACTGCAGGCATCGCTGGCCGCCGTCGCCGATGCGCCGACGCCCGATCCTCCCCTGGCCTCCGTGCGTGTGACGACGCGGGGGCTGGCGTCGTCGCCCGAGGGGGCGCTGCCGGCCTGGATCGTGGGCGTCGATGCGACGGTGGAGACCGCGTTCTCGAAGCTGGGCGAGGAGGTGACGGACGGGCGCTACCTGGAGGACGGGGACCGTCTCCACGCCTACATCGGTGCGGGGATGGCGGAGCGGCTCGGCGTGCGGACGGGGTCGCGCATGGTGCTCACGGCGCAGGCCGCCCCGGGCGACATCGAGGGGCAGCTGGTGCGCGTCGTCGGGATCTACCGCACGGGCGTCGGGGCGTTGGACCAGTCGCTCGTCCACATCCCGCTCGGGACCGCGCGCTCGTGGCTGGGGGTGGAAGGGGCCACCACCGTGGCCGTGCTCCTGACCCACTCGTCGTTCACGGACGCGGTGGTGGCAGGTGTGCGGGGCCGGGTGGACCCGGCGGGTGCCGAGGTGGTGGGATGGCCCGTGACCCAGCCGGACCTCTACTCGGCGCTGAAGCTCGACGACGGGGGTGACTGGGCCTTCCATATGATCCTCTTTGCGATCGTCGCGCTGGCCATCCTCAACGCGGTCTTCATGTCGGTGCTGCACCGGCAGCGCGAGATGGGCCTGCTCCGGGCCCTCGGGCTGAGCGGACGGGAAACGGGTCTGGTCGTCCTCCTCGAGGGGATCCTGCTGACCATCGCCAGCGGTATCGTCGGGGTGCTGCTGGGCCTTGCAGTGGTATGGTTCTTCCTCCGCGACGGACTGGACCTCTCGGGAATGTGGCCCGAGGAATTCAACCTGGGGGGCGTCGCGTTCGACCCGGTTCTGTACCCGGTCATCGAGGCAAGGCATGTGGTTCAGAGCGCGATCATGACGGTTGCCATCGGCCTGTCGGCATCCGCGTATCCGGCCTGGCAAGCAGGGCGTCTGGACCCCGCCGAATCGGTAAAGGTGGAATGATGGGAGAGAATCGGAGAGGATCACCGGGGCCGACGACGGGTCCCGTGGCCGAGGCCGGGATGCCCAGCACGGAGCCCGCGGTCCGGACGACGAACCTCTGGAAGATCTACCCGCAGGAACCGCGCCCGGTGGAGGCCGTACGGGGCGTCGGCCTGGCCGTGGAGAGCGCCGAGTTCGTCGCCATGGCGGGTCCGTCGGGTTCGGGGAAGACGACCGTGCTGAACCTGCTCGGCGGACTCACCGCCCCTACCGAGGGGTCGGTCCGGATTGGCGGACAGGAGATCACGGCCCTCACCGACCGCGAGCTGGCGCGGGTCAGGCTCAACCGGATCGGGTTCGTCTTCCAGTCGTACAATCTGCTGCCGATGCTGACCGCGCGGGAGAACGCCGAGTTCACGCTGGTGCTTCAGGGCGTTCCGGCCCGTGAGCGCCGGGAACGCGTGCGCAAGCTCTTCGGCGAGATCGGTCTGGAGGGGATGGAGGACCGGTTTCCCCTCAAGCTATCCGGAGGCCAGCAGCAGCGGGTGGCGGTCGCGCGCGCGGTACTGGGCGAGCCCGACCTGGTTCTGGCGGACGAGCCCACCGCCAATCTGGACTCGACTACCGCGGAGTCCCTGCTCGACGTGATGGAGCAGCTCAACCGGACGCGGGGGACCACATTCGTTTTCTCGACCCACGATCCGAGGGTGATGGAGCGGGCCGGCAGGCTGGTACGCCTCGTGGACGGCCGGATCGAGGGCGAATCGACTCCGAGTGGGACTTGAGGTCTCCGGGGATCCGGCCCGCCGCCAGGCTTCTGCTCGCGACCGCGCTCCTGCCAGGCCTCCAACCGGTCTCGGGCGCAGCACAGCAGTCCGGGGTGTCGGGCTACTACCTGAACCTGTGGACACATGTGGGGAGCAGTCCGTTCAGTGGCCCGTCGAACGGCTCGGCCTTCCAGCGGATGCGCCTGATGTGGGACGGATCTGCCGGGCCCGCGCTGCTGGACCTGGCCTATGAACACGCGCTGACGTTTCGGAAACCGGGTACGCTCGGTGCGCAGCTCTTTACCGCGGCAACCGGCTCCGGTTCCGGGGGCGACTGGTTGTCGCTCCACGGTGAAATCGACGCCGGTGAGGGCGTTCTCTGGCGGCACCGGATCGACCGACTGAGCCTGCACTTCGACCTTGGACCCAACGCGGATCTTGTCGTCGGGCGCCAGCCCATCTCCTGGGCTACCACCCTCGTCCTCACGCCCGCCGATCCCTTCTCTCCCTTCGACCCCGCCGACCCATTCCGCGAATACCGGATCGGCGTGGACGCCGCGCGGCTCCGTTACTACGCGGGCGCCTTCACCCAGTTCGAACTCGTCGCGCGACCCGCCCTTGCCGGCCCGGGCGGGAAACGCACGTTGTCCCTCCTCGCCCGCGGCACGACCAACTATCGCGGCTGGGACCTCGGGGCGTGGACCGGCACCGTCCACGACACCTTCGGAGCGGCCGCGTTCCTGACGGGGTCGGTAGGACTGTGGGCGGTGCGCACCGAGGTCGTGATGCGCCGCATCGACGACCGCAACGCGCTTCGCGGCAGCGTTGGCCTCGACCGCACCTTCTCGCTGGACGGGCGCGAGATGTACGTCCTGGTCGAGTATCAACACGACCAGCTCGGCGCCCCCTCCCCGAACCAACTGGTCTCCGTCGCGACGAGCCGCGCCTTCGCCCAGGGCGAGATGCAGGCGCTGGGCCGGGATGTGGGGGCTCTGCAGCTGTCATGCCAGCTCCATCCGCTTCTTTCGGCGAGCAACCTGGTTCTGGCCAGCCTGCGCGACGGCTCCCTCCTCCTCGGCCCGGGCCTCGGCTACTCCGCTACCGAAAGCGTCGGCGTGCGGCTGGGGGCATTCCTGGGAGTGGGTGAGGGAGCGACGCTCGAGGGGCTCACGCCGCGGCTGGGCTCGGAGTTCGGCGCGATTCCACGGGTCGTGTTCCTGTCCACGAACTTCTTCTTCTGAGTCGGCTCCAGCAGCTTCTTCAACCCGCGCTCAGAATCCCGCGAGGCTAGCCAAAGTAGCAAGTTGGTGGCTAGATTTGCGATGTTACGTACCCGACCAGTGCCGAAACGACCCGTTTGCCATGGTCGGTTGATTGCCGTGAGACATTTTCCGGAACCAATGGAGACGAAGACATGAATCCGACCACTTTGGGGCAAGTTCACGCGGGAAAACCGTATTTCCATGAGGCGGCGGCGAGGTCTGCATGGGCCGTGGTTGCGGTGGGCACCATTATCGCCATGCTTTCCTGCGGCGGCGAAGACACGACGACGACTCCCCCCGTGGAGCCTTCGCGTCCCACCACGATCTCGCTCCAGCCCGATACCTTCTTCGTTGTCGCGGGCGCCACCGTGAATCTGAAGAGCGTCGTGGAGGATCAGCGGGGGAAGCTCATGTTCAATGCCGCGCTCACCTGGGCCACCAGCGATCCCGCGATCGCGACGGTGGATACTGCCGGTGTCGTGACCGGGATCCGGGAGGGGATAGCCACCGTCACCGTCAGCGCCGGCTCGATCAGCGCCTCCGCCGCTGGAACGATCCATAGCCAGGACCGCCGGACGCTCATGGACGTCTTCTACTCCGCCGGCGGCGGAGATTGGACCAGCAGCGAGAACTGGGAATCACACCAACCGGTGGGCAGCTGGTACGGCGTCGAGGCGAACGGGGACGGTCGAGTAACGGCGCTGCGCCTGAGCGACAACGGGCTGAGCGGCCATCTCCCGGAAGACCTCGGGAACATGGCTTTCCTGACCGAAGTCCATGTGGACGGAAACGAGGATCTCGCGGGTCCGATTCCGGGTTCCCTCATCGAACTGGACCTGCAACAGCTCCACTACGGCCGCACGATGCTTTGCACGGTGCGCGACGAGGGATTCCGCGCGTGGCTGAACTCCATTCCGACCCGCGAAGGCGACTTCATCGCATGCATCGAGGAGCGCTCGGATCTCATCAAGCTCTACGAGGCCATGGGCGGCGAAGACTGGGAGAACTCGGGCAACTGGGGGACGAATGCCCCGCTGGACAGCTGGTTCGGCATCGAGGTCGATTCAGTGACGGGACGGGTCACGGGGATCGACTTGAACCGCAACAATCTCAAGGGAGAGGTGCCTCCGGAAATCCAGTACTTCCCACACCTGCGACTGCTGCGCCTGGACTATAATGAGCTCCGCGGGGAAGTGCCTCCCGAAATCGGCCTTCTCACCGAACTCCGGCGGATGGACATCGATGGCAACAGATTCACGGGTCGGATTCCGCCCGAGATCGGGGATTTGGTGAAGCTCGAAGAGGTCTGGATCGGGGGCAACGACATGAGTGGCCCCATTCCCGCCGAAATCGGCAACCTCGCCAATCTGGAAATACTCCATCTCTATGAGGCGCCGTTCAGCGGCTCAATCCCGGAGGAGTTCGGTGCGCTGACCGAGCTGCGGGTGTTGAGGATCGAGGCCACCCGGATCGACGGCCCGATCCCGGCGACCCTGGGGGCGCTCGAGAAGCTCGAGGTCCTCCGAATGACCGGCAACCAACTGTCGGGACCCCTGCCGGGGGAACTTGGCGGTCTCGACAGTCTGGACGTGCTCGACGTGAGTCGCAACAGAATAACCGGACCGCTGCCGCCAGAGGTTGGCCAGCTTGACAGACTGCGCCTTCTGATCCTGCGCGCCAATATGATTGACGGGCCCGTGCCAGCGGAATTCGGCCAACTCGGCAGCCTCCAGTTGATATCGGCAGAGAACAACTTGCTGTCCGGACCGTTGCCCCCGGAGTTGGGCGGATTGGGTTACCTGTTCTGGCTGTACCTCCAGAACAACCCCGGCCTGTCCGGTCCACTTCCGGCCGAGTTGACCTCTCTCGAGTATCTCAGGGAGCTGATCGCGTACGAGACCGGGCTGTGCGCGCCTACCGACCCGGAGGTCCGAGCGTGGCTGAATGATGTGGTGTACAAGTGGCGCGTTCCATCGTGCGGCGCAGAGGCTCAAACCGGGGCCTACCTTATTCAGTCGACGCAGTCCCCCGAGTATCCGGTCCCGCTCGTGGCCGGAAGGAGCGCGCTGCTGCGGGTCTTCGTCGTGTCCGAGAAGGAGACCGCCGAGACCATCCCGCCGGTCCGGGCGATGTTCTTCCTGAATGGAACCGAGGTGCATGCGGTGGACATCCCGGCAGGGTCGGGCACACTTCCCACGGAAACGCATCCGGGTGTAATGGACCTGTCGGCCAACGCCGAGATACCGGCCGAGGTGATTCAACCGGGCCTCGAGATGGTCGTCGAGGTCGACCCCGACGGGACCGTCGATGCTTCGCTCGGCGTAGCCCGGCGGATCCCCGCGGAAGGGCGGGCGGCGGTGGAGGTCAGGGAGGTGCCCCCGCTGCACCTGACCCTGGTCCCGTTCGTGTCGCGCGCGAACAACAACCGGCAGGCCGTGTCCTTCGTGGCGGGCGCGACCGAGAACCACTCAATGTTCTTCCAGACGAGAACCCTGCTGCCAGTGGGTGAATTCAAGATCATCAAGCACGGCACCGTAACGATCGATTCGAACAGTATCTTCGACATGTTGGCCGAGATTGGCAGGATCCGCGCGCTGGAGCAGGGGACCGGACACTGGCTGGGCCTCAACGCGGTCGCTGCCGGTGCCGGGGGTGTCGCTTACCTCGGAGCCCACCCTGATCCCAACCGCGGAAAGATCAGCATGTCCCGGCTGAACGCGGAGACCATCGCGCACGAACTGGGACACAATCTAAACCTCCGCCATACGAATTGCGGGGGCGCCGCGGGGATAGACCTGACCTTCCCGTACTTGAACGCCCGGACGGGTGTTTGGGGATACGATCCGCGCGACGGAGGTTCGCTGGTACCCCCCGACCGGGCGGACTTCATGAGCTACTGTGATCCGTCTTGGGTCAGCGACTACTATTTCACGAATGCGCTGCGCTTCCGGCTTATCGACCCGAACGAGCTTGAGATCCCCTCTGCCGAGCGCACGCTCCTCGTGTCGGGCGGGGCCTCCGCGGATGGCGGGCTGCATCTGGATCCGGCTTTCGTGATCGAGACTTCCCCGGTCGTGCCGCTGTTTGGCGGGCCATACCGATTGGAGGGCCGGCGCGTGGACGGGAGCGAACTGTTCTCGCTGAGCTTCGAAATGCAGGAGGTATGGGACGGCGACGGGCGCTCCGGCTTCACCTTCGCGATTCCGGTGAGGCCTGAGTGGGAGCTGGAGTTGGCGAGCCTCGTCCTGGCCGGGCCGAACGGCTCGGTGGAGATGCGCGAGGGAAGTGAGCCGCCGATGGCGATCATGCGCGATCCGGTGACGGGGGAGGTGCGGGCGATCTTCAGGGATCTGCCGGCCGACCCGATGGCTCCCGGGGCGCTGGATGCGCTGGCGCCGGAACCGGGGCTCGAGATCATGGTCAGCGGCGGGCTGCCCGGCGTGGTTGCCTGGAGGCGGTGAGATCACGACGGGCACCACCTCCAACGAGGCGAGGGTCAGGGTCAGCCCGACCGATCTGCGTCACGTTGCGTTGCCGCCCGCGGATGTCGCTTCCGAGCAGGTAGTACGCGTTCTCGAGCCAGCCGCGGCAAAAGACGTTCGCGGCCATCTGGACCTCCATGAACTCCTCTGCAGCATCGAGCGGGATGCGCTCCGATGGCGGAAAGTCGACCCACCCCACGCGGACCTCGCGCGGCTCCTCCCGCGGTCCCGGGTCGACGACAAATCCGAAGAAGTCATTGTCGCTGAGGTCCATGCGCGGCGCGGGGTAACCGTTGGCCACGGGGCGACGTACAGTATTACAGTAGAGGATTGGCAACCGGCCTCTGGCGAGGGTGCCGGTTACTTGTCAGCCGATTGCCAGATGGCCAACCCGGGCAAAGGACAGGTGAATCATGAGCCCCACGATTGGAAGCCGAGCGACCCGCGTTGGCCGTCGGCAAACCCGCCGCTCTCAGCGCTCGCGCAGAATCCTTCACGGAAGGCAGGGAGATCGGAGGTTCCCATTCCCCATAGTGGCGATGGGCGCCATTGTCACCCTCATCTCCTGCGGTGGCGACGACACGACGACGCCTCCCCCCGTGGAGCCTTCGCGTCCCACCACGATCTCGCTCCAGCCCGATACCTTCGTCGTCAGCGCGGGCGCCACCGTGAGTCTGAAGAGCGTCGTGGAGGATCAGCGCGGGAAGCTCATGTTCAATGCCGCGCTCACCTGGACCAGCAGCGATCCCGCGATCGCGACGGTGGATACTGCCGGCGTCGTGACCGGGATCCGGGAGGGGAGGGCCGCCGTCACAGTCAGCACCGGCTCGATCAGCGCCACGGCCGACGGAACGATCCACAGCCAGGACCGTCGTACGCTGATGGACATCTTCTACTCGGCGGGCGGAGGGGATTGGACCAACGCGGAGAACTGGGAATCCCACGAACCGGTGGGCAGCTGGCACGGTGTCGAGGCGGACGCGAACGGTCGCGTGACGGCGCTGCGCCTGAGTGACAACGGGCTGAGCGGCCATCTCCCGGAAGACCTCGGGAACATGGCCTTGCTGACGGAGCTCCATGTGGACGGCAACGAGGGGCTCTCGGGTCCCATCCCGAATTCCCTCTCCGGGCTGGACCTTCAACAGCTCCAGTACGGCGGCACGATGCTGTGTACGGTGCGGGACGAAGAGTTCCGTGCCTGGCTGAACGCCATTCCGGCGCGCGAAGGCGACTTCATCGCATGCAACGAGGAGCGTTCGGATCTTGTCAAGCTGTACCAGGCCATGGGAGGTGAGGACTGGGATAACTCGGGCAACTGGGGGACGAATGCCCCGCTGGACAGCTGGTTCGGCATCGCGGTCGATGAAGAGACGGGGCGGGTCACGGAGATCGACCTGAACCGAAACGGTCTTACGGGCGAGGTGCCTCCGGAAATCCGGTACTTCCCCCACCTGCAACTGCTGCGCCTGGACTACAATCAGCTCAGGGGCGAGGTGCCGCCCGAAATCGGCCTTCTCACCGAGCTGCGGCGGATGGACATCGACGGCAACATGTTCACCGGCCGGATTCCTCCCCAGTTCGGAAACCTGGTGAAGCTCGAAGAGCTATGGATGGGGGGGAACGACATGAGTGGCCCCATACCCCCCGAACTCGGCAACCTCGCCAGTCTGGAGATCCTTCATCTATATGAGGCGCCGTTCAGCGGCTCGATCCCGGAGGAGTTCGGCGGGCTGACCAAGCTGCGGGTGTTGAGGATCGAGGCCACCCGGATCGATGGCCCGATCCCGGCGGCCCTGGGGGCGCTCGACAAGCTCAGGGTCCTCAACTTGCCCGCCAACCGATTGTCCGGATCCCTGCCGGCGGAAGTCGGCAATATCGACAGTCTGAGAGTGCTGGACGTGAGTCGCAACCGAATAGAAAGACCGATCCCTTCGGAGGTTGGCCAGCTTGACAGCCTGACGATCCTGATCCTGCGCGACAATATGTTTGAAGGGCCCTTGCCCGCGGAGCTCGGCCAACTCGGGCGCCTCGAGTGGATCTCGGCGGAAGACAACCTGCTGTCCGGCCCGCTTCCGCCGGAGCTGGGTGGCATGGACGACCTGATATGGCTGCACCTCCAGAACAATCCGGAGCTGTCCGGTCCGCTGCCCGCCCAGTTGACCTCGCTCGAGGAGCTCGAGGAACTGATCGCCTACGAAACCGGGCTGTGCGCGCCGACCGATCCGGAGTTCCGAACGTGGCTCAATGACGTGGTGTACAAGTGGCGCGTCCCATCGTGCGGTGTAGAGGCCCAAGCCGGGGCCTACCTCATTCAGGCGACGCAGTCGACCGAGTATCCGGTCCCGCTCGTGGCCGGGAGGAGCGCGCTCCTGCGCGTGTTCGTCGAGTCCGAGAAGGAGACCACCGAGACCATCCCGCCGGTCCGGGCGACGTTCTTCGTGAACGGCACCGAAGTGCATGCGGTGGACATCCCGGCCGGGACACACGCGATTCCCACGGATATGCAGCTGGGTGTAATGGACCTGTCGGCCAACGCCGAGATCCCGGCCGAGGTGATCCAACCGGGACTGGAGATGGTCGTCGAGGTCGACCCGGACGGGACCGTCGACGATTCGCTCGGCGTAGTCCGTCGGATTCCGGCGGAAGGGCGGACGGCGGTGGAAGTCAGAGCGGTTCCGCCGCTGCACCTGACCCTGGTCCCGTTCCTCTCGACCGCGAACAACGACCGGCGGGCCGTGACCTTCGTGGCCGGCGCCACAGAGGACGACCCCATGTTCTTCCAGACGAAGACCCTGCTGCCGGTGGGCGAATTCAAGATCATCAAGCACGGAACCGTAACAATTGATTCGAACAGTATCTTCGACATGCTGGCCGAGATGCAGGTGATCCGTATTGCAGAGCAGGGGACCGGACACTGGATGGGTCTCAACGCGGTCGCGGCCGGTGCCGGCGGCGTCGCGTACCTGGGTGGCAACCCCAACCCGGTGCGGGGCAAGATCAGCATGTCCCGGCTGAGCGCGGAGACAATCGCGCACGAACTCGGACACAATCTGAACCTCCGCCACACGGATTGCGGGAACCCCGCTGGGATAGACCTGACCTTCCCGTACTTCAACGCCCGGACCGGTGTGTGGGGATACGATCCGCGCGACGGAGGTTCACTGGTGCCCCCCGACCGGGCGGACTTCATGAGCTACTGCGATCCGACGTGGGTCAGCGACTACTACTTCACGAACGCGTTGCGCTTCCGGCTCATCGACCCGAACGAGATGCAGCCTTCCTCGGCCGAGCGGACGCTCCTGGTGTCGGGTGGGGCATCCGCGGACGGAGCGCTGCATCTGGATCCGGCTTTCGTGATCGAGACTTCTCCGGTCGTGCCGCTGGTTGGCGGGCCCTACCAGTTGGTGGGCCGGCGAGCTGACAGCAGTGAACTGTTCTCGCTGAGCTTCGAAATGCAGGAGGTGATGGACGGCGACGGACGTTCCGGCTTCGCCTTCGCGATTCCGGCGAGGCCTGAGTGGGAGCTGGAGTTGGCGAGCCTCGTCCTGGCCGGGCCGAACGGCTCGGTGGAGATGCGCGAGGGAAGTGAGCCGCCGAGGGCGATCATGCGCGATCCGGTGACGGGGCAAGTGCGGGCGATCTTCAGGGATCTTCCGGCCGACCCGATGGCTCCCGGGGCGCTGGACGCGCTGGCGCCGGAACCGGGGCTCGAGATCATGGTCAGCGGCGGGTTGCCGAGCGTGGTTGCCTGGAGGCGGTGAGGTGAGGGCGCGGTGCTCAGCCGCCCCCCACCACCGTCACCACCCCCGAC
>VXLT01000219.1 GCA_009841475.1 Gemmatimonadota bacterium
CCCCCCCCACCCCCCCCCCCCTCTTTTTTTTTAAGTATCCGGCGCCCACCGAGATCTACACGCGTAAGATCGGGGGCCGCGTCTTATGTTTATAACTCACAGCTCCGGGGCGGGGGGCGTCAGGCGCTCTGGAGCGGAGCCTCGCCTCAGGCGTCCGCGTCGCGGTAGCGCGGATTCACCACGAAGCCGCCCTCCTCGAAGACCTTGCGGTCCCAGGGGTAGATCAGCGTGGCGTCGGTGGCGAGCGCGTGGTAGTCCGGCTGGTAGCCCCGGGGACGCGCGAACGAGGTGGCGGTGCGCACCTCCGCCGGCCCGACATCCCGGACCGCGGCCAGGGCCAGGCGCAGGGTCTCGCCGGAGGTGGTGATCTCGTCGACGATCAGGACGCGGCGGCCGCGGGCCTGGCGGGGGGCGGCGGAGAGGATCGACGGCCGCTGCCGCACCACCCTGCCCCCCTCGCGGCGGGTAATCTTGAGCGAGAAGAAGTCCCGGCGCATCATGGATGCGACGACCGCACCGGGGATCACGCCCGCCCTGGCGACGCCGATGACGACTTCCGGGTCGTAGGACTTGGCCACCTTCATCGCCAGCGCACGGCAAAGCTCTCCGAACATCTCCCAGGAGAGTTCCAGGAAATCCTCGGCTGGGGTAACGTCACGCTGATCGAATGAACCGCTCAACATTGTCTCCCTCCATGGCCGCTTGCACCTTTCTTCCTCCCCCCGAGCCCTGGACGCCAGCGCATGACCAGCGATCCAAAACAGTCCGGCGACGCGGGCCGGACAACCGGCGCCCGGCAGACCGCCGACCCCCGGCAGGCCGCCGACGCCCGCTTCGCCGAGGCGCTTGCCGAAACCGGCGCGCGCGATCCGCGAGACTACTATCGCGATCGGCTCCGGGAACTCAAGCGCACCAGCCCGGACGGCTACGCGGAGGGGGTAGCATATTACCAGAATACGCTGGTCCCGTCCATTGCCACCGGTGAAGCGGACCCTCTGGTGGCCTGGCGCGACTACGGGCTCCTACTCGCCCGCCTGACCGCTCCCGGACGAGCCGTGGCCGTCGACGCCACCGGCCGGTCCCTCCCCTTCGAGCCTCCGGGAGACGCCTCCGACATGGTTCTGCACCTGCCCGAGCGTGCCCGGGACCGGCCGGTCCTGGTGTCCCTGCCCCCTGTCCCCACACCGGCGCAGCTCGCGACCCACCAGTGGCTCGTGGCCGGCGCGCGGGCGCTCGCCGCCCAGACGCCGTCCATGGAATAGGTCCCCGCTGCTTTCGGGCGGGGATTATGCACGGACATTGGCCGCTGCTAGTCTTCGACCATGTAGGCGATGCCCCACGCCCCGATCCCCAGGTGCGTGGCCAACACCGGGGTGATCGGCGCGACGAGGATCTCGGGATCGCCGAAGCGCTCCCCCAGCTCGCGCCGCAGGGGCTCCACCACTTCCGGAGCCCCCACATGGACGATCCCGAAGCGCACATCCCTCGCACCGGCGGGAATCTCGCCCTCGACCATCTTCAGCATGAGCTCACGGGCGCGCTGCACGCCGCGAGCCTTCCCGTACGCCCTGATGGACCCGTCCGTCTCCAGCCCGAGGACCGGCTTGAGGTCCAGGACGCCGCCCAACCACCCGGCGAATTGGCTCACCCGGCCGGAAGCGATCAGCCGGTCAAGGCTGCGGACGGTGAAGAGTATGCCCGACTGGCCGCGGATCCTGTCGATCTCGGCGACGATCTCCTCCGCCCCCAGCCCGCCTTCCGCCAGCTCCGCCGCCTTCAGGGCGAGCAACCCGGCCAGGATCGACGCGCCGCGTGAGTCGACGAGGCGGATGTCGAGATCCGGGACCATGCGTGCCGAGTTCTCCGCCGACCGGTAGATCCCCGACAGCTTCGCCGCCAGAAAGACACCGACGACCGTCTCGGCCTCGCTGGCGGCCTGTTCGTACGCCTTGATGAAGTCGCCGGGCGGGGGCTGCGAGGTGGTCGGCAGCGCTCCGCCCCGCTCAAGCCGCTCCAGGATGTCGTCGGAGGTGATGTCGATCCGGTCCTTCAGCGTAGTCTCGCCATCGAGGAGGAGCAGCGGCACCGTCCGGATTCCGTGGGCGCGCGCGACCGCGTCGGGAAGATCCGACCCGGAGTCGACGAGGACGCCGACCGGGCGCCGCACGGCCCCGGCCGCCTCTCGGGCCGCATCGTACTGGGCAAACATGTCTTCCGCCTTGTGCGCGGCCACGGTGCCCAGCGTCGCGCAATACTCGATCGCCGCCTGCGGATCGTCGGTGTGCAGGTGGATCTTCAGAATGTCGCCGGTGCGGATGACGAGGAGTTCTTCCGACCCCTCCGAAAGCGAGGAACGTACCGTCTTCTCGTCGGGAAGCTCGTCGCCCTCGACGAGGATCTCGGTGCAGTACCGCCTGCTGCCGTGAACGAAGGGGTGCCCGGTCGCGGCGATCGGAGACCAGTCGGGGTGCGAAATGCCGACGCCGGGAACGGCGGTTGCGGCGGCGCCGGCGTCGCGTTCCGCGGCCTCTCCCCGCTCGATCAGCGCCACCACCCCCGCGATCATCTCCACGAATCCCTTGGCTCCCGCGTCCACCACCCCGGCCTGGGCGAGAACCGGGAGAAGATCGGGGGTGCGGGCGAGCGACTCGCGCGCGGTCTCCAGGGTGCGCGTCATGACCTCGGCGAAGTCCGCCGCCCCTTCCGCGCGAGCGGGCTCCGCCGCCTCCGAGGCGGACTCCCGCACGACCGTAAGGATCGTGCCTTCCACGGGCCTCTCCACCGACGCGTGCAGCGATCGCGCACCGTGCTCGAAGGCCGCCCCGAGTTCGTCCGGAGTCGCGCGTTCCCGCCCCTCCAGTTCGCGGGCGAAGCCGAGGAGGAACTGCGACAGCATCATCCCGCAGTTGCCCCGCGCCCCCAGCACCGCCGAGTGCGCGGCAGCGGCCGCCACGCGGTCGGCCCGCCGCTCCGCAAGCCCCGACATTTCGCCGGCGATCGCGTCCAGGGTCAGCGCCAGGTTCGTCCCCGTGTCGCCATCCGGCACAGGAAAGACGTTGATCCGATTCAGTTCCGCCTTCGCCTTGCGGCCCTGCACGCAGGCCGCCAGGATCGCACGGCGGAGGCGGGGCCCATCGACATACGCGATGGCGGGCCTGTCTGTCGTCCGATTCTGCTCCAGCGACCGAGAATGGGGATCAATGCTCAATGGCACCAGCCTGCTTTCGTCGGACAACCACACAAATATCACCTGCGGTAAAGAATATGATACTTGCTGAGTGGGCGATCCGCAGCCTCGCCGGTTCAGCCCGGATGCATCGCCGGCCGAATGTAGCGGGGACTTATTCGACGGGCTTGTCTAGCTGCCGCCGCACTTCGCCGCCTGCCCCACCCCCGTCGTCGCGTTGGAGCAGATCGCGCCGTTGGTGTAGCAGGTGTAGCAGGCGGCCTCTCCGAGCGGGGCGTCGATCCCCACCGCCTCGGTGAGGGTGTCCGCCAGCCGGGCGCCGGGATAGTCCAGCAGGATCGGGCAGGCGTACACCCCCCGGGCGGTCACCAGCCGGGCGCTGGTGCAGAGGAGCTGGCTGAGGTCGTAGCCGTGCAGCATCTCGTGGGTGACGCGCTCGCAGGGCGTGTAGCCGCGGCTGCGTTCGGCCTCCTCGCCGATCAGCAGCGGCGGGAGGATCTTGAGGCGCGGATTCTCGTAGCCGACTGCGCCGAGCGCGTCCCGGAAAGCCTGCAGCACGCACGGCATCTGCTCGGACGGCCAGCTCTGCATCGCGGTGATGATCGGCCGGAAACCCGCCGCTACCACCTCACCCACACCCGCCATCGCTCGCGCGAAGGTGCCCTCGCCGCGGATCGGATCGTTGATCTCGGGCGACGGCCCGTCGATGCTCACCCGCAGCTCGAGCCGGTGGGGGCTCTTTGCGCGCAGCCCGCTCAGTTCCTCGACACGGCGCGGCGTGAAGAGGGTGGCGTTGGTCAGCACGGTGGCGGGGCCGAATCGCAGCGTGTCCTCGAGGATCCCCTCCATCTCGTTGTTCATGAAGGGCTCGCCGCCGGTGAAGTAGTACTCCTGCACGTTCATGCCGACCGATTCCTCCAGCACCTTGCGGACCATCTCGCGAGACATGAACCAGAACGAGTGATTGTCTGGCGAACAGGAGATGAAACAGTGGCGGCAGCGGAGGTTGCACACCGTGCCGCTGACCTGAAACCACAGCTGGTCGAGCGAGATGAGCGGAACCGCGGGAACGGATGCGGCGCGGGTGGCGGGAAGTGTGGCTGGAGCGATCATGGCTGTTGCTCCTTTCGGAGCGCTGTGCCGGGAACGGCTTGAGCGGGCGTTCTATATTGGACATCGGTTTCGGTTTCCGCCAGCGCCACGAAAAGCGCTCGACGGGTCTGTCATGGTACCCTGTACGACCGGGTTCGGTCCCCATTCACCCTTCAGCAACGACGCACTGCCCAGTGGCCTTCAAGACCATCAACCCGACCGACGGAACGCTCCTCAGGCGATACCCGTTCATCTCCCCGATCGCCCTCGACGACGCCCTCGCGACGGCCAGGGCGGCCCAGTTCGCCTGGAGGCGCGTCCCCGCCGAGGAGCGTGCCGCCCGCGTCACCGCGCTGGCGGAGCACCTGCGCAGCCGGATCCGCCGCCTCGCCGAGGTCATGGCGATCGAGATGGGGAAGCCGCTCGGCGAGGCGGCCGCGGAGATCGAGAAGTGCGCCTCCGGGTGCGAATTCTACGGCGCGCGCGGCCCGGGCTTCCTCGCCGACCAGGTCGTCGAAACGGAGTCGCACAAGAGCTACGTCACCTTCCAGCCGCTGGGACTGGTGCTGGCGATCATGCCCTGGAACTTCCCCTTCTGGCAGGTCATGCGGGCGAGCGTGCCGGCGCTCATCGCAGGCAACGGGGTCCTGCTCAAGCACGCCCCCAACGTGCCCATGTGCGCGCTGGAGCTGGCGGCGCTGTTCCGGGACGCCGGCTTCCCCGACGGCATCTTCACCAACCTGTTCATCGACGTGGCGACGACCGGCGCGCTGATCCGGGACGCGCGCGTCCAGGCGGTCACCCTCACGGGGAGCACGCGGGCGGGGCGGGAGGTGGCGGCGCTCGCGGGCTCCCGGATCAAGAGCTGCGTGCTCGAACTCGGTGGCAGCGACCCGTACGTGGTGCTTGAGGACGCGGAATTGCCGCGCACCGTCGAGGCGTGCGTGACCGGCCGCATGATCAACGGCGGCCAGAGCTGCATCGCGGCCAAGCGCATGATCGTGCACGAGGCGGTGGCCGACGGGTTCACCGAGGCGGTGGTGGAGCGCATGGCCGCCGTGCGTGTGGGCGACCCGATGGCGGAGATGACCGACGTGGGGCCGCTGGCGCGGGAGGATCTGCGCGACAACCTGGCCGCGCAGGTGGCGCGGAGCATCGAGGCCGGAGCGAAGTGCCTCCTGGGGGGCGAGGTCCCGGACGTGCCGGGGTGGTACTACCCGGCCACCGTGCTCACCGAGGTGGGACCGGGAATGCCGGCCTGGGACGAGGAGCTGTTCGGACCGGTCGCGTGCATCATCCGCGCCGGGTCGGAGGAGGACGCGCTGCGGATCGCCAACGATACCGCCTACGGCCTGGGCGCCGCCGTCTTCACCCGCGACCTCGAGCGCGGCGAGAGGATCGCGCGCACGGAACTCGAAGCGGGTTCCTGCTTCGTGAACGACTTCGTCAAGTCCGACCCGCGCCTCCCCTTCGGCGGGGTGAAGTCGAGCGGTTTCGGGCGCGAGCTCTCGGAATTCGGGATGCGCGAGTTCGTCAACGTGAAGACGGTGCGGGTGGAGCGGTAAGGAAGGCGCCCGCGTTCCAACGCCAATACTTGTCGCCTAAACATTACATATTGTAAAGTTTTCTTTACTTGTCGACCTCCGGTACTGCCTCCAGCATCTCCGCCGCCACATCCTCCGGGGCCCGCATCGTCGCCAGGTCCAGCTCGTAGTCCGGCACCTCGCGCGGTTCCAGCTTGGCCTTCAGTTCGCGGATCTCCCGCCCGGAAAGCCCCAGCGCGCCCAGCTCCGCGTCCGTCAGCCCGGCCCCGGCCCGCGCGGCGATCCCATCCCCATCGCCCGTCACCAGCCGCGACAGAGCCTCGATCTCGCCCCCGGAGAGCCTGTCGCCCATCACCTGGTAGTCGATCCAGGCCTCGTAGCTCAACGGCGCCACCCGCTTCACCATCCCCGCCATCACGCGCCCGTATTCCTGGATCTCCCACTGGGCATGATCGTCGACGCGGAGCGTGAGGAAGTGCAGCAGGTTGTGCAGATCGATCTTCCAGTACCACTGCGTGTAGGTCGAAAGCGGCAGGTCTATCCGCGCCAGCTCCCGGGCCACGTTTTCGCCCACCAGCCATCCGTAGTCGGCGGCGGCCCGGGCACGCACCTCCTCCCAGCGGCGGATGGCCTTGCCGTAGAACTCGGGGCTCACCGCCCCGGGGGCACGGCCCTGGTTGCTGGTGGCGCTCTGGAGTGAGAACTGGTCCTGTTCGGGGGTATGGAATAGCAGCGGCATGAGCGAATACCGTCCACTATACTCATTCACAGAGGCCGTACGGTGTCGTATCCACTGCCGTGCGACGAACATCGGCATCGCGCAGTGGAACTTGAATTCGACCATCTCCGACGGGGTGGTGTGGAGGTGGCGGCGCAGGTAGCGGATCAGTCCCCGGGTGGCCGAGACCCTGCGGGTACCGTAGCCGTAGCTGACCCTGGCGGCGCGCTCCACCGAGTCATCGGTTCCCATGTAGTCGACCAGCGCGACGAACCCGTGGTCGAGCACGGGGAAATACCCCCCCAGGATCTCTTCGGCGGCGGGAACGGTGGGGCGCCGCGTTGGCTGTGTGGCGGGGCTCATCGGGGGAAGGTATCCGATTGGCTCCACCCGGGCGAGACCGTACGGACCGCCGCATGGGCCACCGCCCGGACCGCCGCATGGGCCGCCGCCCGGGCCACCGCCCGGACCGCCGCCTGCACCGCCGCCTGCCCCACCGCCCGGACCGCCGCGATTGTGAAGCGTTTCACAAGCAGTTCGCCTTGGCCGCCTTCCGTCGCATGCCCGGGTCAAGAATCCGCTTGCGCAGCCGGATGGTCTCAGGAGTCACTTCAATGAGCTCGTCGTCGTCGATGAAGTCGAGCGCCTGCTCCAGCGTCAGCCGCCGCGGCGGCTCCAGGCGGACGTTCTCGTCGGCGGCCGCGGCCCGCATGTTGGTGAGCTTCTTGCCGCGGCTCACATTCACATCCATGTCGCCGGGGCGGGCACTCTCGCCGACGATCATCCCGCGGTAGCACTCGATCCCGGGTCCGACGAACATGGCGCCGCGCTCCTGCAGTCCGAAGAGCGCGAAGGCTACCGCCCTGCCCGCCCGGTCGGCCACCATCGCCCCCCGTCCCCGTCCGCGCATTGCGCCGGCCCACCGGTCCCAGCGATCGAAGCGATGGTGCAGGATTCCGTCCCCCCGGGTGTCGGTCAGGAATTCCGTGCGGTAGCCGAAGAGTCCACGCGCGGGGACGCTCAGTTCGAGCCGTGTAACGCCCGAATCGCCGATTGGCTTCATCGCGACGAGCTCGCCGCGGCGTCGGGCGAGCTTGTCGATCACCGTGCCCGCGAGCTCCGCCGGGACCTCGGCGACCACCTCCTCCCAGGGCTCCAGCCGAGCTCCGCCCCCGTTCGTCCGCGTGAGCACCCGGGGGCGTGAAACCTGGAACTCGTATCCCTCCCGGCGCATCGTCTCCATCAGGATGGTAAGGTGGAGCTCGCCCCGCCCGCTGACGGCAAAGGTGTCGGGGCGCCCGGTATCCTCCACGCGCAGGGCCACATTGCGCTCGAGTTCGCGCTGGAGGCGTTCCCTCAACTGGCGGGTGGTCACGAACTGACCCGACCGTCCCGCGAACGGAGAATCGTTGACGACGAAGTCGACCGAGATCGTCGGTTCCTCCACCGTGATCCCACGCAAGCGATCCGGGCTGCGCGGGTCCGCCAGAGTGTCGCCGATCTCGACACCCTCGATGCCGGCCAGCCCCACGATGTCGCCCGCGCGCGCCTCCTCGATGTCGATGCGGTCGAGGCCGCTGAAGGTGTAGAGGCCCGCCACGCGCGACCCTCTGTCGCGGGTGCCGGGCTCCGGCATGCTCCGATGGGAGGGCGGCGGCATGTCCGGATGGGCGGGCGCTTCCATGTGCGGATCGGCCGCCGGCAGCCGCGCCACCCGCCGGCCAACACGCACGCCGCCGCGCTCCACGCGCCCGATCGCGATCCTCCCCACGTAGTTCGAGTGGTCGAGGGTCGAGACCAGCATCTGGAAAGGGCCGGCGGGGTCGGCGGCCGGAGGGGGGATGCGCCGGACCACCGCCTCGAAGAGCGGGGCCAGATCCGTGCCGCGGCCATCCGGTTCGGTCGTGGCCCAGCCGTCCCGTCCTGCGGAGTAGAGAAAGGGCGCATCGAGCTGGGCGTCGCTTGCGTCCAGGTCCATGAGGAGTTCCAGGACCTCGTCGTGCACCTGCCCGGCGCGCGCGTCGGCGCGGTCCACCTTGTTGATGAGGATCACCGGCGCCAGCCCGAGCGCGAGCGCCTTGGCCGTCACGAACCGCGTTTGCGGCATGGGACCCTCGGCGGCGTCGACCAGCAGGAGCACCCCATCCACCATCCGCAGAATGCGCTCCACCTCCCCGCCGAAGTCGGCGTGTCCAGGCGTATCGACGATGTTGATCTTGGTGCCGCGCCACAGGACCGCCGTGTTCTTGGCGAGGATGGTGATGCCGCGCTCGCGCTCCAGCGGATTCGAGTCCAGGATTCTCTCGCCGACTTCCTGGCCGGCGCGAAAGACCCCGGCCTGGCGAAACATCTGGTCGACCAGCGTGGTCTTGCCATGATCCACATGCGCTATGATGGCAATGTTGCGCAGCTCCGCGGGCGACAATGGGGCCGTCATCGTCTCGTCGGCCGGCCTCGGCCGCCGGGTGCGGCGGTCGCGCTCATTACCCCGCGACGCGCGTGAAAGTGAACGTGCCGATCGGCGCGTCCGAGAAGGGACTCACACCTTTCAAACTGCGAATCGACTGCCGGGGCGACGTGTCGCGGTTGGCTGAGCGGTAACCCGTTCCGCTGTCCGTGCCGGCATCGAGGGGATATAGGACGACTTGCACCTCGTCCACCCAGCGCCCATCGCCCATCAGCAGCGGCAGCCCGTTCACGCCCACAAACCAGTCCGGACTCGGCGCGATCATCGTCACCAGCGTCACGACCGGAAAGTCCTCCCGGACCGTGATCCCGCTGATCGTCGCGCTCGCCGGACTCCCGATTCCCCGGCCGTTGATCACCGCGAGCGCGCGGTCCGGCATGGCGGCGCGGATCTCCGATGTCAGCGGCCCGGTCCCGCCGGTCTCGGCCATGACTTCGATCCCGCGCGTGGCCGTGTCGCCCAGCGCCCAGAAGATGACGCCGTCGTTGTGGACCGCCCCTATGAGCGGGGAGAAGTGGGCGCCGGAGGGGAAGTCGGCCGGATGGGTGGACCTGCTCCAGGTGGCGTCGAACACCACCCGGTAGGTCGCGGTGTTCGCGGAGGGGTCGAAGAGGGAAAGTGGGGCCGGAGGGCGCAGTTCCATGCCGTCGTAGCCGGAAGGCAGCGAGGGTGAGGTCCCGGGAACCAGCCGGGTCGCCCCGGAATCGGCCGCGGGGCCCTCCACGGTGGCAACGTCGCTGAGCGTCTCGCCGGTGACGACCGACAACCTCCGGGCCGATGCGGTTCCGTTCTCGACGGCGAGCGGAAGGTTGATGGGAAAGGGTGCCCCGGTGGCCACGTCCAGGACGATGGAGGCGGGGCCGGCGGCACCGAGGCGGGTCGTGTCGGTACGGAGGAGTTCCAGCGATATGATGAAGGGCGCACCGGGATTGTCGGCCAGGCGCAGCTCGGCCAGGGCCGTGAGCCCGGAAAGCAACGCCCTGGGAAGCGACTCCAACCGGTTGCCGCGCAGATCGAGGCTCCGCATGGCGGCCAGGCCGCTGAAGACGGTGCCCGGCAGCGCCGCGATCCGGTTTCCGGAGAGGTCGAGGCGGACCAGACTGTCGAGGCCGCTGAAATCCCCCGGCCGCACGATCTCGATCCCGGCGACAGCGAGGTTGAGGGTGTCGATTCCCGCGAGATCGTCGGCCGAGACCGCGTCGCATCCGCCCCTGGCCGCCGCCCGCACCAGCGCATCCCGCACCGCCGGCGTGCGGTCGCAGACAGGAACGACCGGAAGTCGGAGCACCGCCGTGGCTTCGATCTCCACCTCAAGGCCCTCGCCGGCCGAGGCGGTGAGGCGTTGCGGGCCGCGCAGGTCCCCGAGCGTCCAGGCCGTGCGCGCGATGCCGTCGGTATCAGTGGCCACCGACGCCGGAGAGGCCGATCCGTGCCCGTCCGCCGCCGCGTAGGTCACCGTGACGTCCTCGACCGGAGTGCCCCCGGCGTCCCGAACCATCACTTCGACGGGCTCGGGCAGCTCCCGTCCGGGCAGGCCCTCCTGGCGGCCCCCCGACACCAGCGCCAGGGCCGCCGGCTGCTGCGCGACAACCACTGCCGCCCGTGCGGTGAGGCTCTGGTGGGTGGCGGTGACCGTGGCCATGCCGTTCCCCGTCGCGGTGACGCGGCCGGCCCGCCCGGCCGCGGCCACCGCGGGGTCGCTGCTCGACCATGCGACCGAGCCGTTGAAGACCGCCCCGTACTGGTCGGTGATCGTGGCCGTGAAGGTGACGGTTTCGCCCAGCGACGACAGCATCGCCGATTCGGGCGAGACGGAAACCGCCGCGGCGCGCGGGGGCTCCGGCGTCACCGGCGCCCCATCCCCGCCACAACCCCCCAGCACGCCAATCCCGCACACCGCCCCCATCGCCAGTCCGCCCCACTTCGCACTCCACGGACCAGGCCCCGCTGCATTCGGACGGCGATGCCTCGGCGCCGGACTGCGGTGCTCACGTATTAGCGTTGTCAAGAAAACATTACCAATCGTCATGTTTACTTTACTTTTCCGGTTCCTGTAGCACCGCTCTGCACTGCTCCTCGGGCGAACAGCCCTGCCATACACCCTTCGGCGCGTTTTGCCAGCCCGCCCCCTCGCCGCCCTCGGTGCGATGCGCGGATCATCGACGGCCGCAGAAGCGCAGCCAGCCGTTTCGCACTATCATGACGGAAATCTGCTCCGGCACCGGAATCCGTCAACCACCCCAGCGCCCCATCGATCATGCCAACACGCCCGACTCACCGCCGCACGGCGGCCCTGCTGCTCCCCCCGCTCGCGCTCGCCGCCGCCACCCTCGCGTCCACCATCGCGGGTCGCGCGCACCCCCCCCCCGCCCCCCCCGCCCGGTCTCGTGTACACCA
>VXLT01000294.1 GCA_009841475.1 Gemmatimonadota bacterium
GTCCGGGGGGGGGCGGGCGGGGGAGCGCGCCGGGCTGTGCTACCGGATCGTGAACTGGATGCGGAAGGTGCGTCCCGCCTGGGGCAGCCCGCACTGGTCCAGCACGGTGGAATCCGTCAGGTTCGCGACCCCGACCGTTGCGCTGGCAACGCGGCCTCCCCTGGACCCCTCGAGCACGAATGCGCGTGATGCCTCGATGTCGAAGGTGGCGCTGGCGCCCATCCTCTCGAGCCCCGCGACCTCGACGTTGTGGCAATACTGCACCCCGCGATAGGCCCCGAACCCGGTCAGGGTGACGCCCCCCGGCGCCGCGAACCCGAGGTTCGCCGTCCCGGAGAGCTTCGGCTGATACTCCGCCTTTTGCTCGGAGCCCGGTTCATGGGGATCGAGCACGCGCACATCCTTCCAGGTCATGCCTCCACCGTAGGCCAGCGCGCCGAGCGATCCGGCAGCGGCAATCTCGAGTCCCGTCGAACGCACCTCGTCGCGGTTCACACGCTGGAATTGGGGGCCCAGGAGGGTGACCGTGGAGGTGCGCACGATCGCGTCGGTCAGACGGTGGTGGAATCCCACGACCTGTAGCGACAGCGCGTCGCCGGTGTCGAACGTCACTCCGGCCTCCGCCGTGACCAGGCTCTCGGGCTTGAGGTCCGGATTGGGACGGAAGCGCCCCAGCGCTCCCGAATAGAGTTCGCGGAGGGAGGGGAAGCGGGTCCGGCGGCTGATGCCGGCGTGGTACAGCACGCGATCCCCGGCCGCGGGACGGGTCAGTCCGGCGCGCATCCCCCAGTCCCAGAGCGTTCCCACCGGCTGCTTGTCGCCCGACCTGGGAGTATCGGATCCGTCCAGTGACCCGCCCAGAGTCCACCGTGTGTCCCCTCCGCCCAGCCCGAGAAGGCCGCGGCTCGCGACTTCGACCTCGCCCCCGATGCTCCACAGACGCTGTTCGTAGTCGAACCCGCCGCCGGACGCGAAGGTCTCCGCATGCTTGACGTCCGCGATGGTCAGCGCGCTGCGCAAGTCGATGGCGTCGTTGACGAGGTGATCCAGGAGGAACCGCCCCGTGAGGGTCGTCGTGGTCCCGCTCTCGCCGTCCACCACCCTCTGGTAGGAAGCGGATTCGTATTCGTCGATCTCGGTGGTGGAGCGGTCCAGGCCGAAGTTCGCCTCGACCTGGGATTCCCCGAAGCGGTTCGGCCGCCTCTCCGTTCCGCCTGACAACGCGATGAACACGCGCCCCTGCTCGGGATACCGCCAGAGCCGCGGATCAGCCACATGCGCCTCGGGAGGGACCCCCCGGTTGGCGTCGCTCGCGGACATCAGGGTGGAGAGCCAGGTGCCCCCGCTACTCCGGTATCGGGCCGCGAGGAATCCGTCAACCAGCTGCCGGTCGGAGTTGAGACGCAGGCCCTTTTCGTCGGCGAGGAACTCCTCGCGCAGCCTGGGGTGGTCGCGGGCTCCGCCCGGGAGCGCGAATCCGGGACTGTTGCGGAATCCGCCGCCCGCTCTGAGCACCCACTCGGAGTCGTCACCCGCGAAGGAAACCGCGCTGGTGGCTCCGATGTTGGCTGCCCCCTCGTTATTCAGCGAGAATGCTCCGGTGAACGGCGGGGGCGCCGCCGCGACCGATGAACCGCGAACGACATCGAACTCCAGCGCTCCGCCAAGGACGTTGGGGCCGTGGAGCATGGACGACAGGCCGCGCAGCAGGGTGAACTTGCGCACCGATGTGATCGGGATGATCGACACGTCGGTGCGATGGTCCCAGCCCAGCGTGATGGGGATGCCGTCGAGCAGGATGGCGATCTGCCGGTCCTCGGCGCCGCGCAGGTCGGGTTGTGCCTCGCCGCGGGAGTTGGCGCGGATCTGCAGCATCGGCATGCCGCGCAGCAGTTCCTCCGCCGTTGGGGCGGCGATGGCCAGCGAGTCGAGGAAGATCTCGATGGCGCTGGTTCCGCCGGTCGTGGCGGCTGGCCGCGGTACTTCGACGACCACCCCGCGGATCCGGACAACCGTGGTCGTGTCCTGGCTGGCGGCGAGTTCGAATGGCATAGCCACCGCCGGCGCCGCGAGCAGCGCGAAACAGGCCAAAGCAGTTTTGCCAGCGGTCATTCGGCCTCGTTCGTCTCCCCGCATCTGTCCCGCCAATCGGTATCCCCTATTGAAAGTGACCCGCGGCGGGGCCAAAACGTTCACGCGGGAATTGTACACGGGCTACTGGCGCGCGATCCCCGCCTGCACGGCCTCAATGACCGCATCAGGTGATACCCCGTAGCGGCGATAAATGTCCCGGAAGGGTGCCGAGGCTCCGAAGCGATCGATCCCGATCGACGCGCCCCGGGAGCCGACCCAGCGGTCCCAGCCCATCGTGCTCCCCGCCTCCACGGAGATCCTGAAGACATCGTCGGGAAGCACCTGTCGGCGGTATTCGGGGGGTTGCGCCGCGAACAGGCGCCAGCTGGGCATGCTTACCACTCTTGCCCCGATTCCCTGTTTGGCCAGCGTCTTGCGGGCCTCCAGGGCGATTCCCACCTCCGAGCCGGAGGCGATGATCGCAACGTCGGGCCGGGAGGACACTGCATCCCTGAGGGTATAGGCGCCCCTGTGCAGGCCGGTGGCTGCAGGTTTGCCGGGTCCTCGGTCGATGACCGGCACCGTCTGCCGGGTCAGCGCCAGGAACGACGGGCCCTCCCGATAGCTCAGCGCCGCGCGCCAGGCTTCGGCGGTCTCGGGTCCGTCGGCGGGGCGCAGATCCAGCAGGCCCGGAATGGCGCGGAGGGCGGCGAGCTGCTCGATGGGCTGGTGCGTGGGGCCGTCTTCGCCAAGGCCGATGCTGTCGTGGGTGAACACGTAGGTGACCGGAAGCCCCATGAGCGCGGCGAGCCGGATGGCGGGGCGCATGTAGTCGGAGAAAATGAGGAAGGTGCCGCCGAAGGGGTGTACGCCCCGGTGCAGCGCCATTCCGTTCATGACCGCGCCCATCGCGTGCTCGCGCACCCCGAAGTGGATGATGCGGCCGCCGGGGTTGTCGGCGAGGAGGTCCCCGCCGCCTGCGATGTCGGTCTTGTTGGAGCCGCCGAGGTCGGCCGAGCCCCCGATCATGGTGGGAATCGCCCCGGCCGCGCCCTGCAGCACCCTGCCCGAGTGGTTGCGGGTGGCGGTGGCGGGGGCGGCGGTCAGATCCGGCAGGGCCTCTTCCCAGCCGTCCGGCAGCTCCCCCGCGACGGTCGTTTCGAAGTCGTTTGCCAGCTCGGGGAAGGCCGCCCGGTAGCCTTCCATGCGGCGCGACCACGCCGCGTGCGCACCCGCCCGGCTGCCCGCGCGTTCCCGCCAGTGCTCCAGCGCGGCCGGCTCCACATGGAAGGGCTCCAGCGACGGGTAGCCGATGTTGAGCTTGGTGGCGGCGATCTCGTCCGCGCCGAGGGGGGCGCCGTGCGTGTCGGCCGTGCCCGCCATGTTGGGGCTGCCTTCGGCGATCGTCGTGGTCATCACGATCAGCGAGGGGCGGTCGGTTTCGGCGCGGGCGGCGGTGAGCGCGGCGTCGATCGCGGCGGTGTCCGTGCCGTCCTCAACGTGCAGCGTGTGCCACCCGTAGCCTTCGAACCGCTTGCGCTGGTCGGTGGCCGTGGCCAGGTCGGTGGCGCCCTCGATCGTGATGCGGTTGTCGTCGAAGACCCAGATGAGCTTGCCGAGCCGCTGGTGCCCCGCAATCTCGGCCGCCTCGTGGGAGATCCCCTCCATGAGGTCGCCGTCGGAGCACAGCGCGTAGGTGTGATGGTCGACGATCGCGTGGCCGGGCCGGTTGTAGCGATGCGCGAGCCAGCGCTCCGCCAGCGCCATCCCCACGGTGTTCGCGACACCCTGCCCCAGCGGGCCGGTGGTGGTCTCGACGCCGGGCGTGTGGCCGTACTCGGGGTGGCCGGGGGTGGGGCTGCCCCACTGGCGGAAGTTCCTGATGTCGTCGAGCGACAGGTCGTAGCCGGACAGGTGGAGGAGGCTGTAGAGGAACATCGAGGCGTGGCCGGCGGAGAGCACGAAACGGTCGCGGTCCACCCAGCCGGGGGCGCGGGGATCGTGCCGCAGGTGGCGGGTCCAGAGGACGTAGCCGAAGGGGGCGAGCGCCATGGGCGTGCCCGGGTGGCCGGAGTTGGCGGCCTGCACGGCGTCCATGGCCAGGACCTTGATGGTGTCGATTGCCAGCTTCTCGATGGTGGTCCCCGCCACGGCCTGGGACATGCGTCAGCCTCGCTTCCGCCTGTTCAAGTTCTGCTCATCCGGACGCGCCCCCTACCGCCGCCGCCTCCGCGACCACGAAGTTCAGGAGCCTGTCCGGCACGTGTATGGTCCGGCGGACTTCCTTGCCCTCGAGGTGGCGCGCGACGTTTGGCTCGCACCTGGCCAGAGCCACTACGGCTTCCGTGTCCGCGCCCGCGGGTGCCGAAACCGTGCCCCGCACTCGTCCGTTCACCTGCACGGCCACCCGCGCGACCCTTTCGGCCGCCTTGGCGGGATCGAACGCCGGCCAGTTGGCGCCGTCGAATACGCTTCCCTCGTGGCCCAGCCGCCGCCACAGCTCCTCGGCGATGTGCGGCGCGAAGGGTGCCACCAGGCACACCAGGGGCTCGATCTCGGCGCGGGCAGGCGTTCGCCCCCCGGCGCGCGCCGCGTTGAGAAACTCCATCATCGCCGCGATCGCCGTATTGTAGCGGAGGCTTCCCACCTGCTCGGTCACCCGCGCAATCGTCTGGTGCAGCTTCTGCTCGACCGCCGGGTCGACGGCATTCCCACCATCCGCCTCGCGTTCACCCGCCACCACCGACTCCCACAGGCGGTGCAGGAAGCCGTGCGGACCCGAAATCCCCTGGTCCTGGTAGTCCCCGCCCTCGACGAAGGGACCGAGGAACATGAGGTAAAGCCGGAAGGTGTCGGCGCCGTAGCGTTCGATGATCGGGTCGGGGATGATCACATTCCCCTTGCTCTTCGACATCTTGGCGCCCTCGCGAATGATCAGGCCGTGGGCGCGGAACTGGTCGTACGGCTCCTCGAAACCGAGCAGTCCCATGTCGTGCAGCGCCATGACGACGAAACGCGAGTAGAGCAGGTGAAGCACGGCGTGCTCGTTGCCGCCGATATAACAGTCGACGGGCAGCCAGCGGCGGGTGATCTCGGGGTCGAAGGGGCGGTCGGGGAAGTCGGTGGAGGGGTAGCGCAGGAAGTACCAGGCGCTGTCCAGGAAGGTGTCCGAGACGTCGGTTTCGCGCGTCGCGCCGGCGCCGCACGAGGGGCAGGGCACTTCGTACCACTCCCGGACCCGGGACAGGGGGCTGACCCCGGTCGCGTCGGGCCGGAAGTCCTCCACATGGGGGAGGACAACGGGAAGGTCCTCCTCCGGGACCGGCACCGGACCGCAGCTATCGCAGTGAATGATCGGGATCGGCGGCCCCCAGTACCGCTGGCGCGAAATGCACCAGTCGTGCAGGCGGTAGGTGACCTTGGCTTCAGCGAATCCCCGCACGGCCAGATCCGCGACGATCGCCCTCTTGGCCGCATCCACGTCGAGGCCGTTGTAGCGGCCCGAATTGACGAGGGTGCCGGTCGGGTACTCGTAGGCGATGGCGAGCGGCGTATCGGCGTCCTCGCCCGGGGCCGCGATCACGCGGGGGATAGGCAGGTCGTAGGTGGTGGCGAAGTCGAAGTCGCGCTCGTCGTGCCCGGGCACCGCCATGATCGCGCCCGTACCGTATCCCATCAGCACATAGTCGGCGATCCAGATGGGCACGAGCTCGTCATTCGCCGGATTGACGCAATAGCCCCCCGTGAAGACCCCCGTCTTGTGCTTCTCGATCTTCTTCCGGGCCACCAGGTCCATCGCGCTGGTCCGGGCCCTGTATGCCTCCACCGCTTCACGGCAGCCATCGCTGGTGACGGCATCGACCAGAGGATGCTCCGGCGCCAGCACCACGTAGGTGGCCCCGAAAACGGTATCGGGCCGCGTGGTGAAGACGGTGATCCGCGTGGACCCGGCGTCGGTCCGGTCCCCCGCGTTGCCGGTATGAGGCTCGTCCACCGGGCTGCCGGGCCTGGACGCCTCCCCCGCGGAACCGCCATCTGCCGCGCGATCCGTCCCCGCCACCGGGAAGTGCAGTTCCGCGCCATCGGAGCGCCCGATCCAGTTGCGCTGCGCCTTCAGCGTCGTATCCGACCAGTCGATGTGCTTCAGGTTGTGCAGCAGCCGCTCCGCGTATTGGGTGATCCTGAAGAACCACTGGCGGATGAACCTCTGTTCCACGCCCGTGCCGCAACGCTCGCAGGCACCCACGACCACCTGCTCGTTTGCCAGGACGGTCATGCACGACGGGCACCAGTTGACCGGCGCTTCCTTCTGCTCGGCCAGGCCGTGCTTGAAGAGCTGCAGAAAGAGCCACTGGGTCCACTTGTAGTATTCGGGGTCGGTCGTGTCGACGGTGTGGTCCCAGTCGAACATGCCGCCGATCCGGCGCAGCTGCCGGCGGAAGTTCGCGACATTGGCCGGGATCAGTTCGGTGGGGTGCACGCCCGTCTTCAGAGCGAAGTTCTCGGAGTGGATCCCGAAGGCGTCGAACCCGATCGGCTCGAAGACGTCGTGCCCCTGCATGCGCTTGAAGCGCCCGAAAACGTCCGCCCCGGTGAAGGCGTAGATGTTGCCCACGTGCAGCCCCTCGGCGGAGGGGTAGGGGAACATCATCAGGTTGAAGAAAGGCCGCTCGGCGGTGCGAAGCTCCTCAAGCGTGAAGGAGTTGGTCGAGTCCTGGTCCCAGCGCGCCCGCCAGCTGGCCTCGACGGCGACGGGGTCGTACGCCTTGTCAGCTTCCGCGGGCATAGCCGAAGAGGTGCTGGAGCAACAGTGCGGTTCCATGCCGCGACTCGGGTTTCGCTGGGGCGCTCGGGCCGTCGAACGGGACAATCAACCGAGAAAGCTAAAAGAGGTCGGAGCTCTTTTGCAGTCCGGGGGGTGGGGGAGCAGGCCCGGAAGAGGGTTTGGAAGAACGGTCGTCGCCGGCGGACGGGAGCAGGGAAAAGGGGTCGTCCGCGGCTTTCACACCCGTCCGCAAGGATTCGACGGCATTCGAAAGGGATCCGTCGTGCGCCTCCAGGAGGGACTGGAAGTCGGGCAGACGGTGGTAGTAGCGCATGCGGCTCAGCAGGGTGGCGTTGTTCAGGGGCTGGCGCGCGAACCCGGCGAAGCTGAAGGCAACGAACCCGGGTTGAACCTCGTCGCGAAAGCGGTGCAGGTGGCGTTCGAAGACGGCTTCCCGGGCGGCGATCTTGTCGCCGCTGGTGGCGAGGGTGTCTGCGTAGACCGCTTCCAGGTCCTCCACGAGCCCGTCGAGGAAGACCGAGAAGCGCATGGTGTCGTGCCAGCGGTCCCGGGCGCGGTTGCACCAGACGGTGTCGGGGCCTCCGCCGGGCCGTGTGCAGAAGAACTCGATCGCGCCGGTTCTGCCCACCCAGGTCGCGAAGCTCTCGTTGAAGCGCACCTGGCCGGGCACGAAGAGGTGGTTGTGGGACAGTTCGTGGAGGATCGTCGTCACCAGCTCCACCTCGTCGTACCGGACGATCGTCGACAGAAGGGGGTCGGCGAACCAGCCGAGAGTGCTGAAGGCGGAGGTAGGGCGCAGATACGTGTCCAGTCCGTCTCCTTCGAGCTTGCGTTGCGCCACCAGCGCGTCATCCAGGCTGAAGAAGCCCCGGTAGGGGACGCGCCCCACCACCGGGAACCACCATGTCTTCGATGCCAGACGGTCGCGGTAGGCCGCCGAGAGGACCATCGCCAGGGTATCGCGCTCGAGCTCGGTGTAGCTGGTGTAGCTGTCTCCGACATCGAGTCCGAGCTGGTCCCGGGCGAACTCCCGTGCCTCCAGCGCCAGGGTGAGCTTGCCACGCAGGACATCATCGGTGGTGGGCGCGAGGATCACGTCGGGGATCGGCTGGCGGGCGCGCAGGATCTTCGCCTCCTCCCACCCGGCGCGGATCACGTACATGGGGGAACAGGCGGTCCCGGGCCAGAGCGCGGCCGCGGCGATCAGAACCCCCGCCGCTACCAGAAGCGCGCGCCGGAACCTGCGGGCCGGCCGCACGGGCGCACGCACACTCCGCGCCGGCACGGCCGATCCCCGCGCAGATCCGGGCGCCTCGCCCGCCGCGGAGTCGCTACCGGCCACCGCCCAGATTCCGGATCAGCGGGATTCCGCCCTCGGTGGGAACGTAGACCAGTGAACCCTCGGGCATCTGGGAGAGCTGCTGGATGTAGAAGAAGGTCAGGTACTCCTGCGTCAGCCCCTCCGAGATGATGCGCTGGGCCTCTGCGATCCCTTTGGCCTCTTCGGCCTGCTGCCGCGCCTGCTCCTGGATGATCTGCGTCTGGAACTCCTCGGCCGCGACCTGCTGTTCACGCTCCTGCTTCTGCTCGATCGCTTCGCGGACCCGCGGCGGCGCCTGAATGTCGCGTACGAAGACGGTCTCGACCTGGATCCGCTCTTCGGCCTTCGCCTGAATCTCGTCCCTGATCGCGACCGCCAACTCGCGGCGCTCGGGGGAGAAGATCTCGTTGATCGACTTGGTGGCCACCGCGTCGCGCACCCCGTTGCGCACGGCGCTGAGGATGACTGCCTGCTCCATGGTGGCCTCGCTGCCGATTTCCGCGTAGATGGTCGGCACCTTCTGCTGAGGGATCTTGTACAGGATCGACACCTCCACGGTCACGTTCAGCTGTTCCGAGGTCTGGGCCTCGATCTGTTCTACACCGCCCCGGTCGGGAAACGACTGCTCGCGGATGGACATCCGCTCCACCGAGGCGAGCGGATTGATCACGTGAACGCCCTCCTCGAGCACGTTGGGCTTCACGTCGCCCAGGAAGTGCTGTGCACCGGCCTCGCCGACGCCGATGATCACGACCGCCTTCATCAGTACGAGTACGACGCCCAAGGCCGACAGGCCCAGCCCGGCCAGCTTGTTCGGGATTTTCGGGTCCGGCGACGGCATGAGGTAGACCGCCACGCCGATGACGATGAGGACGAGAGCGATAGCTGCGAACATGGGTTCCTTCCTTTCAAGGGTGGGTCTGTCCTGCTGCTACGTAGGGGAAGCCGGATTACTTCCGGAAAGCCAAGTTACTTCCTCAGGCCCGCCGTCGGCAGGTAGTGCGTGGACCGGCCCCGTCCGCCTTCACGCAGAAAACCCAACTCAACGAGGAGCCCCAACTCGCGGCGCGCGACCGGGTAGCTGACCTCGAAGAGTTCCCGGTAGTCCGCGCTGCGGAGCTGTGAGCGCATGCGGAAGTGCTTGCGCAGTCGGGGTACGCGCTCCTCGAGAAACCATCTCGTGGAGTCGAGGTCGGACGTAAGGTAGTAAGCCGGGACGCCGTCGTCATCGATGAATTCGGGCTTGACGATTCCCCTGTCGACGAGGTCCCGGATGCGCCGGTCCGCGTGGCCCGCCGGCACCGCGTTCAAGCGCAGGAACTCGTCCCGGGTGAACCCGTCGGGGCGCGCCAGCAGCACGCGCTTCTGGTCCCGGTCGATGCCGAGGCCGCCCACCACGTGCTTCCAGCCCGGTCCGGCCGTGGCGACCTCGGGTTCGTTGTGCAGGGTGATCGTGAAGACACCCCCGCGGGCCGCAAAGCGGGGTTCCGTCAGGAGACTCTCCTTCATCGCCCTGAACATGCGAGGCAGTCCGCTGCCCTGGGCGCGCATGTGCCCCGCAGCCACCAGGGCGTTCACCAGAAGGGGATTGCGCGTTGCGTGAACCGCTTCTCCGCTCGTCAGGTCCGGCACGGTGACGCCGTCCGCCAGAAGGCCCGGACTCGACACCTCCACGCGGTCGTCGAAGAACACCACCTCGGTCTCGCTGTTGGACCGTTCGTAGTCCCGGTGCGCGACCGCGTTGACGAGGGCCTCACGCAGCACTCCGCCGGGGTACTCCGGCATGTCGGCAAGCAGCAGTTCGAGCAGCGGCTCGGATTGGCGGCACTGTTCCGCGATCAGCTGAAGGCCCTTGGGGACGGCTCGCGCAAGCGGCGGGTCGGCGTGTCCGATCCAGGTCGTGCTCTGGCGCTGGCCGAGGATGCGCGCGGTTCCCGCCACCCGCATCACCCGGATTCCGGCGCCCGGGTGCCATTTGCGCGCCGGCGGACGCCCGAAGAGAAGCAATGCGGCGTGGGTGATTCCCCAGTCGGCAGCATCGCCATCGATCAGGCCGAGGCGGCGCAGGGCGTCGACGGCGGATTCGCCGGGCCGGTCCGCACCGGCGAGAAACGACTGCGCCAATTCCAGATCCAGGTCGGCGATCCCGGCGTCCGGCCTTATGTGTTTCCCGTATTCCAAATCAGCAGTCCGTGGAATAAGTCTCCGCTGCATTGGGGAGGCGATGCATCCGCACTGGACCGCGGAATGCCCTGACCTCTGTTCGCCGATCTGCACCGACCCGCTTGTGCATAGTACTCACAGGAACGCGTGTCGGGAAATGACCCCTGCGCGGATTCGGTGATCAGATTCAGCGTTCCATCATCAAACGGTCATGCGGCGGCACCGACGAACTGGAGTTCATGGAGCCTGCGGTAGAGGCCTTCGCGCTCGAGGAGCTGGTGGTGCGTGCCCTCCTCGACCAGCTTGCCCCCGTGCATGACGAGGATGCGGTCCGCACCCTGGACGGTTGAGAGGCGGTGGGCGATGACCAGGCAGGTGCGGTCCCGCATCAGACGGTCGGTGGCCTCCTCGATTCGGGCCTCGATCTCGGAGTCGACGGAGCTGGTCGCCTCGTCCAGCACCAGGATCGGGGGGTCGAAGGCCAGCGCGCGGGCGAACGAGAGCAGCTGGCGCTCGCCGACGGAAAGGCTGGCGCCGCGCTCGCCGAGGGGGTGGGAGGAGCGTTCGGGGAGCCGCTCCACGAACGGGGTGGCTCCGACGGCGTCCAGGGCTGCCGCCACCGCGTCCGCGTCGATCTCCCCCGATCCCAGTTTGACGTTGTATTCGACCGACTGGCTGAACAGGAAGATATCCTGCAGGACGAGGCCGATCCGGTCGCGCAGATCCGCCATGCGCAGCCGGTCGATCGGGACACCGTCAACCAGGATCCGTCCCCGCTGGGCCTCGTAGAACCGCATCAGAAGGTTGATGACGGTCGTCTTCCCGGCCCCCGTGTGCCCCACGATCGCCACCTTCTCGCCCGGCGCGACCGTGAACGAGAGGTCGCGGATCACCCAGTCGGGCTCACCGCCGCCCGGCCCGCGCTTCGGCTCGCCCGGCTCGGCAGCCCCGCCCGGCCGCCCGTCCCCGCCGCGGCCCCCATC
>VXLT01000303.1 GCA_009841475.1 Gemmatimonadota bacterium
CTGGGGGTGGCGGGGGTGGTCGAGCGTGCGGCCGGGTCGCCGGTTGCGCCACCTTCCGGGGCGCCGGAAGGCGCGCCGCTGCAGGCCGCGAGAGACGCGCTTGTGAGTCCCGTGGCGCTCGTGGCCAGGAAGCCGCGCCGGGACAGGTGGTGGCGGGAGCCGGGATCGCGAACATCACCGGAGGCGCGGGCGTGGTCGCCGCGGGGGGCTTTCTTCTCCAAAACTCTACTCATTTGCAGGGACCCTCGGACCGCCGTCAGCGGGATGAGTTGACGGTCTCGACCGGGGAGTGTTGCCGTGGGGCCGAGCGCCGGTGCAACGTTACTCCATGTGTTCGTTACGCCAGGAGGTTAGCGCTTTGCGGGCCGGGGCCGCCAGCCGGGGCGGCCTGGGATCATCGACCGTGATGACGGTGCGCGGAGAGCCGGCCCGCCGATGAGGCTCGTCCTTGCGGGTTTCGGCGGTTCCGGCAAGACCACCCTCTTCAACGCCATGACGGGACTCAACGTCCCGGTCGGGTACGGGGGCGAGGTGCGCGTGGGCACGGTGCGGGTGCCCGACCCCCGCGTCGATTCCCTTTCGCGCATCTATTCGCCCAAGCGGACCACGCACGCGACGATCAACCTGCGCGACGTCCCCGGTGAGCATGGCGCCGCCCGGCAGGTGCTCTCGCCCGGCGCGCTGCATCAGATCCGCGACCGGGAGGCAATCTGCCTCGTGCTGCGCGATTTCCACAACCCGGCTGTGGAAGGCTCGCCCGATCCGCTGGCCGACCTGGGGGCTTTTCACGCCGAGTGCGTGCTCGCGGATCTCGGCGTGGTGGAGCGGCGGCTGGACCGATTGCGCAAGGAGCGTGCACATGTGCAAGAGATCGGTGCTTTCGAGACGGCCGTCGCAGCGTTGGAGGACGGCAGGGCACTGCGGCTGCTGTCCCCCGATGTGCTGCACCGGTCGTTCCTGAAGGGCTATGGGCTCCTCACCGACCTTCCGCTGCTCGTCGCGGTGAATGTGGACGAGGATCGCGCCGGGGAACCGGTTGGGCCGGAGCTGGGTGCAGAAGTTCGCGAGATGGGGGGCGCTGCAATGGTGCTCTCGGCTCAGGTCGAGGCGGAGATCGCGACCCTCGACCCCGGCGACCAGGCCGATTTCCTGGAGGAGATGGGGCTGGCCGAGCCGACGCTGGATCGCTTCATCCGTGCGACCTGCGAGCTGATGGACCTGATCTCGTTCTTTACGGCGAACCCGGAAGAGGTGAGGGCGTGGCCGATCCGGCGGGGCACGGTGGCGCGCGCAGCCGCGGGGCGCGTTCACAGCGACATGGAGCGCGGGTTCATCCGCGCGGAGGTCATCCCGTATGAGGTGTTCGCCGAGTACGGATCGGAGCAGGCGGTGAAGGAGGCGGGGCGGTTCCGGGTGGAGGGACAGGGCTACGTGGTGGCCGACGGGGACATCGTGTACGTGCGGTTCAACGTGTAGCTTCATTGCCTCGAATCGCGACTTGTTTCGTTGTGGCGGTGCGCACTCAAGCATGAAGGAGAACGGAATGAAAAATGGAGCCGCGAGACGTTTTCGGGCTGTGGCCGTGCTGCCAGTGGCGCTTCGCCGCTCTCGGTGCTCACGCGGGTTTATCCACGGACTGCTGGGGCTCGTCTTGCTCCTTTCCAGCGTCCCGCTCCATCCCGCCGCCGGGCAGTCGATCACCGTCGTGTCCTGGGGCGGCTCCTACGCACGCGCCGTCAACGAAGGCGCCAACATTCCCTTCACCGAGGCGACCGGCATCCGTGTTAGCATGGAGGCCTACAACGGCGGCCTGGCCCAGATACGGGCGCAGGTGGACATCGGCAACATCCATTGGGATGTGGTCGACCTGGAGATGGCCGATGCCGTGCGCGGTTGCGACGAGGGGCTGCTCGAATTGATAGACATCGATGATCTGCCTCCCGGACCCGACGGGACTCCCGCGGCCGACGACTTCGCGGCCGAGAGCCAGACCGAATGCGGAGTAGGCAATCTGTACTGGTCGACCGTGTACGCGTACAACGACGAGAACTTTACGGGCGAAAAGCCCGCCACAATGGCCGACTTCTTCGACCTGGAGAAGTTCCCGGGCCGCCGCGGGATGCGGCGGGTACCGCAGGCCAACCTGGAGTTCGCCCTGATCGCGGATGGCGTGCCGCTCGACGAGGTGTACGCCACGCTGGAGACGCCGGAGGGCCTGGACCGGGCCTTTGCCAAGCTCGCAACGATCAAGGACGCCGTGGTCTGGTGGGAGGCGGGCGCCCAGCCGCCGCAGATGCTGGCCGACGGGGAAGTGGTCATGAGCACGGCGTACAACGGCCGCATCTTCAATGCCCGGATCCTGGAAAACCAGCCGTTGGTGATCGTTTGGGACGGGCAGCTGCTGGACGTGGGCCAGGTCGGGATCGTCGCGGGTACACCGAGGCTGGATGAGGCGCTGCGATACGTGGCCTTCAGCACCAGCGCCGAGTCGCTGGCGCGTATCGGCCGCCGCATTTCCTATTCTCCGGCGCGCAGATCAGGCGTGCCACTGGTGACCACCCATGTAGTCGCAGGGGTCGACATGGCACCCCACATGCCGGCCAGCCCGGGTAACCTGGATCGCGCGCTTCGATACGACTGGGAGTTCTGGGTCGACAACCAGGACGAACTGAACGAGCGCTTCAGTGCCTGGCTGGCGCGCTGATTCGACTCGACCTGAAGCCGACGGCGCGGCGCGGGGACCATGGTTCCCGTCCGGCCTCCGGGGACGGCACGGCTGCGGGCGCGCCAAGGCCGGAGTACGCCCGTGTCAGAACACCACGCGATAGTTGACGTTCAGACCCCGCGCGGCCTCGGGCATGATCTCCTTCACCCGGGAGAGGTGGTTGCGGTACTCGGTATTCGCGGCGTTGACGAGGCTCACGGTCAGCACGCTCAGACGCCCGCCGAGCGTGAACCGCACCCCTGCTGCGGCGTTGTAGACGGTGTAGCCGCGCGTCGATGTCTCGAATTCGCCAACCCGGTCCTGCCGGTTCGCCATCTCGGCCTCAGCCCTGACATACCACGACGGCTTCTCATACTTCAGAGCCACATGTCCCTTGAGCGGTGGAACCAGCGGCAGGGGCTGACCGGTGCCCTTGAGACTGCCCTGCACCGATGAGGCCACTCCCTCCAGCGCAACCCCCCGTCCCGCGTCAACGTCCACGCCGGCTTCGAAGCCGCTGAACACTGCGTCGCTCCCCCGGAACTGATAGATGGGGAGGAGCACCCGGCTCAGGCGGCCCGTGTCCTCTCCGTAGATGTGGTTCCGGATGTCGTTGTGGAAACCGGTCACCTCGGCCCTCAACCGGCCGGACTCGAAGCGGAGGAAGACATCGAGCCCCGTCCCGACCTCGCCTTCCAGAGACGGGTTTCCAACTTCAAAGACGTAGGCCGCCAGATGCGGTCCCTCCGAATAGAGTTCGGTGACGTCGGGCGTGCGAAACGCCCGGACCACGCTGGCGCCGAGCACGAGTCCCGATGCGTACTTGTAAAGGACACCCAACGACCCGGACAGGGAGTGGAATCTGCGGTCGCGGATCTCACCAATGTCAGAAACCCGATCCTCCCCCGGATCGGCCAGGGTCCAGTCGTAGCGCAGCCCCGACTCGATCTGGACGGAACCCAGGTCGACTTCCTCGAGCAGGTACAGGGCCGCCTTGAGACGCCGCGTGTCCGGCGTGTACAGGGATCCCCCGTATCCGAAGTCCTCCCAGGACACACGGCCACCGATCGCACCTGCCGCAAACGGTCCCCACCTCCGGTGCCGAGCAAGAACGTCCGCGCTCGCGTTCTGTTGCTCGAAGAGCGTGCCCAGAATGCCCGCGGCTTCGATCTCGCGGTGCGTGTACCAGGTGTGAGTCGCGTCGAAGCGGAGGTTGTGGAAGGGCCCGACCGGCCGCTCATCGGCCACGGTCCGGAATTTTGATGAGACGCGCTCCATTTCGATGCGCACCCCCTCCTCGTGCCCACCCACGAAACCGCCCGGGATGCCGTAGTGGTTGCGGTAGCCGCGGAAGGATGTCCCCAGGCGACCCCAGTCGGCCACGTAGGCCGTACCCGCACCCCCGCTCCACAGTTCGCCGTCGGTGTTGAGAAGTGTGCCGGCGGGCGTCTTCAAATCTCCCGCCGTCCGCGCGGCCACCTCCACCCGCAGCGGCACGCGCTCCGCGATGGCGAAAACGGCGGACGCGCTGCCAGCCAGCGAGCCGGTCGCGGTCTGCGTCTGGAGTGTCGCCGCGCCCGTCAGGTGGTGGGGCGCGGCAGTCGGTATCTCGTCGCGGATGACGTTGATGACCCCGCCCAGCGCGTTGCCCCCGTACAGCAGCGCGCCCGGACCTCGCACAACTTCTATCCGCCGTGCCGACGACGGATCGAGCGCGGTGGTGTGGTCCGCACCCTGGTTGGAGGCATCCCCGACCGCAGTCCCGTCCTCCAGCATCAGTACCCGGTCCCCGCTCAGTCCCCGGATCACCGGTTGTGCAACCGATGGACCCATCCTCGTGGCGGCCAGACCCGGCATTGACGCCAGGGTCCCCGCTACGGTCGCCGTCATCTGGCGCTGCAACACATCGCCCGTCATGACGCTGACCGGCCGGAGCGCCTCGGTTGCGGCGCGCTCGCTGATCGTGGCCGTCACCACGAAGTCCTCCAGCGCGATGGGAGACGGGGACAACTCGATCACGACCTCCGCAGACTCGGCCACCGCCCGGCGAGCGCGCGCGCTGCCCACGACTACTACCACGGTGACGCCCCGGTATCCCGGGCGATCGGCTCGAAGGGTATGCACGCCCGCGGCCATCCCGGTCAGGTGGAAGGTCCCGTCCCCGCGGGTCACCGCCCGGGTTCCCCTCCCGACCACCGATACCTGCGCTCCCGCAAGGGGCTCACCTGTCCCCGCGTCGCGCACATGGCCTTCGAAGACATGCCCCCGTTCCGCCTCCTGCGCGCATACATGGGGACTGACCAGCGCGGGAGCGACCGCAAAACACAGGACAAGCGCCAGCGGACTCCGACAGATTCCGGCGACAAACGCACGGACCGTCATGGAAGGGCCTCCATGCATGGGAAAGGCGCAGGCGGGGCAGGCCGCTGTTGCGACACGCGTGGAAGTATGGGTATCCTCGCTGCAAGGAATCAACCGCAGCCGTGTTACACTCGCCATTGACGCGCCTGCGCCCTGCTGCGATTTTCCGTCGCCGCAGTTTTGCAATCCCGCGTAGCTCAGCTGGTAGAGCAGACGGCTGTTAACCGTCGGGTCGCAGGTTCGAGTCCTGCCGCGGGAGCTGGGCTATCGCAACGCCGGGCCCCGGAGGTGGTTCCTTCGGGGCCCTGGCGCATCCGGCTTCCAGGCTCCCAGTCGGACTTCCTTTCGAATCGGCGTGCCGTGCACGGTTGCGCGCACCCCGGCCGCGGCGCTACGCTCGGACCGGAAGTCAATCGCCAACCGAAGGAGAATCCGATGGACCGCGTCCCTTTCGCCCGCCTGTTCACCGTCCTGGCCGCTCTTGCCCTTTACGCTGCCACCGCCGCACCGCTGACCGCCCAGTCCGGCGCTTTCGGCCACTCCGTGGTCATCGAAGACGGTGAAATCCTGATCACCGAGCCCACGACCAGCTTCCGCCCGGGCGCTGTCTACATCTACCGGAAGGCCGGCGGCGAGTGGCGCGAATCCGCAGTGCTGCGGGCTCCCGATCCCGAGCGGGCGGACGGCTTCGGCACCTTGCTGGCCAAGTCCGGCAACACGCTCTTCATCGGCCAGCGCGGCGGTCCGATTCACGTCTTCGAGCGCACCGGCGGTAGATGGGGAGCCACGGGGATGGTGGAGGGGGACGATATTGCCGGACTGTCGCCGGGATGCGGATACGACGGATACTGCGGCACCGACTTCGGGCTCGGCCTCGCCGCGGCCGGGGACTGGCTGCTCGTCGCAGTTACCGGGGCCGCCCCGGCCCCCCGCCGCAGGCCCGGAGCGCAGCAGGAAGAGCCGCCCCACGGAGTCGTCTACGTCTACGAGCGCGACGCAAACGGGCAGTGGATGCGCAGCGGCCAGCTTCAACCCGGCGACGGCACGGCCGGCGACGGCTTCGGCGCGGCGATGGCCTTCACCCAGCACGGCCTGCTGGTCAGCGCGCCCAACTGGAACGGCGACGGCGACGGCCAGGAACGGACCGGCCGCGTCTATCACTACACCCTGGTGGACGGCGGCTGGGAGATGGCCGGCGCTCTCGAATCGGCCACCGAGTCGAACGCGAACTTCGGGACGGCCCTCGCGGCGTCCGGCGACCGCCTCCTCGTGGGCGCCCCGGGCGCAAACAACTCACGCGGGGCGCTCTACGCGCATACCTGGAACGCCGGCCTCATGCGGTACGTCCCCGCCGGCGACCCGCTTACATTCGCAAACGCCGGCCAAGGCGACCGCTTCGGCACGACCGTAGCCTTCGCCGGGGACGACGTGTGGGTCGGTGCGCCCACGACGCGCGGCTACGAACTCGGCTCGGCCTTCGTGTATGCGGCCCAGGCCGACGGTTCCCTGGCCGCCGAGCCGCGCCGCATCCAGCTCCCCCAGGAGATGACGGTCGAGAGCGACCGCTTCGGCGGCCTCGTCGCCGCGGACGCCTCGGTCGCCGCCGTCACCGCGCCCGGCATGCACCACCAGGCGGGTTCGGTCCACCTCTTCGAGCGCGCCGGCTCCGGCTGGGAGGACATGGGGATGCTCGTCACGGACCCGGACATGCTCGCGCCGATCGTCGGCGAGGAGCGCCGCTGCCCCGAGGAGGGCCAGATCGGCCCCTTCGACTGCAGCGAGGTCGAGCTGTTGGCGTACATCCCCCCTTCGCTGCTCCGGGCGGAAGGCCGGACCCGCGGCGTCCGCGCCAACGACAACTGGGGCTGGACCGATCCGGTGACGGCGCGCGAGTATGCGCTGGTGGGACGCAACGACGGCACCTCCTTCGTCGACATCACCGACCCCACGAATCCGATGCTGGTCGGCGACCTGCCCAAGCCTTGGGGCACCCCGCCGTCACAGCTCTGGCGCGACATCAAGACGTACAGGGACCACGCCTTCGTGGTGGCCGATGGCGCGGGCGAGCACGGCCTGCAGATCCTCGACCTCACCCGTCTGCGCGACATCTCCCCGGACGAGATGCCAGTTCTGTTCGAGCCCGACGTGCACTACACACGAATCGGCAGCTCGCACAACATCGCGATCAACGAGGAGACCGGGATCGCCTACACGATCGGCGGCGGCGGCGCCGGCGACACCTGCGGCGGCGGCCTTCACATGATCAACATCGACGATCCGAAGAATCCCGAGTTCATCGGCTGTTCCGCCGTTCAGGAGCGCGGCATCCACGACACCCAGTGCGTCATCTACCGGGGCCCGGACGAACGGTACCAGGGACGGGAGATCTGCTTCAACTCGCGCGGCCGGAACTTCCAGATCGAGGACGTGACCGACAAGGACAACCCGGTCAACGTGTCGAGTCCCTCCTCGCCGAACCCGGCGTACATCCACCAGGGCTGGCTCACCGACGACCACCGCTACTTCTTCCAGGATGACGAGGCGGACGTGATCGCCGGCAACGCGGAGACCACGCGCACCCTCATCTGGGACGTCAGCGATCTCGAGGACCCCGTTCTGGTCAAGGAATTCATGGGGTCGATGCCCGCCAGCGCCCACAACCTCTACATCAGGGACGACCTGATGTACCAGGCCAACTACCTCTACGGCCTGCACGTACTCGACATCTCCGACCCCGAGAACCCGCGCGAAGTCGGATACTTCGACACCGCGCCCTACAAGGAGGGATCGGGGTTCGGCGGCGCCTGGAGCAACTACCCGTTCTTCCCGAGTGGCACCGTGATCGTGACCAGCATGCAGGAGGGGCTGTTCGTGCTGAAGAAGCGGGTGCGGCCGATCAGTTGAGCCGGCGGCGCGCGTTGACACGTACCAGGACCACTGGGGGGGGAACCAGATGACGGACCTGCAGAACAGACGTGACTTTCTGAAGACGACGGCAGCGGCGGCCGGGGCCCTGAGCCTCGGCCTCACCGGCACCTCCGCGTGCGCCGGGGGCGGCGGCCCACCCGCCCCCATGACCATCCTGGTCCTGGGCGGCACCGGATTCATCGGCCCCCACACGGTGGAGTACGCGCTGTCGCGCGGCCACACCGTCACCCTCTTCAACCGCGGGCGCACCAACACCCATCTCTTCCCGGAGCTCGAGAAGCTGGTCGGCGACCGGGACGGCGACCTCGCGGCGCTGGAGGGCCGCCGCTGGGACGCGGTCATCGACAACTCCGGCTACGTGCCCCGGCACGTCCGCGATTCCGCCGAGCTCCTGGCCGATTCCGGCCGCTATCTGTTCGTGTCGTCCATCTCCGCCTACAAGGATCTCACGCCCGACGGCATCACCGAGGACTACGAAGTCGGCCGGCTCGAAGACCCCACCGTAGAGCAGGTGACCGGCCGGACCTACGGCCCCCTCAAAGCGCTCTGCGAAGAGGCGGTGCAGGATGTCTTCGGCGACCGCGCCAACATCGTGCGCCCCGGCTACATCGTCGGGCCCGGCGACACCACCGACCGGCTTACCTACTGGCCCGTGCGCGTGTCGATGGGCGGCGACGTGGCGGCCCCCGGCACCCCGGAGGACCCCATCCAGTTCATCGACGCGCGCGACCTCGGCGGCTGGATCGTGCGCATGCTCGAAAACGAAATCGGGGGAGTCTTCAACGGCCTCGGCCCGACCGAACCGCTGAACATGGGCACCATGCTGGAGGTCTGCCGCGAGGTGAACGGCAGCGACGCCGTCTTCCACTGGATCGACGCAGAGTTCCTCGCCGAGCAGGGCGTCTTCTTCCCGATCTGGGGGCCGCGCACGGGGCCCTCGGCCGGCGCCAACATGCTGGACATCTCCCGCGCCATCGCGGCCGGGTACACCAGCCGCCCCGTCGCCGACACCATGCGCGACACCCTGGAGTGGTGGAACACGCTCACCGAGGAGGATCGGCCGGGGGGCACGCCGCGCGCCGGGCCGCGCAAGCGGGGAATGCCACCCCCGTCGGGGCCGCCCACAATGGACACGATGCTCCAGATCGAGGTGGAGCTGCTTGAGGCGTGGCAGTCCGCGGAATAGGTCCCCGGTCAGTCAACTGACCGAGGCTTGATCCGTCCCCGCAGCCAGTCGGCGACCCCCTGCTCATCCAGCTCGCCGGCCGCCAAAGCCACCATCCGCCCGACCACTTCGTCTTCCGGCGCAACAACATCGAATCCGTTCAAACCGAGAAAGATGACGGCGGCCAGGAACGAGATCCGCTTGTTGCCGTCGCGCAGCAGATGGGCGGTGCAGATTCCGAAGGCGTAGGCAGCGGCCAGACGCGCCAGGTCCGACTCGGGTTCATATGTCCACCTCTGCCTTGGCCGCGCCAGCGCCGCCTCAAGCGCGTTCTCGTCGCGGATGCCGATCAGGCCGCCGTGTTCACGGATCTGGTCGAGATGGACCGCCTCGATGACCAGGCGGGGAACCCACCGTGGCTCCTCCCGGGTCACTTCGCGAGTTCTCTAAGCGCGCCCCGGTACCGCTTCTGGGCCTCGATCGCGATCGCCAGGCCTTCCTCCACATCCGGATCGTAGGGGCTCAGCAGGATGCCGTTTGCGGTCTCGACGGCCAGCACTTCGTCTCCGGCTTCAAGGTGGAGGCGATCCGCCATGTCCTTGGGCAGGGTAGCCCCGACGGATCCCCCCATTCTTCTCAACTTGACGCTTCGAACCATTAGTCGCTCCCGGACGTAGTACAATAATGCTACACGCCGTCCTCCCGATCAGCAAGGGGAGAGCCGCTGGCAGGGTAGTTTCGCCTACACCAAGCCTCGTAATATACTAATTTATATATTCCGATTCCAAAATTATCGAAAACTATATGAATTCCTCACATCGGGTCCCCATAAAACCTCCACGACGCCCGAAAATCCCGCCCCGGCGCCGCGCTCAGGAGCCGCGCCCGCACCATCTCGATCGGCATGCTGCCCCCCTGCAGGATCGTGTCGTGGAACTCGCGGTCGGTCATCCGCCCACCGCCCACCAGCTCCCGGTGCAGTGAGCGGATCTGCAGGCCACCGAGCATGTACGCGGCCTGGTAGAGCGGCGAGTAGCTGCCGTTGAACGACCGCCGCACCTCGGCGGTGGCGTTGGCGGGCTCGTGCCCGACCCGGTCGACGAGAAACGCGATCGCCTCGTCCGGCGTCATCTCCTCCAGGTGGAAGCTCAGCGAGAAGATGATCCGGGCGGCCCGGTGCATCCGCCAGAAGAGCATGCCGACGCGGTCCTCAGGCGTCGACGGGAAGCCCAGGTCCCACAGCAGCATCTCCCAATAGAGCGCCCAGCCTTCGGTCCAAAATGGCGTACCGAAGAGGTCCCGGTGGGAGTTGTAGCGGTCGGTCATGAAGCCCTGCAGGTGGTGCCCGGGGATCAGCTCATGGTGCACCGTCGCCCGCGAGAAGTGGGTGTTGTTCCCGCGCATGCTCATCCGCTTCTCGTCGTGGGTCATCTCGTCGGTCGGGAACGAGACGCGGATCACCTCGCCGCCCAGGAAGAACGGGCTCACCCGCTGCCGCGCCGGCGACATCATCTCCAGCCGCCAGACCTCCTTCGCCAGCGGCGGCACGGTCACCAACCCGCGCTCCTCGATGAAGTCGATGGCCTCGTGCGCCAGCATCATGACGATTGCGGGCTGACCGCCGGGTTCCGCGTGCAGCGTCTTGACGTGCTCCAGCGCCGCCTTCCAGTTCTCCCCGAACCCCAGCTCGCGCGACGCCTTCAGCATCTCCTCCTCGCACCATGCGAACTCCTCGTTCGCGAGCGCGATCAGCTCGGCGGGCGTGTACGGCATCATCTCGCGGGTCAGGTCCGCGGCCATCCCGTCCGCCCCGATCGGATCGCCGACGATCGGCTCCTCGCCGCCCTCCGGCCAGCCGACGACCCGCACCCGCAGCGTCGACAGGTAGCGCCCCAGCGCGCCGTCCGCCTCCTCGAACGGCTGCTTCGCCCACCAGGTGAAGAGCGGGTCATAGCCTGCGTAGTGGCGGTACCAGCTGCCGAGTGAGCTTCTGTAGGACTGAAGAACCCTCACGGCCCGCAGACCGGCGATCGGCGTCGGGGTCGTGTGGCCCCCGCCCGGGGGGTGTTACACATGTGACGCTGCCGGCGCGGTTACGCGTGGAGATCTGGGGGGGGGGCGGGGGATTTAAAAAAAGGGGG
>VXLT01000068.1 GCA_009841475.1 Gemmatimonadota bacterium
GGATCGGGGGGGCGGGCTCTCCGCTTCCCCTGCAGAGGTGCGCCGTCCCGCCGGTAACCTGGCCCGGGCGACGCTGGAAACCAGCATCGCGGGGGCCTGGCCGGCGGGATTCCACCTAGTTCCCCCCGTTCACGCCGGCCGGCGGCGATCCACCCCACCATACCGACGACCCAGAGAACAGCATGCCCCTGAGCCCGGGGTCGACCCCCGTAGCATCGACATTCGCGCGGTTGCTCGCCAACTCCGATTCCGGCGTACGGATTCGCACCGGGATCGACGGCAGGAAGGCGCCCGGAACGGGGTCGATCCGGGGATATCCCGTCCGGCGCCAGTCGTTCCAGGGCTCGATCGTCAGGTAGTTGGCGAGCCACTTCTCCCTGATGATCTCCTCGAGCGGGTTGGCCACCGACGCCAGCGACGGCCGTTCGGCCAGGTAGGCGTCGATGTCGGCCACGTCCACGCCCCACTTCTGCATGATCGCGCGGATGCCTTCCCGGTAGGGCCCGTCGGCCGCCCCGGGGCCGCTCACGATCAGCCGCGCTTCCGCTTCCGTGAACTTCGCGTCGGCGAAGGTGCCCACGTTCAGGGGCGCGTCCTCGGCGGTGAAGAAGTGCCCGACCTCGGATATCGTCGAGTCGTCCTCCGTGTCCACGTGGTTGTAGTGGCCACGATAGACGATCTCCCCGTTCTCCATGTCCCTGATCGTCGGCTCCACCATGATGGGAAGCCTCGGGTCGTTACGCTCCATCAGCATTTCGACCGTCAACCCGCTCGCCGTAAAGAGCAGGCCGCGGTCGATGTACCGCCAAAGCGGGTTCCGGGAACCGGGTCCTCCCGGATACTCGAAGACGGCGTCGTCGGCGTTGCTGGTGAAGCCCTCGGAGAGCGCGGCCAGCGCCGCCTGCGCGCGTTCCTGCGCGTTTTCTCCGGGGGCGTACGCCAGGCGCAGCTGGTGCCGGGCCTGAACCGTCCGCGCCAGCTTGACCCAGCGGGACATGTCGCCGCCGAAGAGCAGGTCGCTCGCACCCGGCTTCCTCAGGCTCGGCTGCCTCATGGTTGCCACCGCCTCGTCCATCATCGCCAGCGCCTGGCCGTAGATGGTCGGAAGCTGGTCATCGTACGACGGTGTCGGCTGTGCTGGGTCGAGTGCGTTGGTGAAGGGCACGGGCCCCCACAGGTCCGTCGTGTACGCCCACATCCAGCCCGTCAGGAACTGCACCAGGCCGGCATACGCGGCTTCCGCCTCGGGGTCGACCTCCTCGGCCATGAGCTTGAGCTCGTTCAGCATGGTGGCGTAGTGGAAGTTCCAAGCCCCGTTCGCGGAGTTGTCCTGCACCTCGTACAGCTGGATCTCGTCATAGCCACGCGAGTCCCGGTTGTACGAGGTCTGTTGCATCCACTCGACGGTCCACTGCCCCGGGTCGCCGTAGTAGACGGTATGCACCATCCCGGTGACGATCGCCGGCAGACGGACATCCACGCGCGCATTCACCGGCGCATTGGGGTCCGTATTGACGTCGAGAAAGCTCTCGCAGCCGCCCACCAGCACGACCAGGAGCGCAACCGAAACCGACCGGGTGATCCACGATCTTTTCATATCAAACACGGTTCTCCTCCTTTCTCTCGGGTGCCAATGGTCAGAAGCTCGTCCGGACGCCGAAGGTCAGTCCGCGGGTCTGCGGCGCCGGGAAGTGGCGGTAGTACTGCCACGCGCTGTTCACGCCCCCGGAGATGTCGCCCTCGGGGTCGCCCATCGAGAAGTCCGACCAGATCCCCAGGTTGCGTCCGATCACGTACACGGTCGCGCGGTCCACGCCAATGCGGTCCAGCGTGTACCTCGGGATGTCGTACGAAAGCGTCACCTCGCGCAGCTTGACGAAGCCGCCGGGCTCGATCTGGCCCTCGTGCTTGTCGTAGCCGTGCACGAGTTCGTAGTACGTCGGATCCTTGATGCGCGGGTGGGTGTTCGGCTGGCCCGTGGTCTGGTTGATGCCCTCCATCACCACTTCCTGGTAGCGGTCGTTGGTCAGGATGTGCCGTCCGTTCCGGCCAGTGGTGTACTGGATCTCGAAGTTGAGGATCTGGCTTCCCTTGCGGATGTCCCAGAGACTCGACAGCCCGATACCCTTGTAGCGGAAGACGCTCCTGAAGTTCGCGAGCCAGTCCGGCAGCGCGCTCCCGAGGGGCAACTGCCGCTGCGTGCGAATGGGAAGGCCGTGGCAGTCGCCTGCCCGGTTGAAGCGAACGCTCGCACAGTTCTCGTCACCGAGGATGAGCGCGCCCTTCGGCTGGTCCGGGAAGCAGTAGTCCCCCGTTTCCGGCATGCAGTTGCGCTGGTAGCCGTAGCCCCAGATCACCCCGTAGGGGAGTCCCTCCATGATGCGGATGCTGGGCCATGAGTAGCCGGCCAGGTGCAGGTTGTCGATCCCCGGCGCAAGCTCGATGACCGAATTCTCGTTGCGTGTCCAGTTGGCGGTCAGATCCCAGGTGAAGTCGCGGGTCTGAATCGGCCGGCCGCGGACCGTAACCTCCCACCCCTCGTTGCGAAGGTCGCCCGCGTTGCGGACGATGGAGGTGTAGCCGCTCGACGCGGATGACGGAACGCGGAAGATCTGGTCGTAGCTCTTCTTGCTGTAGTAGGACACGTCCAGGCTGGCGCGATTGTTCAACCCGCGCAGCTCCAGTCCGATTTCGGTCTCCGTCGTCGACTCGGGCCGGATGAGCGGGTTCCCGAGCTGGGTACCCTGTACGAATCCGACCTGTCCCCGGAAGGGGAAGGTGATCGTCGTCGGGTCGAACTGGTAGCTCCCCTGGTGCACCCCCGGAGCGCTCGCCGAGAAATACCGCGACGACAGGCTGTAGGGCGGCGCGTCATTCCCAACCTTGGCGTACGACAGGCGTACCTTGCCGTATTGCAGCCAGCCGGGGTGCCAGTTGAGCGCGTCCGTGAAGATGACGCCGACGCTCGCGGACGGATAGAAGTAGCTGTTCGCGTCCTTCGGGAGCGTCGAACTCCAGTCGTTCCGGCCGGTCAGGGTGAAGTAGGACCAGCCCTTGTAGTCGAGAGTAGCCTGGGCGTACAGCCCGAGCAGCCGCCGCTTCTCCGGCAGGGCCGCGAAAACCCGCTGGTCCTGGAAGTTCTCGACGTTGTAGTAGTCCGGGATGACGATGGTGCTGCCCCGGCCGGTGATGCGGCTGGTTTCGGTCATCCAGATGTTGCCGCCGACCAGCCCGCTGATGCTGAAATCATCGGCGAGCCGCGTCTCGTCCAGGCTGAGCACCAGGTCGTTGTTGAGCTGCGTGCGGTTGAGCTTCTCCTGCTGTGTGTACCCGGAGTTGAGCCCCTGTGCGGTTCGCCACGGCCGCTCGTTCTGGAAGGTGCGCCGCTCGTCGAGGTAGGTGTCCAGGCCGACCGTATTCGTTATCCGGATCCCCGACACGACGTTGGCCGAAAAGCGCTGCGACACGATCCAGCGGTTGACGTTGCTGTCCCTGTACTCGTTCTCGGCCACCCATTGGTAGTGTGGACTGTTCGAGCCCCACATCACCGGTGTTCCATCCTCGTTCCACGCCGTGCGGATGTCGACGTTGGGCGGAATATGGAGCAGGTTGTGATGGACACTGACCCAGGAGTCGTGAGGCCAGGGGTTGCGAGTGTTGATCCGCTGGACGCTCGTGGTGGAGGTAAGCCTGTCGGACATCTGCAGGCTGACGTTCGCGGTCGCGTTGAGCCGCTCGAGCTTCCCCGTCGGCGTGATGTCGCCCTGGTTCAGGTGCGAGATCCCGAAGGTGAAGGACCCCGCGCTTCCCAGGCTGCCCGTGGCTCGCAGCGAGTTGTCCAGCGTCTGCGCCGTCTGGTAGAACTGGCTGCGCGAGTCCTCGAAGACCACCTCACCGAGCGCGGCGATTACCTCGGCAGGTATGCTGTCCCTGTGGGGACCCCATCCCGGATAGCTGGAACTCGTGATGGTGCGTGTCTCGAACCCCGAATCGGTGGGGTACCCGGACTGGCAGTAGCCTCCGTCAACCTGCCGGATGCCGTTGCACAGAAGGCGATCGCGCCCCGCGGCCCAGTCGGTCACGTAACCCTCGATGATCGGGTTGTCCATGCGGTAGGAGGTCGAGTATTCGAACCGCATCGGCTGGCCGGGCGTTCCCTGCTTCGTCGTGATGACGACCGCGCCCGCGGACGCCCGCGACCCGTAGAGCGCGGTGGCGGCGGCGCCCCGCAGCACCGAGATCTCCTCGATGTTCGTGAGGTCGAAATCCATGCCCCGGTTGCCGGCCTGCCCGCGCCCGTAGATGCTGCCTCCCGACTCCGCGTCCAGGTCGATGCTCACCGGTATGCCGTCGATGATGAACAGCGGCTGGCTCGACCCGGTGAACGTCGACTGCCCGCGAATCTGGATGGTCGACGACGCCCCCGGGCGGCCGCTCGACTGAACGACCTGAATGCCGGCCGACTGTCCCTGCAGCGCCTGCACGAGGTTGACCTCGGGCGTCCGCTCCAGAACATCGGCCTTGACGGTCTGGACCGGGTAGGTGAGGGCGCGTTCCTCCCGCTCCAGGCCCAGGGCAGTCACCACCATTGCCTCGATTTCGATTGCCTGTTGCGTGAGAGCGAAGTCCACCATGTGGGTGCCCTCCGCCGTGACGGTCACCTCCTGCTCCGCCGGCGCGTACCCCAGGATCCGGACGCGCACGGTGTAGGTGCCCGCCGGGACGTTCAGAATGATGTAGCGACCCTCTGCGTTGCTGAGGTTGCCGCGGGTCGTTCCATCGATACTGATCTGGGCGTTGGCCAGCGGCTCCGTGCTCAAGGCGTCGGTGACCCTTCCCATCACGGTGCCGCCCTGCTGGGCCGACACCGTGGATGCTACAGCCAGGGCGAGCAACCCCGGGCCGAGCGTCAAAAACATCCTCTTGGTCATGGGACACCTCCTTGGAAAGAGACCCCGCCGGGACCGGGCCCCCCCGGACCCGGTTGGGACGCGAACGCGCGCGACGACGGAATGGAAGAGCGGGGATGAACACACCCGCCAAGTCGCCGAGCCAGCTGCCTTCGCACGTTCGGTCACCCGGTGAGGGTAGTTGGACTGATCCACGTCACAATAGGGCGCGGAATCCGGTCAAGCAAGCAATGAGTCGATCCACATGAGAATCCATGCAGAAAAACATGGGAATCCATGCAGAAAACGCACCCGCTTGTTGCAGATCGGACCCCGGCTCCTAGGTTTTTGACGCGTAGGACGGGGAAAGGGTTTCACACCGGATGGCGGAGCCGACTCTGAACACCAGCACCAGCGCCAGCGGTCGGCGGCAACTGGCGTCCCTGTTGCCGGCGACTCTCAAGCGATTGCTCGCCGTCGCGGTCGGGCTGGCGGGATTCATGCTGGCCGACACCCTCTACCTGCTCCTCGTGCGGCTGGCGGACCGGGTCGGACTCGACCCGTTCGCGCTGGATGAAGCGACTCTGCCACCGTTCTACCAGGTGCTGCTTCTCGCTCACACCGGTGCGGGGCTGCTCCTGGCCGTCCTGATGGCGGCGTTCCTGATCGCACATCTGCCCCGGGTCTGGCGGCGATTCCACCACGAGGCCGCCTGGACCGGCGTGCCGTACGCCGCTGTCGGGGTTGGGCTTGTGGTGACCGGCCTCTTCATCTTCTCGGAGGCGGCGACCCGGGGGAACAGCTGGGTGTGGTGGCTGCACAGCGGGGCGGCGGTGCTGGCGCTGGCCGGCTATGCGGCGCACCGGGCGGTGAGCCACACCCGCCCTCCGGCAACTCGCCTGGCGCGCTTTCTGGGCGTGGGCACGGCAGCGAGCCTGGTGCTGTTCATCGTTCACGGGGGTCTGGCGATGCGAGAAGGCGCATACCGGGAGGCAGGCGAGCGGCCCGCCACGGCAGGCGGCGAACCGAGCCAGGCGACCGCCCGACCGGGAGTGGGCGTCCCCGGCGGCGTGAACCGCGATGCAGCCCGTATGCTGCGCGGCGACTTCGGGCCGTCCGGATGGGTGCCGACGGGGGCCGTTCCGCCCGAGAGCCCCTTCTTCCCTTCCCCAGCCACAACCACGACCGGCGACTTCCTCGCCGCGGACTTTCTGGTGCGCGATGGGGCAGCCGTGGGCACCGGGGCCATCCGGGCGGAGGCCGAGGCCCGCGGCTTCGCAAGCGAGACGCGCATCGGGAGCGGAAGCTGCGAGCGGTGCCACGCGGACATCGTCGACCAGTGGGCCACTTCAGCGCACCGCTTCGCGTCATTCAACAATCCGTTCTACGAGGCGACGATCGCCGCAATGCGGTCCGAGCCACGGGAATCCAACCGCTGGATCGACCGCCACCTGGCGTCTCCGGGCATCGCTGCAGGTGGCGTGGGGCGGGCCGCGAGCAAGTGGTGCAGCGGCTGCCACGACCCCGTGCTGCTGTTCGCGGGAGGGATGGGGCGGGAGATCGACCGCAACTCGCCCGCGGCGCAGGCGGGCCTCACCTGCCTTTCCTGCCACGCGATCGACCACTTGCACGACCGCACCGGGAACGGGAACTACAACATCGCGGACGCTGCGGAGAGCCCCTATATCTTCGCGGGATCGCCCCCGCGATCGCTGGGAGGGCTACTCCACGACGCGGTGATCAGATCGCGGCCGGCCGTGCACTCCACGCGCATGCTCAAGCCCTTCTTCCGCGAGAGCACGTACTGCGCGACCTGCCACAAGGTCGGCCTCAGCGAGCCCGTCAACAACTACCGCTGGCTGCGCGGCCAGAACGAGTTCGACAGCTGGGACGACAGCGGCGTGTCGCTGAACGCGGCGCGTACCTTCTATCTGCCCCCGGCCGGGCAGGTCTGCCAGGACTGCCACATGCCGCTCGAGCCCGCACCGCGCGGGGACATGGCGGCGGCGAACGGGATGGTGCGCTCGCACCGGTTCCTCGGAGCCAACACCGCGCTCCCCTACCTGAGGGGCGATACCGCGACGTTGCGCCGGATCGAGGACTTTCTTGGCGCGGAGAAGCTCCGGGTGGACGTTTTCGCGGTGCGGGTCGGGGCGGCGGGCGCGGTGCCGAGACCAGCGGAACAGGGCGCGGGCGCGGCTATGCCGGAGGCGGACGGTGTCGCGGGCGCGACGCGGGTTCTCGCAGATCGCGGGTCCGGGGTCCCGGCCGGGGTGCCTGTCACCTTCGATGTCGTTGTCCGGAACCTGGGCGTCGGACACACCTTCCCGGGGGGAACCAACGATTCGAACGAGGGGTGGATCGAGTTCACCGTCACGGACGAGGACGGGCGGAGGCTGGCTGCGAGCGGTCTGCTGGCCGACGACGGACACCTGGACCCCTTCGCGCACACCTTCAAGGCGGTGATGGTCGACCGCGACGGCAACGCGATCCGCAAGCGTAACGCGCAGGACATCCATGCTACCGTCTACGCGAACGTGATCGGACCCGGGTCCGCCGATGTCGCCCACTACGAGCTCACCCTGCCGCCGGAGCTGGCCGGGTCGGAGGTGACGGTGAGTGCCCGGCTGCTGTGGCGAAAGTTCGACCGCGTGTACACCGAGTTCGCGTTCGAAACGAACCCCTCGGGTTTCGGGGGCTTCGACGCAGTGCCGGATTTGCCGGTGACGGAGATCACGGCGGACTCGGTGCGGGTGCTGGTGACCCCGGGCGGCGGCGCGCTGGCGGGGGAGACGGCCGGGGTGGCCGACCGCGCCCGGATGGGCGACAGGCCGGTGGAACGGCCTCGCGCGGAGCCGGTCGGGAACGTGGACTGGACGCGCCACAACGACTACGGGATCGCGCTTCTCCTCGAAGGAGACCACAGGAGGGCCGCCGAGGCTTTTTCCCGCGTCGAGATGCTGGAGCCCGGGCGGATCGATGGTCCGCTGAACCTGGCGCGCACCGCGCTCGCGGAGGGCAACCTGGTGCTCGTCTTCGAGGCGCTCGCCCGGGTGGAGGCGATCGAGGCCGGGAATGCGCGCGCCGCCTGGGTGTGGGGGCAGGCGCTCCGGGAGGATGGCCGCTACGAGGAGGCCGCGCAGGCTCTGCGGCGGGTGCTCGAGGTGTTTCCGGACGACCGCGCGGCGTGGCGCTCGCTCGGGAGGACGCTCTTCCTGGACGGGCGGTACGCGGGCGCGCTCGGTGCGCTGGACAGGGTGTTGGCGATCGATCCTGAAGACCGGGTCGCCCACTACCACCGGATGCTGTCGCTGCGGGCGCTGGGGCGGGACAACGAGGCCGCGCAGGCCGAGGCCGCCTACCTCTACCACGGGATCGACGAGGCCGCGCAGGAGATCACGCGGGCCTACCGGGCTCGCGACCCGGGAGCCAACATCATGGCGCAGCAGATCCCGGTGCACCGGCTCGAGGTCATCCGGTGAGGCCGCAGAGGGCCGCCAGGGCGGGCAGACCCCCTGGGACGGGAGGGGATACGGGCGAGCCGACAAGGTGCCTCTGCGGCCCGTGGAAGGCTCCTGGCGTGCCCGTGCCGCTGTTCGCGATCGCCATCGTGCTGTCGGTTGCCGCCTGCGAGCGCGGTGAATTCGAAGCAGGGAGACCCGGGTATGCAGAGCCGCCCCATGCGGGTGGCCCGGACGCACCCCCCGAAACCGGGATGCGTTTTACGGAGATCGCCGCCAAGGCCGGCATCGACTTCGAGCACGAGAACGGTGCCTTCGGCGAAAAATGGATGCCCGAAACGCTCGGCAGCGGGGCCGCTTTCCTGGACTACGATGTCGACGGCGCGCCCGACCTTCTCCTCGTCAATTCCGACTGGTGGCCCGGCCACGAGGGCTCGGGGCAGCGCCCGGCGCAGCGCCTCTACCGCAACCTCGGAGACGGCAGCTTCGAGGACCGGACCACCGCGGCGGGGCTCGGCCTTTCCCTCTACGGAATGGGCGCGGCCGTGGCCGACTACGACGGCGACGGCGACCCCGACATCTACCTCACCGCGGTCGGCCCGAACCGCCTGCTGCGCAACGACGGCGGCGTCTTCAGCGACGTAACCGCGCAACTGGCGGTGGCGGGCGATCCGCCGGAAGGGCCTCCGGCCTGGTCGACGGCGGCCGCCTGGGTCGACACCGATCTCAACGGATGGCTCGACCTGTTCGTGTGCAACTACGTGCGCTGGACCCCCGGGACCGACCTCTTCACCACCATCGACGGCACGACGAAGTCGTACGCGACGCCGCAGCAGTACGAGGGAGAATCCTGCCGGCTGTACCGGAACGAGGGGGGAGAGGCGCCCTTCACCGACATCTCGGAGCAGGCGGGCGTCCGGAATCCGGAGGGGAAGTCGCTGGGAGTCGCGGTGACGGACTTCAACGGGGACGGCTGGCCGGACCTGGCGGTCGCGAACGACACGCAGCGCAACTTTCTGTACCGCAACGACGGGGACGGCACCTTCACCGACATCGCGGTGCGCGCGGGCGTCGCCTTTGACGAAGCGGGACGTGCCCGTGCAGGAATGGGAATCGATGTCGCGGACCTGGGCGGCGACGGCCAATGGGCCATCGTCATCGGCAACTTCGCGCACGAGCCGCTTGCCCTCTTCACCCGGATCGGCGAAGACCTCTTCCAGGACCGGGCGGGGGCCGCGCGTCTTTCGCGGCCGACTCTGGTGCCGCTCACGTTCGGCGTGGCGTTCGCCGACTACAACCTCGACGGCGCGCCGGACATCGTGGCTGCAAACGGGCACATCGAGCCGGGGATCAATGCCGTGAGGCGGGAGCAGACGTTCGCGCAGCGGCCGCAGCTGTTTCTGGGGGTGGGCGGGAGCGATTTCACCGACGCCAGCGACGCGGTGGGGTCCGACTTCCGGGAGGCGCTCGTGGGGCGCGGCGTTGCCACGGCTGACATTGACGGCGATGGCGATCTCGACCTGCTGGTGACAGTCAACGGGGGTCGGCCAAGGCTGTTTCGCAATGACCTGGAGGGGGCGGCCGGGATCGGCGTCCGCCTGGAGGGGCTTCCGCCCAATCGCGACGCGTTGGGCGCGCTCGTTACCGTCTACGTGAATGGGAGGGTGCAGCGGCGTTTCGTGGCCACCGGCTCGTCGTATCTTTCGCAGTCGGCGCTCTCGCCGCTCATCTTCGGAATCGGAGAGGCGCCCGCGGCCGACAGTGTGTTGGTGCGCTGGCCGGGAACGGGACGGGTGGCGCGAACGGGCCCGGTGCCGGCCGGTGCGGTGGTGACCGTGCGGCAAGGTCGCGGATAGCGGCAGGCCGGGGGCGCTGTGGACAGGTTCGCGCGAAGCCACGAGCGTCCGGTGGCAGAGAAATGTAAAGAGAACATGACATATTGTAAAGCATACACTACAGTTTCGCTTGGCGTGCGTGGCCGCGGCTTACGTGGCCGCAGGGCCCGGACTCCTTCCCGGTCGACGGCCGCGCGCCTGATTGCGCGGATCGTTCTGTCAATACCGGGAGCGGGGCTGGCAGCGTGCGGGGACGCGGGTCCGGACCCTGTGGAGCTTCAGACCATCCGGGCGGTCGGGCTCGCGCACCTGGAGGAGAACCGGCTGGAGGAGGCCGCGGCCGAGTTCGGGCGGCTGGTGGAGATGGCCCCGCGCGAGGCGGCCGGATTCGCCAATCTGGGACTCGCGTACCTGCGGATGGGACGCCTGGACGAAGCCGGGACCGCGGTGAGCCGGGCAGTCGACCTCGATCCCCGCGATCCCGCCGCGCGTTTGATCATGGCGGACATCCATCTGGCGGCGGAACGCCCGGCCGCGGCGCGTGCGGCGCTGGACGAGGCGCTGGCAGCGGCTCCGGGACACGCCAGGGCTCTCTACGCGCTCGCGTCGCTGGACGCCGATTCGACGAGTGCGGAAGCGGTCGCCCGGCGGACCGCCACGCTGGGCCTGCTCGCGACGCGCCATCCCGGCAACGTCGCCGCGCGCGTCGAGCATGTGCAGGCGCTGCTCGCGGGCAACGACACCGACTCGGCAGCCTCAGGGCTGGAGGACCTGCGCCAGCTGGTTCCGGTGTTCCCTGTCGAGGGCCAGGACCTCTTCGACGAAGCCCTGCGGGCCGCGAGGGACGGGGACGCCGCCGGGGCGCTCTCCGCGGTGCGGCCTTTTCACAACGTCATGCGCACGACGCCGGGTTACCAGCGCGGTCTGCGCGACCTGCGGGGATCGGGCGGTGTGCTCGCAGGGCTGCCGGTGGTGACGCTGGGGCAGGTGGTCGGGGGCGGGGCGCGCGATGCCGGGGCCGTGCTCGCCGCCCTTCGCTTCACGGACGTGACGGAACTCGTGGGGATCGCGCCGGGCCGGGGGGGGAT
>VXLT01000051.1 GCA_009841475.1 Gemmatimonadota bacterium
GCATTAAAAAAAGAGGGGGGGGGGGGGGGGGGGGGGGGGGGGGGGGGGGGGTGGTGGGGGGGCCTGGCTACGAGCCCCCCCCCCCCCCCTCCATCCTCTCCCGCCTCGACTTCCGCCTCCGCGTCGACTCCGAAACCGACCAGCGGGACTCCCTCCTCATCCTGGCCACCCCCGACGCCGTCGACGCCCGCATGATCTCGGCCGAGCAGATCGCGGCCACCCTCGCCAACCTGGGTGCGCTGCGCGACGCCGGGCTCTACACCGACGCGCTCGCCTACCACGAACTCGGCGAGATCGGCGTCCGGGCCTACTGGACCCACGAGTCGACCGACTCCACGCGCATGACCGCCGTGCTGCCCGCGAACGGGGTGCCGAAACCGCTCCCCGTCTGGACCGACCTGCTGCCCGACGGCTGGGAGTACACGGGCGAGAGGATTGTCCAGTGGGACACCCCCATCCCCCCGCCCGAGGGGCACGAGATGACGGCCAAGCTGAGCCACGCGTTCGACCACGCGACGATGTACCGCGTCGGCGAGAGCTATCTCGGCAGGACCACCTGGGCGATGGACCTCATGTCCCCGGTCACCACGACCCACTGGTCGCGCGTCAAGGCGACGACCTTCAAGCCCACGGTGATGCACTCGGCACGCGAGCACGCCAACGAGGTTTCGTCCACGAGTCACGTGCTTCGCCACGCCGAGCTTCTTCTCACCGACCCCGAGCACATGCCCAAGCTGGACAAGGTCAACGTCGTCATCCACCCCTTCACCAACCCCGACGGCGCCCAGCTCGCCTACGACCTCTACCGGATCACGCCGGACTACATCCTGCACGCCGGCTACCTCGGGTCGCTGGGGGTAAACGTGACCGCGGGATTCGGCAGCTTCCCCGTCTATCCGGAGTCCCGTGTCCGCCGCGAGCTGTGGGAGCGCTGGCTGCCCGACATCTTCCTGAACCCCCACGGCTACCCGAGCCATCAGGTGGTCCAGCTCTTCTCCGAGTACAGCGGGCTGGTGCGGAGCGGCCGTGTCACCGAGCGCAACTGGGGCCTCAACAAGGGCTGGTTCATGCCCGGCTTCGGCTACATCGACGATCCGGCCTTCCCCCGGCACAAGGACGCCGCGTTCAAGATTCGCGACTATATCACCGCCGGAATCAACTCCAACCGCGACGTCTTCGAGCTGAACCAGCGCGCTTATGACCGCTATCGCCGTTACGGTGCAGATTTCGACACAGAGGTCTTCCGTCTGCCGATGACGGACAGCGTGTTGATCGAAATGCCGCTGAAGGGGTCGAGCGGCGGTGGCGGCTATAACCCGCGCATCACCATCTGGAGCGGCGTAACCGAGGCGCCGGACGAGACCGCGTACGGCCCGTGGATGGAGCTGGTGGCGAAGGCCGGCCTCTCCTGGAACGAGGCGATTCTGGACTACCTGTACGACGGAAACCACGAGGTGAGCCGCAGCGGTTCGGCGTTTCGGGGCGGCGCGACGCTGAGGATGAGCCGAACGCGCCCGCCGGAGGATCCGGAGGACGATGACGAGGGAGCGGAGAACGCGGCGGAAGGGAACTCGGGGGGATAAAGGTCCCTGTGACCATCCGTCCCAAGCCCGCATCGCGATGACGCCGCCCCTCGATCTCGCGCGCCTGCGCGCAAGGGACCCGGAGCTGCTTGCGGCTTCCCGGGGACACCCCCGACGCCGACGCGCGGCTCGCGCAACGGCGACTGCGCACCGCACTGTTCAAGGCGCTTGGCAAACTGCCGGACCGGGAGCGCGAGGCGATCGTGTTGCGTGTCCTCGAGGGGCGGAGCACCGCCGAGACGGCGGAAGCGCTGGGCGTCAGCCGGCGGGCGGTGGGGGACCTGGTGCAGCGTGGACTCTACCGGATGCGGCGCATGAGGGGGGTTGGCCATGCCCTGGAGGCGTGGTTGGAAAATATGTCGTAAAATGACCGCCCAAAATCGGGCCGGCGAGCGTCTATAGAGTATAGGGACCGAACTCCAGACCGAAGTCCACGAACGGCTCGCCAATGGGAACAGAGTTGAATCTCTTCCGGCTGCGGCCGGATCGCGACGCGTTTCCTCGCGCCCTCGGGTCCGCCCTCCTGGTGGTCGCAGGTATGTACCTTGTCTACGACGTGGGGGTGTTCGTCGCCCTTGGGTCAGACACGTCCATCGCGTATCGGGTCCTGATCATGCTCGCGATGGCGGCATTCCCGCTTCCTGCTCTGGTGGCGCCCGCCACGTACTTTGCTGCGCTGGACGCCTTCGATCTCTACGGGGAGCACGGACCCGGGGTGCGGGCACGCCACTGGAAGCTGCTCGGGGCACTCGCTGCGGTGGCGTACCTCGTCGTCGCCACGGGTCCCGCGGTCCACGACCATGCCGTGGAGGCCGTGTTGGGACCCATCGAGGCCATGCCGGAAGAGGGCATGGTGGCCGACCCGCACGGTCGCATCGCGATCCCCTTCGCGGTGGCCCTGTTCGTGGTCGCCGGGGGGGTGGCGGGTGCCCTGGCCGGACGGGTCACCGCAGGGCTGCCGGCAGGTCGGCGCGCCGTCGCGCGATGGGCAGTCTGTATCGGGATGCTCGCCTCGTTCATGGTCACGCTGGTCATCGTAGCCGATCTCATCAAGATGCAGGGAATACTGTCGCCGCCGTGGCTCGCCCTGGCTCCGCCCACCGTGCCATTCGCCCTGGTGTGCGTGCTGGCGTGGAGGGACTGCTTCCGATTCGCCGGTTCCGTGCGTGCGCGCCTCGACCGGGGGGTTCGCGCAACGGATCCCGGGGCGCTGGCCGAGGCGCTGCAGCGGACAGCAGCCCCGGAAATCACGGTCAGCGAGTCGCAGGTTGATGCCGTTGTCGGCGCTCTGGCCGGGTCGCCCGGGCCCACACCGCCCCGGAGCGCGTGGCCTCGCGGCCGCGCGCGGCGCTGGATTGGAATGGCAGCAGGATTCGTTGCCGCCTGGGCAGTGGTGTCGGTCGGTCTTCTGTTTCTGGGGGGCGCGGGGGTGTCGCCGCCCACCATGGTCTCGGGGGTTGCAGCCGGATTCGTTGGATCCGCGGCCGCAGTTTCATGTCACCTTCGCGGCCGGACCCCGGCCCTGACCCGGATGTCGATGTGAACGGTCTGCCCACCCCCCCGCTCCTCGCGCTGCTCGCGTGTCCCCGGCTTCGCGAGCGCACCCGGCTTGCCCTTGAATTCGGCACCGCGTCCCGGATCATCGGCCCGGTCGCCTTCGCGGACAGCTGGGACACACTCGGCGGACTGGCTGCACAACATCCGGGGTCGCCGGCGCTGGTCGATACCTTCCACGACAACGGCAGCCCCGACGCGCCAGGGCCCAGGGCGGCGTGGAACGGCCAGCTGTCCCGGATCCCGGTTATCTGGTACGCGCGGCCGGATCCGTGCCGCGACCGGCAACTGACCGAAACCGGCATTACCGTCGCGGCCCACCTCCTTCCTGGCGTGGACGACGAACTGGGCGCCATCAACACGGCCATCCTGAGCAGCATCGACGCGCGGTGTGTTCGCCGTCTCCGCGACCGCATCCGCCGGGCGGCACAGCCCGACGCCATCGAGATCCTGGGGTATGCACTCGATCTCGCCACCGGCCCCTGCTCCGTGTCCGACATCGCCCGGCGAAGCCATCGAACCGAGCGTACGCTGCAGCGCCGCTGTACCATTATGGGGATACCGTCCCCCAAGAGGTTGCTTTCCCTGGTGCGCATCTTTACCGTGCAGCGGCTTGCGGAGTGGAGCGGCCAGCCGTACGGAACCGTCGCCGTGGCGCTCGGGTTTTCGGACCGATCCAACTATCGGAGGCTCGTGCGCGGTGTCTTCGGACAGACCCCGACCGAGATAGAGTTGTGTAGCGGACACTTCTACGTGGCCAAAACGATTGTCGACAGCGTATGCTGACCGGAATTGTGGAAACGAATACCGTGCGCTTCTCGAAAGTCCTTCTCGTGCTTCTCCTGATGGCCATCGGTGTGCAGGGCGCCCTGCTTCTGAGCCGGACGCGTCCGGAGGCGGGCGCGGCCTCGCCCGTTCCGCCTCTCGGTGTCGGGGACACCGTCTATGCGCTGGCAGGCGAGACTGCCGCAGGATCGACTCGCGTCATTCCCATGGCAAACGGCACCGGCGCGGCGACCGTGCTGTATGCCTTCCACCCGGAGTGCCCGTACTGCGATTCCATCGCACCGGCGTGGTCCCCTTACCCGTCGACCGACGATGCCGGCAGCGTCCGCAGACTGGCGGTGACCATGGATCTGCCGGAGGCGGCCGTGGACTATGCCGAGCGATTCGGCTGGAAGATGGACGTGCTGAGCATGTCGCGGCTCACCCCCGCGGATCGGGACTACTCTCTGCTTGCGAAGACCCCCTGGATCTTCGTCTTCGATTCCGGCGGTGTGCTTCGCTTCCAGGGTCACGGGACGGAACTGGAGCTGGTGGAGGCAGCTGTCCGGAGGCTGGGGACCAGTTCATGAGCCACTTTCCCCGCGCGTGTGTTGTGGCGCTCCTCCTGGTGGGTGGATCGTCCTGCGCGCCCGAACCGCCAGAGGATCTGCCGCTGCTCGAGACGGGCGCGGAGTCCATGACCGTGCTGTCACCCGACGACGGCTCGCTGTGGGACGTCAGGGACGTGCTGGAGGTCGACGGAGTCTTCTGGGTGCTCAAGGCGTCCCCGCCCTTCCTGCACGGTTTCGACGCACGCGGTCGGCCGGTGGCGAACTTCGGGACCGCGGGCGAGGGTCCTGGAGAGCTTCGGTATCCACGTGCCCTCTGGTCGGGAGAGGCCGGAGGCGCGGTGACCGTCTGGGACGCCGGTTCCAGGACCGCACTGACCTACTCCGCGGACGGGACGCTGCTTTCTTCGCAAGGGATGCCGCGGCTCGGGGGCATGCGCGCGGACATCGAGACCGTGACTTTCGGGCATCCCTTCCGTCTGTTCCGTGAGTCCGGGGCGTCCGTGTTGGGGCAGTTCGATGCTGGAGTGACCCACGGCAGCGATCTCTGGAACGGCAGGCTCGTGCGCGTTGACGACGACGGTCCCGATGAACCGGGGACCCTCGTCGGCGACATCGTCGTGGATTTCGCGGAAGACCTCGCCGGAGCCGCCGGGCGCCCTTCCTCGCAGGCACCGGGCCTCGTGCCGGTCCCGCTATGGGATGGATGCCCGGACGGGCGAATCGCCGTTCTCGATCCCATCGCGTTGTCGCTTCATCTGCTTGCCCCCGGGGCGGGCGAAGCGGAGGCGATCCGGCTCCCCTGGGAGCCCGCCACCCTGCGAACGTCCGACAAGTTCTCCTATCTGCGGTTTCAGATCGAGGCCGAGGGCCGGGGCGCAGGAGCGGACGCAGCCACGATAGACCGTGTGGCGGAGTCGGCGTTCTCCCAGGCCGAAGACTACTTTCCCACCGAGGCACCCGCCGGCGTCGACCTCAAGTGTGCGCCCGGCCACGTATGGATCCAGGAATTCGACGGTGATTCACACCCGCTGGGATACGGACCCCACTGGCGCACCGTCCGGCTCGACGGCACCGAGCCCCGCTTCGCGCGGGTCTCTTTTCCCCCGGGATTCCAGCCAGTGCGGGTCTCGAACTCGGGAATGCTGGGCGTCGTGACCGATTCGGTCTCCCTGCAACGCCTGGCCCATGTCGAACTTCCACCAGAGCTCCGATGAACATCGGGCACAACGAAAGGGCGTAATGATGAAGAAACGAACCACCTGGATCCTGGTCGCCGTGGCGATCAACCTGCTCCTGCTTCCGTTCACGCTGCGGAAGACCCCGGCGGCGACCGCGCAGGTGGCCAGGGCGGCCTGGATGTTCGACTGCTGCCGCGATTGGTCGGATGGCAGGAGGCTGTGCTGTTATCGGTGCTGCTGGTGGCCGAGGATTTGCCCGTTCGATGGGTGCGGCACCACTCCATGACGGTCGAGGCTGCCGCTCGCGGGACCCCATTCCCTCGCCGACGCTCTGTCAATGGCTTTGGACATTGTGTCTGTCTCTGCCTCCTCGCCCTCATAGCCCTTTATGCGGTTTACTCCGTCGGCGCATTCGTAGCCCTCGGACCAGGCACACCGTTCACTCATCGATTGCTGGTGCTGTTCGGGGTGGCGGTGTTCCCTCTGCCACTTATGACGGCACCCGCCACGTACTTTGCGGCGCTCAACCGCTTCGATCTCTACGGCGAGATGCCGTTTGGCATGCGTTACGGTCATTGGAGACAGCTCGCTGCGCTTGCACTGGGCACCTGTTTGGCGCTCCTGGTGGCCCCCGTCGGATACGAGTATGCGGTCAATGCTGTCGCCGGACCGTATGAGACGGTCTTGCTTGAACACATGGCAACTTCCAACAACGCCCGCCTGATGCTCCCCATCGCGGTTGCGCTCTTCGTGATCGTCGCCGGCATCGGCGGCGCCGTCACGGGCCGGATTACCCGAGGCCTCACTGTCGGTCGCCGCTACGCGGCCCGCTGGACCGTGGGCGCGGGCCTGGTCGGGTCCTTCCTGGCCACCATGGTCGTCATGGCCGAACTCATCGCGATGTACGGCGTGCTCTCACCACCGTGGCTGGCGCTGGCTCCCCCGGCGGTCCCGTTCGCGCTCGTGTGCGTCCTGGCGCGACGGGATTGCGCGCGTGTCATCCAGTCCATGGCCGAGCGGGTTGTGCTCCGCAAGGGCACCCGGCCGGACCCCGATGAGACCGATGTCCTCGTCACCGGATTGAGGCAGGTCGCGGCACCGGCGGTCGCGATCAGCGAGCCGCGGGTGCGAGAGATCGTTGCCAGCCTGGCAGCAGCGGCGCAGCCGTCGACGGGATCACGGCCCGCACCACCCCGGCGGGAGGCCCGGGATTGGCGCTGGGGGGAGATGGCCGGCGGATTCGCGGGCTCCTGGGCCTACTTGTCCGTCGGATTCCTTTGGCTGGGAGGTGCGGGGCTATCGCCGCCGACCGTCGTCTCAGCGCTCTCGGCGGGCCTGATCGGAGCCGCGGGCGCCGTGTTGACCACTCGCTGAAGCAGCGTCCGGCGTCCCGGCGGAAACGGCCTCGCGCATCGCGCGCAGAACCTGTTCCACCAACTCCTGATCCTCCTCGGCGATGTTCCTGACCGAGAGTACGATCTCGGGCGAGATGTCGATGCGGGTCCAGGTGTTCATCGGCCGGGGCGCCTCGCGGGACCTGAGGCTGGCTGCCTCCTGAAGTCGCGAAAGCAGTTCCGCCAGCCCATCCCGGTCCTCTGATGCCGGAGCCGCAGGGCTCGGCAACCCGGGACGACCCTCCGCGACCTCGCCGGGATACCATTGCGCGCTCACTCTCCCCGACCTCGGCCCCTCCACCCGCTCCCGCAGCGCCGCCCTTCGCATCTCCGGGAGCCGGAAAGCGGTCGGCGCCGGCAACACCAGGTCCTCCGTCACCGCCAGCCGCCCGTCCGCGACCCCGGCGACCAGCGCCGGGGACACTCGCTCGAAGATCCGCCGGAATTCGCTCAGGGACACCGCGGGCACCGTCCCCGCCTCTTCGGCCTCCCTCACGCGCCGGATGAAGAGCAGGCGATCCCGAACGAGCTTCGGGTAGCGCGTCCGTGGCCCCCGCCGGCCGACGCGCGGAAGCAGTTCCTCCTGCACGTAGTAGGCGATCGTCCGCCGGTCGAAGCCGGTCTCCTCCTCCAGCTCCGCGACCGTGTAGCTGGGTGGCACCCGCGGGGTCATCGGCTGTCGTTTACTGGTTACTAGTGTTGACTTACTGTCGAATAAGCGTTACTGTTCAGTACTGGTCAATACTGCCAACATAACAGGAGGCATCCAATTGGAACACGTCAAGACTTCCGAAGCCGACGGGGCCGCAGGCCACCTCCGCACCGCGATCACCAGCCTGGAGCTCGGCGAACCTGCCACCCACCGCGGACTGACCTTGTTCCCCTTGACCTCCGGACTCACAAGTTCGCTGCGCTACATGCTTCTCGAGGAGGGTTTGCGGCGGGACCTCGTCACCATCCGCGAGGTCTCGGAGGGCGGCAGCGTCCCGGAGCTCGCGGTCGAGAACCGAGCCGGCCGACCCGTGCTGATCGTGGACGGTGAGGAACTCGTCGGCGCCAAGCAGAACCGCGTCGCCAACCTCACCATGCTGATTCCGGCGAAGGGCACCACGATCATCCCCGTGTCGTGCGTGGAGGCGGGGCGCTGGTCGTACAGCAAGCGCGACTTCGGGGTGACGAACCGCGTGCAGAACGCGCGTGGCCGGGCTGAAAAGCTCGGAAGCGTCCGGCAGGCTCTCCGGTACAGCGGCAGCCGGCGGTCGGACCAGGGCCAGGTGTGGGATTCGATCGCGGAAGAGGCCGCAGCGCTCGACGCGGAGTCGCCGACAGGTGCGATGAGCGAGATGTTCGAGCGCCACCGGGACACGCTCGACGACTACGCCGGACTCGTGGAAGCCGCGCCGGACCAGGTGGGCGCGGTCTTTATCGTGGGAGGCCGGCGCTGCGGCCTGGACCTCTTCGACCAGGCGGCCACCCTCGCGGCCTTCCTGCCCAAGCTCGTCCGCAGCTACGCGATTGACGTGCTGGGGGGGAAGGCGCGGCAGGACGACAACTCCACCGATGACGACGCGCGGGCGCTCATCCGGCAGGTCCTGGCCGGGTCCCTCGACGACCATCCGGGGGTCGGGCTGGGCCGGGACGTCGGAGTTGTCGGCGAAGGGGTGGTGGCCGGCGCGCTCGTTGCCGACGACACGGTCGTCCACCTCACCGCGTTCGGGGAGACCAGTCGCCGGCGATCCGGTGGCCGGTCGCGCCAGCGCCATGCGGGCTACAGGCAGAGGCGGGAGGCGCTGGAGAGCCGGTACCGGCGGTAGAGCTGAAGGCCGTGGGGGCTCAGTCGGCCCCCGCCAGGACATGCGCCCGAAAGTCCTCCCGCAGGGCCAGCATCGAGTGGGTGAGCCCTCTCAGTTCGCCTCGCACCTCCCCCAGCCCCTCGCGCAGACTTGCCTGGCCATCGCGCAGACTTGCCTGGCCATCGCGCAGCTGCGCCATCTCGCCACGAAGCTCGTCGCGCACCCGCCCCAGCGCGGCATCCTGGTCCTCGCGGAGCCGGGAGATCTCGCCGCGAAGGTCGCTGCCGAGCTGCACGATCTCGCCACCGATCCTGGCGTGTGCGTTCCGGCTTTCTTCCCGGAGGCTTTCGGTCTCGCTGCGCAGCTTGTCGGTCTCCTGGCGGAGGACCCGCCAGCCAAACGTTGCCACGGCCGTGCCCGTCAGCACCAATGTCGCCATGAGGCCGGCCGTTTGCCACCAATCCATTCTTCCCTCCAAATCCGGTGTCGGCGCCTGGCTCCGACCCGCCGAATGGTATCGACTGTCCCACGGCGGTCGCAACCCGTCATCGCCACCGAAGATCGCAGAGGGCAGGGGGCAAATACATGGCGCAATGGGACCCCTCGCCGCCGACGCCCGTTGGATGCTACCATTCCACCACATCCCGACTGTCGTCCCCATATTCCCACCCCCGTTCGCCATGCCCGAAGACACCATCTTTTCCAGGATCGTTCGCGGCGAGATCCCCGCCGACGTCGTGCACCAGGATGATCTCGTGACCGCCTTCCGGGACATTCAACCGCTCGCGCCCACCCACATCCTGATCGTGCCGAACCGCATAATCCCCACGCTCGCGGACGTCTCGGCCGACGACGAAGCCGTGCTAGGCCGGATGCTGCGGGTCGCGGCGGACCTCGCGGCCGACGAGGGGGTCGCGCGGAACGGCTACCGCGTCATGATCAACTGCCGGGAACACGGCGGACAGGAGGTCTACCACCTTCACCTGCATCTGCTTGGCGGGCGGCCGCTAGGCCGGATGCTGATACGCTAGGCCGTGGCTTTCGTCCGGCGGGGCGCGAATGTCGCCTGGTGGGTCGCGGCCTCCGCGGTGTTGGCCGCGGCCCTCCCGAACGGACCTGCCTGCGCCCAGACGCGCTCCCCGCTCGACCGCGTTCTCGCCTTCCCCGCACCCATTCCGGGCGAGGCTCTGCAGGTCGACGCGGGCGCGCTTGGCGCCTGGCACCGCATCCGCAAACTCACCACGACGTCCAGCATTCTGCATATCACCGCGCACCCCGACGACGAACATTCCGGGATGCTCACCCTGGCCAGCCGGGACCGGGGTGCCCGCACGGCGCTGCTCAGCCTCAACCGCGGCGAAGCCGGCGCCAACGCGATCGGGCCCGAGCTCTTCGATGCGCTGGGCCTGATCCGCACCCGCGAACTCGTCCTGTCGGGCCGCTACTACGGTCTGGACGACCTCTACTTCACCAGCGCGGTGGACTACGGATACTCCAAGTCGCTGGGCGAAGCCATGCGCAGTTGGGACCGCGAGGCCGTGCTGGAGGACATCGTCCGCGTGATCCGCCTCAACCGCCCGATCGTGGCCGTTTCGCGCTTTCACGGGACGCCGCGCGACGGGCACGGGCATCACCACGCCGCCGGCCTCCTGACCCCGGAGGCGGTTGCCGCGGCGGCGGATCCGGCGCGCTTCCCGGACCAGATCGCGCGCGAGGGGCTCCGGCCCTGGCGCGTTCCGTTCCTCTACCGCGGGGGCTTGAGGTTGGGAGAGCCGCACGATGTGGTCGTGGACGCGAACCTGTACAGTCCGTCGCTGGGCACCACCTACCAGCGGTGGGCCGACCGGGGGCTGAGCCTGCAGCGGTCGCAGACTTCGGGGCGCGTGCGTAGCGGTGGGGGACGGGTGTATCGGTACGAGCGGCTCGCCGACGGCAGCGAGCCGGGCGCTAACCGCCCGCCGTACCAGCGCGAACCGGCTGCGACCGGGTTCCTCGACGGAATCGACACGAGGCTGACGGGACTGCCGGCACTGGTGGGCGAGGCAGTGGCCCCGGAAATCGCAGCGGGGCTGGCCGGTGTGCAGGAAGCGATCGACGGGGTCGTGCGGGATTTCGACTTCACCGCGCCGGAGCGTTCGGTTGCGGAGCTGGCGCGGGGACTTGCGCTGCTGCGCGCCGTAACCGGCGGGGAGGGCGTTCCGGCGGAGGTGGGCTTTCATCTGGCCGTGAAGGAGCGGCAGTTCGAGGACGCGATCGTGGCCGCGGCGGGGGTGGAGGTCGTGGCCGAGCTGCGGG
>VXLT01000163.1 GCA_009841475.1 Gemmatimonadota bacterium
CTCAAGTTCATAGGGTGCAACCAGTTGTAAATCCGAGGCGTCTTGTGGGGTACGCGGAATCGGCCACGAGACCTCCTGCCAAAATGGCAGCCACACGGGCCCAATCCGCCCATTACCTGCCAAAATGGCAGCCTCTGGCCAGCGCGGCGTTAAAACCTGCCAGAATGGCAGTCCCCGGTGCCCCGCGGCGACCGGAACCCTGCTTCAGGATCTTCGCCCGGATCAGGCGTCTCCAAGGTTCGCGAGTTCACAGGCGTCGAAAGCGGAGCCGCAGCTGGAGTAGACACAAGTCCCGTGGTCATGGCGGTCCTTTGGAAGGCCGGGGCAACCCTACCGAAGATCCCGGGCCACCCGGAACCCTGCGTTACTCTGTCGGGTCACCGATTCCGCAGGAAAGCGCGCGGCCGAGCGCAGATTAGGCTGCGTGGAACCCCACGAGCCGCCGCGCCATATTCTCGCCTCGCACAGGCCATCCGTCCATGCGCTGCCGTCACCGGGAGCCCCGTCATAGGCGTTGAATTGCGCCGAGGGGAGCTCACGGGGCTTCCGTTGAAAGCAGTCCTCCGTCCACTCGAAGACGTTCCCCGAGAGGTCGTATACCCCAAACCCGTTTGCCTCATAGGTCCCTGCCGGAGCGGTGTGCACATATCCATCTCTGCACTCCGTCGCCCTGACGTAGGGGTTGGGAGAAGGGGGCAGAGCCTCATCCGCGTCCAGGTCGCGACCGTTCGCATGCCGACACTGATCCGACGAGGGCCCGTCTCCCCAGTACCACCTCGTCTCCGAGCCCGCGCGCACAACGTACTCCCACTCCGATTCGCTCAGTAGCCGGTACGGCTCCCCGGTATGGCCGGAGAGCCACTCGACGTAGGCCTGCGCGTCAAGCCAGCTGACGTTGATCACCGGTCGCCTCCCGCGGCCCCATCCTTCGTCGCTTGGGCGGTACCCTCCGCATCCTCCGGCTTCGACGCAGGCATCCCACTCCGCGAATGTCACCTCGTACCTGCCGACCGCGAACGGAGCCGCGAACGTCACTTCATGCTGCGGGCGCTCGGACCCTGCCCCCCCTTCCCCCGACCGTGCCGTTTCCGCCTCCGGGGAGCCCATCAGAAAGGTCCCCGCAGGGACCACGATCACACTCGGGCACGCCTCACAATCCTGGATGACCTCCCCAGCTTCCTGACCGGCCGCCGGCAGCCTGGCAAGAAGCACCGGGACCAGCCCCAAGATCGCAACAGTGCTTCCGCGGCTCCACGCCAACGTTGCGAGAATTGTCACAGTTCAGCCCTCCCGGCGAATTCGGTAGCCCTCCAACCTCTCCCTCCCCAGCTCGTCAAACCGCGTGATCACGAACATGTCTCTGTCGATCCAACAAGGTGCCATGGCCGCCACACAGAGCCACGGATCCGTAAGGCCTTCAAGTACGCCAAGCCATCGACCCTCCGCACCGAAAACGCTCCACTGATCCGGCATTCCCGTTTCCGACGCCGACCACTCCCGCACCCACAGATGTCCCTCTGTGTCGACGACGAGGGCAGCAACTGCGGGATACGTATCTCTCCGGGGGAGCGCCCTGCTGAATGCAGCTACGCTGCTCTGTCCCAATGACTCGGCCAGTGCCGCCAGGTATTGCTTCCTTGCCCGGTCCGCCCTTGCGGTCACCGCAAGCGGATCCGCACTGCGGCGGATGCTCCGGACCAAAGTTCCGTCAAGGGCGTATTGCAGTATCTCGTTGCGGTCGCCATTGCTGATGTAGACCATCGGCGGATCGCCGCCCACCGCGATGTGCGAATCAAGCACCATGCCCGGGTTCGCCATGTCCGGAAGCTGATCCCCCCCACGAACCCGCTCTGGCACTGCCCACATCTCCGGACCGTCCCACGTCCCCAGCGGGACAGGAGTGTATGTGGCGGGGTCGATCCTCGAAAACTCTACGGGCGGATACCGGAACACGGTGCCATCGGGAGGGCGCGTGAAGTCGGGTTCCCGGTGCTCCACCGCGACCACGAAGGACCCGTCCGGCAGCGGCGTCGTCCGAGACTCCGCTGTGGCATCCGGCAGCGACGCAAGGGTGCGGCTACGGTCGATCGGCTGTTCGGTGAGGAGCGTGCCGGTGGTGTCGAAGTAGCTCACAGGTCCCATCCAGTGGTCCCACACCGCCAAAGTGTCGGGCGGCAGATACTGCATGTGTTCAGGACGAATGAACTCTCCGGGACCCGCCCCTCTGCCTCCGATGGCTCGGGACAGCCTGCCGGAGAGTTCGAAGACAAGGACCTGGTGGACCCCCGCAGACAAGACTGCGATCCGACGGTCCGCCAAGCGGGCCACTCCCCTGACCTCGAAGATCAACGCAGCCAATTCGTCGCGGGTGCGATCATCTCCCCATTCCTCTTCCCAGGCCAAGCCGTGTTCGTCCCCACCCAGGACGAACTCCGGCTCTGCACTCAGCGACCAGAAACCCCCATGTGATCGCTCCGGTGCCTGGTTGTCGACGATCTCGACACCCGCCGAGTCCTGGATCGTGACCCCCCGCAGAGAGGCCGGCCGGGCCTGGCCCGCCGAGTCGGATTCACAACCGAATCCGCCAAGGATGACCGCTAAGGCGGCGAAGGCCGCCAGGCACGCTCGCGACCGGGTGGCTATGCCAGGGTGCATCAGAGTGCCCAAATGGCGAGAAAGGGAGCGACTTCGCGTGAGCTGGGCATTGAAGGCCTCCCGGGGATGTGAGAACGGTCGTTACTATGCAACGACCGACTGTATAATAGACACCTCCAAACCGGAAAGCGTGCAATCCCGAATGGATTGGGGTCAGGGGGATGGCGCGACAGACATAGCTTCCGGTGCGTCGGTCTCATGATGCCCGGCCTGCGGCTGTACTGACCCAGCGCCCGTGGCGCAGGATGGCCCCGCGAGGGTGGTGCCGGTACCCGACTCGGCCCGTCCCTTTCTCATCCAGAGTGCGCAGGCCACGACATCCGTGACCCAGGAGCCCTCTCTACGCCAGTGCTGCTAGTTGTGGGTCGTGCGTCAGTTATCGTGAGAGGGATGCGGCACCGGGTGATCTGCCGAGAATCCGTCGATCTACCCGCGCTCGCTCCCGACCGCTCCGCCACCGGTGATACCACGCGCCGACGACTGCGCCGATCGCCGTGAAGATCCCACCAGCCAGATTCGGAGCGAGGAAACCCCCTCCACCGGCGGCCACAAAGGCGGCATACGCGCCTGCGCTGCCCAGAATGGCGGAGACGACGAGGTCCAGCGCGCTCGCACGCCCCATCAGCCTTGCCGCCTGGGCGCGGACGCGCGCCATCACACGCGCATTCAGACGGGCCGGCACCTCGGCGTCCGGGTACAGGAACTCGCGGACAGCTGCGGCAATCTTCAGGTCCTTCCGGCATACGGCGCATTCCCGAAGGTGTCGCGACAACGCCGGATCGGCACTGTCGCCGGCGACCCTGGTCAATGAAGTCAACTCCGGACAGTTCATTCTTCCTCCTCCAAATGCTCCCTCAGCTTCTTCCTTGCGTGCCGCAGGTTGGATCTGACGGTGGAAACGCCGGTTTCCATGATCCGCGCGGCCTCGCGGGTGGAGTACCCCTCGACCTGAGTCAGGACGAACGCGTGCGCCTGGCGAGCGCTTAGCCGGGCAAGCGCCTGTCTGATTCTCAGGTTGGTTTCCACTCTGAGCACGTGTTTCCACGGGTTGGTCTCTCCCGTGGGCGGGCGGCCATTCTGGCTCGCGGTGGAGAAACGCTCCGCTACAGCCTGCCTTGACTTGCGGGCCCGGTCAAAGTTACGGCAGCAACGGTCCGCAGTCAGGTAGATCCAGACAGGGAGCGAGCCGTCCCGGAACGTGTGGCAACGGCTGTAGATGCGGATGCAGGCTTCCTGGTAGAGATCCTCTTCCTCGTCGGCGTCGACCGCGTAGCGGTGCGCCACGGAGTGAATCAATGGGCCGAACACCTCCAAGACGGCTTCAAACCCCTCGCCCCTTCGGAACGCGCCGATGTCGATCTCTCGCTTCGGGCGAGCCGCCTCCGGTCGGACAAGGTCATTCCCGGACGTGGCCCGTGATCCCTTGGTTCGATGACTCTGGCTGTCGCTGAAGGGCGGCAGGGCGTCGGACACGGTCCGTTCCTCGCGGGGCCGCGTGTCGTTCACGAACGTCGCCTCCAAATCAGATACCCCATTAGGAGGGCCTGAGTCATCGGCAACGCCAGGGGACCCCAAGCAGCCAGGATCCCCGATGCCATCGGATCACCCCGGAGGAACGATTGGATCGGTGACCCCATTCGCATCAGCGAATAGAAGGCGATGGCTCCGATGACGCCGATCGCCATTCGTGTGTTCCATTGCCGAGGCCGGCGCATGCCCATGGTCGCCTCGGCCGCGAGCATCCCCAGAAACAGGTTTATGATCCCGAACACCGCCATGGCGATCGGACGATGCAGTTCCCAGAGGAGCACGTTCGGGGGACGGCGCCGCAACTGGTCGGTACTGAGGCTGAACTCCCGAGGCGGATTCTGCTCGACGAAGCGCAGATTGCGGACCAGGCCGGCGGGTGTGTATGGGCCGAAGGGCTGTACTTCCTCAAGGTTAGCGATCTGCTGAGTCTGAGACAGGGATCGATGAACCAGCGTCGGCCGGAAGACGGCGGAACACAAGTAGCCAAGGACCCCGGCGACGATCCCGATCGCGATCACGATTCTGACCGCCCGCCGGGAGAATCCGCCAGCTCGTACCGACGCCGATCCACCGGCGAAGAGCAGAAACGGGAGGAATAGCGCGATGTTGCCGACGACGACCGAGGCCCACCGGGTGAAAGAGCCAGACCAGGCGTAGGGTGGCCAATTGGGCGTCACCACCGTCTGCAGGACCACCAGCAAACCCAGCCAGGGCAGTACCGCGACCGAAGTGGCGCGAACAAGCACCCAGGATCCCGGCCGGCTGAATCCTGCTTCCGACATGCGAAGGGGTTCGGTCAATGGCAGTCCGAATTAGAGGTCCAGTTCTCCTCCCAGCAACAGTGCCGGCAGCAATAGGCATCAGGATAGCGCGATAGCGGTGGCGAAGGAAGGCGGTGCGCCTCGGCACCAACACGTGGATGCTGTTCTACCGCCGTCCCCGTCCCCCTACCCCTCCATCACCTCCCGCGGATCCGCCGAGGCCGCCAGTCTGGCGCTCGGCAGCGCCACCAGGACGGCAGCACCGATGAACACCACCCCCACGACCAGGAAGAGGGGCGGGCTGAAGATCCCCACGGCGCTCGGGCTCAGGAAGGCGACCAGAAATGTCGCCGCCCACAGCCCCAGTCCCGTACCTGCGGCTCCGAGGCGGAGGGCCTCCCGGATCACCATGCGGCGCAGCTTCCGCGGGGGAGCGCCGAGTGCGGCCCTGACTCCCATTTCCCTGAGGCGGGAGCGGATGTGGGCCCGCAGGGTGCTCGTCACCCCGGCCAATGCCACCAGACCGGCCAGCACACCGGCCGTGCGCGTCCCCCCTCCCAGCCATCCGGCCGTGCCGTACACCCGGGCCAGTTCGTCGTCCGCCCGCCTGAAGTCGCTGATGACGAGGTCGCCCCCCTCGGGTGCGGCATCGAGGGCCTGGCGGACAACCTGCAGCGAATCGTCCAGCCCCGCTGAGGGCGGCACGTCCACCGTTGCGACGAGCTCGATCTCGGTCGGCGGGTGCTGCAGCGCGGAGTAGTATACCGCGTAGGGTGATCCCGAATCCCCCAGCCCGCCCCGCGGAGCGCCACCGACCACGCCGATCACATGGTAGGGGAGGTCTTCGGCACTTCCCTGCAAGGTGATGCGCTTCCCCACCGGATTGCTGAAATGAGCGGCCGCGTACGCCTGATTGATCACCACGGGGCGCGGGCCGGAGTCCGGACCTCCGGGTGCCTTTTCACCCGTTCGCACGTTGGTTTCGGCGAAGCCGCTGCCGGCCACAAAACGCATTCCCCGCTGGGCGAAGAATCCGGGCATCACCGCGTGCAACTGCACCCGTGCGCGATGGATCGGGCGGGGCAGGCCGCCGGCATAGCAGGGACCGCACTCGTTTTCCGCGACAATCTCCGGGCCGCGGCCCATCCAGGCGCCGGGGGTGGCGAGGCTCTCGGCGGCCAGGCCCGGAGCGTCGTGCAGGGCACCCAGAGCCGACTCGTAGGTCGCGGCCCGGGTGTTGGCCCCGGAGGCTTCCCCGGCCCTCGACGCCAGTTTGCCGACCACGGTCTGGCCTCCTCCGGAGAGCCCCACCGAAAGGGCCGGTCGGGCCGCGCTCGAAAGCACCAGGAGCCCCGAGCTCGCCAGGATCGCGACTGCGATCGCCAGTTGCCCGGCGATGATGAGTATCCGGTTGAACTGCTGCGGGCGCGGGTCGGTATACTGCGTCTTGTCAGCCTCCTCGGAGAGCGACCTGCCGCGGGCGTACAGCCGCCAGACCGGCGCGACCCCCACGGCCAGCACCACCAGAACGATGAAGAGCAACACTGCGGCGACCGGCCAGAGCGCGGGCGCGGCGAGCGTCGTCCGGGGCGGCGCCACGCTCACCAGCCCGGCCACCGCCGCGGCGCACAGCCCCCCTCCCAGCGCCCCCGCGACCAGGAGCCGGCGGCGCCAGAGACGCGCGGCCGCCCCCACCAGCCAGCGCGGCGGCGCGCCCAGCATGACCTCGATCGCGCGGCGGCCCTTGCGCGCCAGGTTCTCGGAGCCGATCACGCCGAGCAGGGTCACCAGCACGGTGAGCGCCGCCAGCGCCAGCAGGGCCAGGGTGGTCATGGCAAGCTGTCCCAGGTCGGCGCGCTCTGCCCTCGCGGCCGGGGTGGGCGGCACGGGCAGGCCTGCCACCTCCACGGTCGGCGTGGCGGCGGTCTCTATGACGTGGAAGGGAGCGTCGCCGCCCCCGCCGCGGAGCAACAGCACCGCCGCCAGCGCCAGGGCGATCAGCGCGGCGCAGCTCACGATTGCGGTGCGGTGCAATGCCATGTCGGCTCCGGTCGATTTAGCTTAACAGCCCGTGGACAAAATCCCCCCGGCATTCGAGCGGCGATGCATCCGGGTTGGACGCTTCGCCCCACCTTCCGAAAACGTAAAGACAACCTTACATTATGTCATGTTCAGTATACATCTGACGCCTCCAGGGCTGCGCTCTGCGTTGCTCCTCAGCCCAATAGCGCTGCTATTGGCCCCTCGTCACGCCTTGCCAGCCCGGCGCCTCGACGCTCTCGGTGCTCGCGGGGCTTTGTCCACGGACTGTTAGGGGCATGATGAAGGTACCCCTGCTCGACCTCACCGCACAGTACGCCGCCATCCGGGACGAACTCGACGACGCCGTGGCCGGGGTCGTGGACTCGCAGCGCTTCGTTCTCGGGCCGGTCGTCGAGGCCTGCGAGGAGGCCGTTGCCGCATACGTGGGCGCGCGACACGGGATCGGCGTCTCGTCGGGCACGGACGCACTCCTACTCGCGCTGATGGCCGAAGGGATCGGGCGGGGGGACGAGGTCGTAACCACGCCGTTCTCCTTCTTCGCGACCGCCGGGGTCATCGCGCGGGTCGGCGCCACGCCGGTCTTCGCGGATGTGGATCCGGTGACCCTCAACATCGACCCGGCCCGGATGGCCGAACTCATCACGGAGCGCACCCGCGCGATCATCCCCGTCCACCTCTTCGGCCAGATGGTGGAGATGGCCCCGATCATGGAGACGGCCCGGCGGCGCGGCATCGCGGTCATCGAGGACGCGGCCCAGGCGATCGGCGCCCGGCACGAAGGCCACCGCGCCGGGTCCGTCGGCGACTACGGCTGCTTCTCCTTCTTCCCCACCAAGAACCTCGGCGGCTGGGGCGATGGCGGCCTGGTCGTCACCAACGACGCCCGCCGCGCCGCCCGGCTCCGGGCCCTGCGCGTGCACGGCGAGACCTCCCGGTACCACCACCGCTTCGTCGGCGGCAACTTCCGCCTCGATGCGCTGCAGGCTGCGGTGCTCACGGCCAAGCTGCCCCACCTCGACGGATGGACCGCGGGCCGCATCGCGAACGCCGCCCTCTACACCCGCCTCCTCGGCCCGGCCGCCGAACGATGCGCCGGCCGCCTGCGCCTCCCCCGGGTCGTCACCGGCCACCACGTCTTCAACCAGTACGTGATCCGTGTCGCCGACCGCGACCGGATGCGCGCGAAACTGGAAGCGGCGGGAGTCGGCACCGCGATCTACTACCCGGTCCCGCTCCACCTCCAGGAGTGCTTCGCGGACCTCGGCTACCGGGCGGGCGACCTTCCCGTGAGCGAGCGCGCCGCGGGCCGCGTCCTCGCCCTTCCCGTCTTCCCCGAGCTGTCCGAGGCGCAGATCCGGCACGTGGCCGCGGTGATCGAGGCGGCGGTGGGAGCGGGCGGCAGGACCGACATGGCCACCGCGCCAACCACCGCGCCGGCCACCACGGCACCTGCGGAGGCCGCGGGTTGACTTTGCCGTCCGCGCAGCGCAGATCATCAGAAAAGGGAGTGAACGTGGAAGGCAAGAGCCGCAAACAGCTGATCGTCGTCGGGGACCGGGTCCTCATCGAGCCCGAGGAGGGCGAGGGGCGAAGCAAGGTCGGCCTGTACCTGCCCGCGACGGCGGTCGACAAGCAGTCCGTCCAGGGGGGACGGGTGCTCGCGACCGGTCCCGGCACGCCCATCGGCGCGCCCACGGAGCTCAACGAAGAGCCGTGGAAGATCGGATCCGGCGAGGCGCGCTATCTGCCGGTGCAGGCCGAGGTCGGGGACTTCGCGATCTTCTTCCGCAAGGCGGCGGTGGAGATCAGCTTCGAGGGGAAGGAGTATCTCGTCGTTCCGCAGGCGGCGATTCTGACGCTGGTGCGGGAGACCGACCCGACGGCGGAGCCGCTCTTCTAGGGGTCCGTGGATAACCCCCGGGTGGCACCGAGGGCGGCGAGGCGCCGGGCCGGATGCGCGAAGTGCCGGGCCGGATGCGCGAGGCGCCGGGCCGGGCGCGCATGAGCACCGGGAGCAGCGCGCCGCCGCCCCGCGAACGCTGGAGTAGCCGGGCGGGGTTCATCCTCACGACAGCGGGGTTTTCGGTCGGTCTCGGGAACATCTGGCGCTTCCCATACCTGGCGGGAGAGAACGGGGGCGGCGCGTTCCTCGTGGTCTACGTGGCCATCGCGATCCTAATCGGCATCCCGCTCATCACCGCCGAGCTGAGCCTGGGCCGCAAGTCGCGCCTCACCCCGATCGCAGGCATGCGGAAGCTCACCGGCTCCCGCACGAGTCCGTGGAACCTGATCGGGTGGCTCGGCGTGGCCGCGGCGGTGCTCATCACCAGCTACTACGTGATGCTGATCGCGTGGCTGGCGGCCTACTTCGTCATGTACCTGGGCGGGGGCGGCGGCCTGGGGCAGACGCCCGCCGAGACGCGTGAGGCCTTCGACACCTTCACGGCGACACCGGGGCCGGTGATCGGTTACACGGGCCTGATCGTGCTGCTGATGGCGCTGGTGGTGAGCCGCGGCGTGGCGAAGGGGATCGAACGCTACGCCAAGGTGCTCATGCCGCTGCTGGTCGTGCTGCTCGCGGCGCTGGCGGTGCGGGCGGTTACCCTGCCGGGGGCCGCGGCCGGCCTGGCCTGGTACCTGACGCCGGATCTGTCCGCCCTGACGGGCTCGGCGGTGCTGGCGGCGCTCGGTCAGGCGTTCTTCTCGATCGGGATCGGGATGGCGACGGCCTTCGGACTGGGCAGCTATCTGGACGCCCGCAAGAGCGACGTGCCGGGCAACGCGGCCATGGTGGTGGCCTTCGACACCGGGATCGCGGTGATGGCGGGGTTCGTCCTCTTCCCCGCCCTCTTCGCCTTCGGGATGGACCCGGACCAGGGCGCCGGGCTGCTCTTCGTCACAATGACCTCGCTCTTCCAGCAGATGCCGGGGGGCGCGGTGTTCGGAGCCGCGTTCTTCTTCCTGCTGCTCGTGGCCGGGTTCACCTCGCAGGTGGCGGTCTTCGAGATCCTTGTCGCGTCGGCCGGCGACTCGCTGGGGATTGCCCGGCGGCGGGCGGTGGCGATGTGCGCAGTGCTGTCGTTCGCTATCTGCATCCCCGTGATCCTGTCTGAAGGAATCTGGGCCCACATACGTATTTGGGGGATGGACCTGTTCGATTTCGCCAACCGGGTTTCGGGGGATTACATGCTCGGCGCGGTCGGACTGCTGATCTCGCTGTACGTGGTCTCGACCTGGGGGTGGAGGCGCTTCCAGGAAGACACCAACCGGGGCGCCGGCCGCATCAGGGTGGGCGCGGCGTGGCGTCCCTTCGTGCGCTTCATCATCCCCGTTGCGGTCGCGCTCGTTCTGCTGGGGGGCTTCGGCGTCGGCGCGGGCAACCCGATCCTGTTCCTGGGATGCGCGGGCGCGGTGGTGCTGGTCTATGCGTTCTTCCTGCGGCGGTTTCCGGCGTAGCGGGCCGTGGACGGGCCCCTCCTCGCACCGGCAGCCGCGAACCGCCGTTCCGGCGCGACGCAGGATGGGCGCGGCTGCCTCCTCCTCGATGGGGGTCTGGCCAGCGAACTGGAGCGCGCCGGCCACGACCTGAACGACCCGCTCTGGTCGGCCAGGGTTCTGCTTGAGGACCCCGCCGCCGTGGAGGGGGTGCACCGCGCCTTCCTGGAGGCGGGCGCCGACTGTATCACGACCGCGACGTACCAGGCCACCTTCCAGGGCCTGGCGGCGCGTGGGCTCACGGCCGATGAGGCCGAACGGCTGCTCCTCCGCGCGGTGGAGCTGGCGGTCCGCGCACGCGACCGCTTCTGCGCGGAGAGCGCCCGCCCCCACCGCCCCCTCGTCGCGGCCAGCATCGGGCCCTACGGGGCGTACCTGGCCGACGGCTCGGAGTACCGCGGAGACTACGGACTCGGCCGCGCCGCCCTCGCCGGCTTCCACCGCAGGCGCTGGGAGGTGCTGGCGCGCAGCGGCGCGGATGTGCTTCTCTGCGAGACCCTCCCCGCGCTCGAGGAGGCGCGGGCGCTGGCGGCGCTGGCGCGGGAGGGGGCGGCGCGGGC
>VXLT01000237.1 GCA_009841475.1 Gemmatimonadota bacterium
GTGGGGGGGATGGCGGGCCGCGCGAGTTCGGTGGCGGGCGCGAGGATGGCCGCCGGGTGGGCGATGGCTTGCCGCGCGGGGGCGCTGGCCGCGCTGGCCTTGCTGGCCGCCTTGCCCTGGCCAGCCCCCCTCGACGCCCAGGAGGCCCGCCGCCGCTGGGAGCGCATGTGCCAGGTCCGCGCCGAGAAGTTCGACCTCGTACTGCCGAAGGCGATGCACGACAACGACCTCGACATGTGGATCGTGGTGATGCGCGAAGGCCTCCTCGACCCGCTGTGGGACGCGCTGGGGCGGGGTTACGTCGGCGACTGGGCCTACTACGTCTTCACCGACCGGGGCGAGCGCGCCGAGCGGGCCGCGCTGGGCGTCGGCGGCTACAAACTGGAGCAGTGCGGCGTCTACGACCACTTCGGCAGCGCGGAGTCGCTCGCGGACTACGTCGCCCAGCGCGACCCGGACCGCATCGGCGTCAACATGGCGGCCTCGATCGGCGGCGCCGACGGCCTTTCCCACACCTCCTACCTCCACCTCCGCGAAGTCCTCGGCGCCCCCTACGCCGACCGCCTCGTATCTGCCGAGCGCTTCGTCTCTGACTTCCGCGCCACCCGCACCGCCAGCGAGATCGCCGCCTTCGCCGAAGCGGGCGAAATCAGCCGCGAGATCGCCGAACGCGCCTTCTCCAACGAGGTCATCACCCCCGGCGTCACCACCCTCGAAGACGTGGCCTGGTGGATGCTCGACCAGCTCCTCGCGCGCGGCCTCGATTCCTCCTTCGACATGCCGTCCGTCTACCTCACCGGCCCCACCGGCATCGAGGCCATCTCCTCGGACCGGATCATTCAGCGAGGCGACCTCCTCATGATCGACTGGGGGGTCGGCTTCCTCGACTTCTACACCGACATGAAGCGCGTCGCGTACGTGCTCCGCGAGGGCGAAACCGAGCCGCCGCCGGGAATCCGGCACGCCTTTGAGCGCGCGAAGCAGGTGCGCGACGTCATGAAGGCGTCGATCAAGCCCGCGCCGACCGCCCAGCAGGCCCTCGACACCACCTGGGCCGCGATCGAGGCGGCGGGCTTCAACCGCATCGAGTTCAACCAGCCCACCGACGACCCCGACGTAACCGATGTGGTGATCGGCCCCCACTCCGTCGGCAACTGGGGGCACGGCATCGGCCCCTCGCTCGCCTTCTTCAATCCCACCCAGCTCACCTACGAGCTCCGGCCCGGCACCCTCATTTCAGTCGAGCTGTTCGCCTACACCGCCAACCCGGAGTGGAGCGGCGCCAAGGTGCGGATCCCGCTTGAGGACGACGCGGTGGTCACGGAGCGGGGGGTGGAGTGGCTCTACCCGGTGGCTCAGCGGATCCTGGTGGTGAAGTAGTAGACGGATGAAACCGGGCGGGACCCCCGGCTCCGACCGCCGGACGCCCTGCTACGACGCGGCCCGGGCCCTGACCCAAAGCAGCGGACCCCCATCGAACCAGATGCGAATCGACTGCTCGCCGAGGCCGTCGCCCAGCGTCCATTCGGTCGACACCAGCCCCTCTTCGTCCGACACGGCGCTCCCGGGATTCACGGAACCGGCTCCATCCTCTGGTGCAACGGAAACCGTGACCCCCGTCACCGCCGTTCCGCCGAAGTCCGTCACGCGGATCACCACGGGGTTCGGCAACTTCGATCCCGACCTGCCCTCCTGATCGCTTCCCGAAACCACCTCCAGCAGCCTCGGTATCTGCTGGACCGTCACGAACGCGCTGTCGGTCAGACCGCTCTGCTGTTCCACTGCGCGGAGCACCGCAGCACCGTTGTCCAGCGCCGTAACCACCACACCCAGCCTGCCCGTGGGATCCGCCGTAAGGACCTCGGGATCCGAACTCGCCCAGGACATCTCGTACACGACATTAGGGTTCACCCGTCCGCTGCCCGAATAGACCACGAGCACACTGAACGTGTCGACCTGACCGATTTGGGTTAGTGTGTCGAAAGCCGGAATCACACTAATACTCGTGGGCAAGGCCACCGGCGGTTCATCGGGGGCTAAGCGATCGTCGCCGCCCCCGCAACCGACAATCGCCAGTGCGGACAGGAAAACGACCGGGACAGCATGCTTGCGGATCCTCATGCTATAACATACCCGGAACGGAATGAAAGGTTCATGGTGGCTGCCGCCGAACCCGCATCACCCCGGGACTCCTGGAGCGCCCGGAGGTCCGGGATTACGGGAGAAGCCAGTAACCCGGAGTCAACGCCGGTAGATCACCCGCTTCCACCCACCCGTCGCATCCACCGGGATGACGGGTGAACGCAGGATGTCCCCGCTCAGGTCGATGACCGGCCCCGTTATCCGGTCCATGGCCGCCCCCGCCGACCCCGGAAGCCTGTAGTCATCCGCTTCGGCGAGATTCACCGAGAGGCCCAGGTCGAAGAAACTCTCGATGGTGATGGCGCTGAGAATGGATCTGTCCGGCGAGATAAAGGGCGTCATGAGTTCGTCCCCGAAGACGGAATGTCTCCAGTGCCCGTCGGATATGCCTCTCTCGCCGCCACTGTGCACGGGTACCCTGGCCCCGCCGGTGTAGGCGTCTCCTCCGGCGGCGTTGAAGGCCGCGGTGGCCAGCGGGCCCGTGAAGTGCGTGTCGGCGCTGGCGCTGCCGCCCACGGACGGATTGATCAGCAGCCCGTGATCGCTCCATATCGTGCCGAAGCCGAGCACATGCGCGATTTCGTGGACAATGGTCGCTTCAAGCAGGCCCCGCGATTCCAGGCTCGCGACGTCTGCCTCATCCAGCAGGATCCGGCCGGTGATCACGCTCGTGACTCTGTCGTCCAGGAAGGGGATGATCCTGACATGACACGGCGTGGATTGCCCCAGGATGCTCCCTACGCCGTCGATCGAGTCGATCGTCACGAAAAGGCGGAGGTCGTCGACGACATCGCCGATCGCGGGGGAACCTGCCCCGCACCCACCGGCGGGCGCCGGATTGTCCGAAAAGTCGATGTCGCCTACGCCGGCCACGATGACGGATTCCCAGAGCTCGACGGCGTCTTCCACAATCTCGTCCTGCGAACTCGTTCCGTTGCTCACGAACACCAGGTCGATGTCGTAGTCCTCCACCGGATCGTCGCCTACGGATATCGTCATCGTCGTCGGACCGAAGCGCGTGAACGCGTGGACGGCTACGTGGTAGACTCCTGCGCGCGTGGGCGCGGTCTGGCACACTTCGTTGGTGGTCGGGGTGAGGCTGAGGCACTGGTAGTCGAACTGGTCCACCGGACGCTTGTCGTAGTTGAGGAACAGATCCGCGTCCCCGGAACCGCCCGCGAGCCGAATGGTGAGCACCTCGTTCACCGTCTCATCGACCTGCAGCTGGAATAGCAGCACATCGGCCGAATCGGCGGAAATCTCCCGGGACCAAACTTCTCCGGTCCCTTCGACCCGGATCACATCCTGGGTGGCGACGCTGACCTGCCCGGAAGCCCTGTTGTTGTCCTCCGTCCACTCGTCGATCTCGCCGGCGGCGTCCAGCTCGAAAGCGATTTCGTGGGAACCGGCTTCGAAGGGGCCCAGCGTATACGTCAGGTTGACGCGCTCCTCGACCGCGAGCCCGTCGATTTCGTAGGTCTCCACGACCGTGCCATCGATCGAGAGCGTCAGCGGGAATACTGCCGGAGTGGCCGCGTTTCCCAGGTTAGCCACACGGACGGTGACATCGATCGTCTCCAGGCTGCTCGGATCGTCACGGCTCAGACTCAGATTCCCCTCGATCGCGAGGTCCGGGATGGGCGTCTCGGGGACGGCCCGCGCGTTGACGATCGTCTGCGCCCCCTGCGGGATGGAAACGCGCAGCGACTGGCTCCCGAACCGGCCGCCGCCCAGCGTCCATTCGGTCGACACCTCGCCATCGGCGTCGGACACGGCGTTCTGCGGGTTGACCGACCCGGCTCCCTCCCCCGGCGCGAAGGAGACTACGACGCCGCTCACGCCGGTCCCGCCCTGGTCCGTCACCTGCACCACGACCGCGTTGGGCAACGCTGATCCGGCAACGCCTTCCTGGTCGCCGCCGGACCTGACCACGAGAAGCGTGGGCGCCTGCTCCACCGTCACCGCCGCGTTCGCCGTCAGGCCGCCCGCGGATGCCTGCAACTGACCCGAGCCGTTGGACACCGCCGTGACCGTCCCGGAGGCGTCCACCGTGAAGACCGCGGGATCCGAACTCGTCCAGGTGACCTGGGCGGTGACGTTCTGCCCGGCCGCGTCGCGAACGGTCGCGCGGAACGACCTGGTCTGGCCGATGAAGGTCATCGTGGTGGTGGTCGGGGAAATCGAGATCGTCGAGGGACCGGGCGGGGTGGTGGGTCCGTCATCGCCTCCTCCGCAGGCGGCGACGGCGAGGACGGACAGCAGCGAAATGGGGAGGGCAGGACTGGATATTTTCATGGTGCCAATTCCTTGAAGGGCGAAGGTGCGCAGACTAGAAATGTAACCGAACCCTGCCCACGCGCCCCTTCTGGTCGATCACGACGACGGGCCAGCGCGCGATGTCGTCGCCGAGATGGATCACCGGGCCGCGCTCCGGCGCCGCTCCGGCAGGGCGGCCGGCCGCCGGAAGTGTGTAGGACTCGGCTTGCGTGACATCGACCCCGTAGCCCAGGTCTGCCAGCGATTCGATCGTGATCAGGCTCAGCGCGTGCTCGCCCACGATGAACGGCGTCATGAGTTCGTCGTCGAAGACGCTCTCCCTCCAGTGTCCGTCGGACGAACCCTGCTGGGAGCGGTTCTCCACGGGCACCTTCGCACCCGCGGTGTAGCTCGCGCCCCCGGCGGCGTCGAAGGCCGCGGTCGCCAGACTCCCCGTGAAGTGGGTATCGGCACCGAGATTGGCGGGCAGCGACGGGTTCTGAAGCAGTCCCTCTCTTTCCCACGTGGTGCCGAAGCCCAGGACATGGGCGATCTCGTGGACGACCACGGGCAGGAGCACGCCGTTGGTTTCCATGCGCCCCACGTCGGCTTCGTCCAGCCGGATGGCGCCCAGGATGGTCTCCTGGAAGATGCTGTCACTGGCCGGGAACCGCACCAGGCGCGAGGCGCAGGGCCCCGACCTCGCCACACCTCCCCCGACGCCGTCGATGGACCCGATCACGACCCAGATCCGAAGATCATCGATTCTGTCGCTGACGGCCGGCTGCCCCGGAAAACACCCGTCGGCCGCGATGCCGTTCCCTCCGGAAAGGTCGACATCCGCCGCGCCGCGCACGATCACCGACTCCCACCGCCTCGCGGCCGCACGCACGATCTCGTCCTGCGAGGGCGTGCCGTGATCGAGGAACACCACCTCGACGTCGAAGCTCTCGACGGCCCTCCCGCCGACACTCACGGTCAGCGTCGAGGGGCCGAAGGCGGTGAACGCGTGGACTGCTACGTGGTAGCTCCCCTCGCGGGTCGGCACCATCTGGCACAGCTCGTCGGAAGCCGCGTTGCCGCTGACGCACTCATAGTCGTAGTGGTGCGCCGGCCGGTCGCCGAAGTGGACGAACATGTCCGCGTCGCCCGAGCCCCCGGAGAGTTCGATGTTGAGGACTTCCTGCACGGGCTCGGTGATGTCGACGCGGAAGTGGAGCACCTCGTCCACGGTGCCGGACGACACGGTCAGCGATTGTCCGGGGCGGACAAGCTCCTGGTGGGCGACCCGGACTGTCACAGCGGCGCGGTTGTTCTCCTCGCTCTGCTCCTCGATCCGGTTGTCGGGGTCGAGAACCACCGCGATTTCTCGGATGCCTGCTTCCAGTGGAGCCCGCTCCACCTTCCAGCGGACGCGCTGGCCGGGTTGGATCGCGGGCGTTCGGCGATGCTCCAGAGCCTCGCCGTCGACCTCGATTGCGAAGGGCACGTTCGCAGGTGTGGCCGCGTCGCCGGCATTTACCAGCTGGAAGCCGATCTCGACCTGCTCCAGGTCCGTCGGATCGGAACGCGAGATCGTGAGCGAATCGACGACCAGATCCGGCGCCGGTCCCCGCGGGCCCGTGCCGCCGCGGTCTCCGCAACCGGCGAGCGCCGATGCGGCCGCCAGCGCGGCCGCGATGCGAGGGCAGGGCGTTCTCATGGCAACAATCTGAACGGGAGGAGAGGTTGGTGACAACCGGCGCGGGGGGTGCTCTTGACGCGGGGGTGCTTATCTTGTGTATTCCGGCGCGCAGACGCCGGATGTAGAGGCACAGGAGGTAAGGCCTACATGACATTATGTAATGTTGTCCTTACATTGCGTGTCGGCGCTGAGGGCGACCGGGGGGGATTCGCTGCGAGAGCGTCATCCGCCGCGGGGCTGCTGCTGCTCGCGGCCACCGCCACGGTCCTTGCATGCGACGGCGGCGGAACCGGACCGGTGGGCGAGCCCAACCGGCCGCCGCAGCCCGCGGGGGTGATTCCGCCTCTCGAGGTGTTTGCGGGCGATTCGGCGGCCGTGGAGTTGTCGGGGCACTTCCGGGATCCGGACGGGGATCCGCTGACGCACCGGGCCGCATCCTCGGATGAGGTCGTCGCGGTCGTGAGGGCCGTGGGGAGCGAGGTGGTCGTGCGGGGAGTTTCCCAGGGCGTCGCAAGCGTCACGGTGACGGCGACCGACCCCGGCGGGCTGTCCGGGACGCAGACCTTCGCCGTAGTCGTGCCGAACCGGGGGCCCGAAGCCGTCGGCGAGATCCCGGACATCGTGGTCGAGGTGGGGGACTCCGTGGCGAGGAGCCTCGCGGGGCTCTTCCAGGACCCGGACGGTGACGGGCTGACGTTTTCGGCAGCCTCGTCGGATACGAGCGTGGCCGGGGTCGCCGTGATCGATGACGAGGTCGTGGTCGCCGCCCGGGCCAGGGGGGCCGCCACCGTCATCGTCACCGCGCGGGACGCCGGCGGCCTGGACGCGCGGCACACCTTCGAGGTGACCGTGCCCAACCGGGCACCGGTGGTGCTCGAGCGGCTGCCGGACGGCCGCCTCCCGGTCGGAGACACCATGCGCGCCGACCTTTCGCCGCACTTCTCGGACCCGGACGCGGACTCCCTGGACTTCGCGGCCACCACCTCCGCAGCACACATCGCCACGGCTGCGGTGACGGGCGCCACCCTCACCATCGCCGCGCTTGCCGCCGGCACGGCGGCGATCTCCGTTACGGCCTCCGATTCCGGCGGTCTCGCGGCCACGCTCACCCTCACGGTCGTCGTTCCCAACCGCGCCCCCGAACCGCTCGGCACGATCCCCGACACCACGGTGACCCCCGGTGACACGCTCACTCTCTTCGCCTCCCGGCACTTCCGCGATCCGGACGGGAATCCGCTCAGCTACACGGTGCGGACCTCGCGCCGGATCAGGGTGTCGGCCACGGTCGCCGACAGCACGGTCACGCTGGCCGCCCTGAGCGTGGGAAGTTCGACGATCACGCTCACCGCCAGCGACCCCGGCGGGCTCTCCGCCACGCAGCGTTTCCGCGTCACGATCGAGCCGCCGCCCCGGCCGGACCTGATCGTGGACTCCGCGGTAGCGGATGTGGACAGCATCGCGCCGGGCGGGCGCATCACCCTGAGCGCGATCGTGCGCAACCGGGGCGACGGGGACTCGGCGTCGCCGACCACGCTCCGCTTCGTCCAGGCGTACATTCCGAGGATCACTCCCGGCGATGTGCAGGCGGGCACATTCGCGGTGCCGCAGCTCGCCTCGGGGGCGACGGTGGCCGCGTCGGTGGAGGTGACCGCCCCCGACGACCCGGGCACCTATTTCTACGGCGCCTGCGTGGTGCCCCTCGGGGACGAGTCGGACACGCGCAACAACTGCTCGGCCGGCGTGCAGCTGCGGGTGTGGCAGCCCAACCGGGCCCCGCGGGCGGTCGGTGCGATCCGCGTCCCGCCCGTGCGCGCGGGAGCCTCCCTTTCGGTCGATGCCGTTCCCTACTTCGACGATCCGGACGGGGACACACTGTCGTATTCGGCCACCTCGTCCGCCCCCTCGGTCGCGCGGGTCTCCGTGTCCGGCAGCGCGGTAACCGTTTCGGCCCTTTCTCCCGGGCGCGCGACGATCACGGTCGCCGCCCGCGACCCCGGCGGCCTGGCGGCGGCCCAGTCCTTCGACGTCACGGTGCAGGCGACCCCGTCGCCCGATCTGGTCGTGCAGTTCTCGGTATCGGCCACCGGCGTCGGGCCCGGCGATCCGTTCACCCTCGAGGCGACCGTACGGAACCAGGGCGGAGCCGCGTCGTCGCCGGCCGCGCTGCACTACTACCTGTCTTCCGATGCGCGCATCAGCACCGCCGACGCGCCTCTCGGCACCGATCCGGTCGGCCGGCTGGACCCGTTTCGGACCAGCAGTAAGTCGCTTGCCGTGAACGCCCCGCACGCCGCCGGATACTACTACTACGGAGCCTGCATCGACGTACTGGCGAACGAGTCCGACCGGTCGAACAACTGCTCCGATGCGGTCGCCGTACAGGTCACGCAGGCAAACCGGGCGCCCCGGCCCAACGGCGCAATCCCGGGCCGGGCCGTGATCCTGGGCCAGTCGGCCGCGATCGAGGTTTCGGCGTATTTCACCGACCCGGACCTGGATGCGCTGAGCTACGCGGCAGCCTCTTCGGACACTCTGACGGCCAGGGCAACGGCCGCGGGCAGCACGGTAGGCGTCACCGCGGTCCGCGTCGGCCGCGCGACGATCACGGTCACCGCCACCGACCCCGGGGGCTTCACTGCGACCCAGTCCTTCGCGGTGTCGGTCGAAGAGGAGAAGACCCCGCTGCCCGACCTGGTCGTGGAAGCAGCGTCGGTCAGCGTGGCCGACAGCGTCGAAGCCGGCGGGCGGTTCACGCTCGGCGCGCGTGTGCGGAACGCCGGCGACGGAGCCGCCGCCGCGACGACGTTGCGCTACTACCGTTCCGAGGACGCGACGATCACCACCTTCGACACCGGAGTGGGGACCGATGCGGTGGGCGGCCTTGGCGCAGGCGGGTCGAGCGCCGAGACCATCGGCCTGGATGCGCCCGCGGTGCCCGGAACCTACTACTACGGCGCCTGCGCCGATGCCCTGGGCAGCGAGACCGATGTCGGGAACAACTGCTCCGCCGCGGTGGAGCTTCGCGTGTGGGGCCGCAGCCGACCCGATCTGGTCGTGACTTCGGCCATGGCAAGCGTGAATCCGGTCGCGCCCTCGACCGCCTTCGCGCTGACCGCGGTCGTGCTCAACCGGGGAACGGGCACCCCGTCCGCCCCGACCAGGCTTCATTACTACCGCTCCCCGGACGCCGCCATCAGCACCGCCGACATGGAGATCGGCGACTCGGCCGTCGGCGCGCTCGCGGCTTCCGGGTCGGCCACGCGGTCGTTCACGGCGACCAGCCCCGCGGCTGCGGGCACGTACTACTACGGCGCCTGCGTCGACGCGGTCTCGGGCGAGACGGACGATACCAACAACTGCTCCGCCGCGGTGGCTGTCCGTGTCCGGCAGCCGAACCGGGCCCCGAGGATCACCGTCCCCATTCCCGACATCGGCGATGCCAGGGTCGGCGAAACGCTCTTCACTCCGTTGGCATACATCTTCAGCGACCCGGACGGCGACGAACTGGCGTACACCACCACCAACACGAACGACGCCGCGGCCACAGTCCGGGTCGACCGGGACACCATCTTCGTGGAGGCTCTGGCCGTCGGATCGACCGCCATGTCCGTCAAGGCCACCGACCCGGAAGGGTTGTCCGCCACCGATTCCTGGAACGTGACGGTCATTTCCGCCCGGGTGCCCGAAACGTTCACCATCGAGCTCGGCTTCACGGACGCCGTCACGGAGGCCCAGAAGGAGGACATCCGGGCCGCGCGCGATATATGGGAAGGCATTCTCGCGGACACCGAGCTGTTCGACGTAACGTACAACCGGTCGGTGGAATGCCTGGGGCTCTCGGCGTTTATCAACACGCTCGACGATCACATCGCCTATGTGGACGTCCTGGCTATCGACGGGCCGGGCGGAACGCTGGCTCAAGCCACCTACTGCCGATTGCGGCTTCTCAACGGCGTCCCGGCAGGTCCGACCGTTTCAGCCATCCAATTCGACGAGGCGGACATCGAGCGCGTGCGCGCCGCAGGAGCCCTCGAGGATCTGGCCCTCCACGAATTGGCCCACGGCCTGGGCTTCGTCGACCACTACTGGAGCGGACTGGACCTGGTCGACACGGCGGCCGCCGATCCCCACTTCACCGGCGCGGGCGCCGTGGCCGCCTTCGACTCCGCCGGCGGGGACAGCTACATCGGCAACAAGGTGCCCATTTCCTCACCGGACCACAGCCACTGGCGGGAACCGGTATTCGGTGAGGAGCTGATGACGCCCGTGCTCGTAGTGGGCAGTGCTCAGGCGCTAAGCGCCATAACCCTCGAGGCGATGGCCGATTTCGGCTACGTGGTCGATGTCAGCCAGGCCGACGACTACGAACTGCCCGGCGCCCGCCCTCCCGGGGCGTTAGCCGAGAGGACCGGCCAGGTCCTGCACGTCGGCGACGACGTGATTCACGGACCCGTGACGGTGGATGGCCCGGACGGCCGCACCATCCGGGTTATTCCGCCTCCTGCGGGGAGCGCTCCGGTGCCGCGCGGCCCGGCGCGCGAAGTCCGCATCGAGATCCGCCCGCTTAGGGACACTGCGGCCTCGCGTCCGCGATGAGCAGCTCCGAGGAGCCCACGCGGCGTGCCCGGACTCCTTGCGGACTGCCACTGCCCGGTACACTTTCCGGCTCGAGAAGCACCCCGCGGCGTGACGCCGGTCGCCGAGAGACAAGGAGCAGTACAGGAAGCCGTGGCGAAAGCCCGCGAACGCCCCAGGCGCAACGTTGCAGCGGTCCCCTGGCGGATCGCCGCCGCCCTCGTGTTCGCCGCACAGCTGACCTGCGGAGAGGGCGCCACCGAGCCCCCGCCCGACCCCAATCCTGTATCTT
>VXLT01000070.1 GCA_009841475.1 Gemmatimonadota bacterium
TCATACCGCGACCACCGCGCTCTACCCGCGTCAGAGCGTCGGCCGCGTCATATGTGTATCAGCGCCCGGCGGGGAGGAGGGTGGTGAGTGCGGCCAGGGTGGCCAGCGCGATCGAGGTGGGTCTGGTCATGGGTGCGCCGGGAGGCGGGGTGGGGGTTCACCGGCGTTCAGGATGACGACGCGGCAAGATGATTGCAAGCGGCCCGGCCGGGCGCCCGTTGACCGAATCGAATGCTCTCGTCAACGGGGCCGTGGCGAACGCTCCATGGGGCCGCAGGTTGCCCATTTCCCGGCCACTCGATTAGGCTTTCACCACGCAAGACACGAGCCCCGCGCCCGCGAAACCCGATGTCCGCTCTGGTCCGCACCCTCTTCGAACGCCGCGTTCCCCACACCCTGGCGATCTACGCCGGGGCATCCTGGGCGGTGATCGAGTTCGTCGCCTTCGCCGTGGACGAGTTCCTGCTTTCGCCGCACCTGACGAGGGTGGTGCTGGCCGGACTGCTCCTCCTGCTGCCCACCGCTTTCATGCTCGCCTGGTTCCACGGCAAGCCGGGCAAGGACCGCGAAGAGATGCCGCGCACCGAGAAGATCGGGCTGTCGGCCAACCTGCTCCTCTGCGCGATCGTGTTGTGGTTGCTCTTCGGGGGCAAGGATCTGGGGGCAGCGACCAGGACCGTCACGGTGCAGACGGAGGACGGCGAAGAGATCCGGATTACGACCATCAAGTCGGAGTTCCGCAAGCGGACCGCCCTGTTTCCGCTGGAACCGGGCGCGGGGCTGGGCGAGGAAGACACGTGGACTGCCTACGCCGTCCCGCTGGCGATCGAATACGACCTGATCACGGACGATTTTTTCCTTCCGACCCCGTCCCGCACGCTTTCCTGGGGTCTTCAGCGGCGCGGATACTCCGACCTGCTCGGCGCCCCGCTGTCGCTCAAGCGCGAGATCGCGCGCGAGGTCTTCGCCGAATACGTGGCCGTGGGCGAGATCGACAGGGTGGAGGGCCGTTACCGGGTAACACTGGCGGTGCACGAGGCGAAAGACGGATCGATCGCCGGCCAGACCGTTCACGAGGGAAGCGAACTCCTCGCACTCGTCGACGAGATGTCCGACGCGATCAGGGTCGCCCTCGGTATCCACGGCCGCGAGGGTGTCGAGGACCTCCCGGTTCGCCAGATACTGACCGAGGAGGCCGCCGCTCTGGAAGAATTCGTCAAGGGGATGTTCGCGGTGGAACTGGAGCAGGACGCGGCCGACGCAATCGAGCACTTCACGACCGCGACGACCCTCGATCCCACCTTCACGACCGCGTACCGGGAGTTGGCCCGGTGGTTGAGGCGCCGGGATCGGCCGGAAGAGGCGCTGGCGGCTATCGAGGCGGCGATGGCGAACCTTCACCGGCTCCCGGAACGCGCCCGCTTCCAGGTGCGGACCGAGTACTACCTGCAGACCGGGGAGGCGGACAGAGCTGCTGCCATCCTCGAGATGTGGCTCGAGCTATACCCCGAAGACCTGAACGCTTTGGACGCCAAGTGGCGAAATCAGAATCTGCATGGCGATCAGGCTGGCGCGCTGGCAACGGTCACCGAAATGCGCCGCCTCAATCCCGGGAACGGCTTCCTGCTTCAGCTGTTGGCCGAGTTCCAGGAAGAGCTGGGGCGGTACGAAGAAGCCGCGGCAACCCTCACGGAATACCGGGACAGGTTTCCGGACGATGAGGGAGGCGCGCTGCAGATGGCCGGTTTCCGGCGGCGGCGCGGTGAACACGACATGGCGCGTGACATTCTGGCCAGGGCCGTGCTGCTCAATCCGCTGTCGGAGATACCCGCCCGCGACCTCGCCGACCTCGACCTGCAGACGGGACGGTTCGAAGACGCCCGCAGGGGGTACGAACGGGCACGCGACCAGGCCCGCACCCCGATGGCGAGGGCGGAAGCGTTGCTGCGGCTCAAGCGCTATCACCGCTTCCGCGGGGAGCTGGAAGCCGCGATCGGGACCGCGAACGCCTGGATCGACGAGCTTGCGCGTGCCGCACTTCCGGTGCCGGCCTATGTCCGCCTTGAAGATGTCGCGCTTTACCTCGATGCGGGCCTGGTCGGTGAGGCGGTCGTTCTGTTGGAGGAGGTGGCCGTGTCCGATCTGTGGCTGAGGGACTTCCGCGTGCCGCACGGAAGGATCCTCATCGCACTCGAGTCCCAGGGCGTCGAGGCCGCGCTGGAGCTGCACGAGCAAGCGGCCGGAGTGGCGGACACAAGTGGATACCAGAACACCCGTGCGATTCTGACCGCGGATCTCGGCATGATCCAGGAGCGCGCCGGCAACTACGCCGCCGCCGCCGAGAGTTACCGGGCGGCCCTCGACATTCTGGCTGACGGTAGCACCCTTGCCTGGAGCACCGACCGGGTCAACTTCGGCCTCGGCGCCGCACGCGCGCTCCGGAAGGCCGGCCGGCTGGACGAGTCCGAGGCGGAGCTGCGGCAGGTGCTCCTTTACATTCCGGCGCATCCTCACGCGCACCTGGAGCTGGCTCTGGTGATGGAAGAGCGTGGAGAGACCTCGAGCGCCATCGAACATCTGCGGAGCGCGCTGGCGGCCTGGGAGAATGCTGACGCGTCGTACGAGCCCGCACAGCAGGCCCGAAGCAAGCTGGCGGAACTCGGCGGCTGACCGGATTCGGGGTCCTGGCTCCTGGGCATCGTGGCCACGCCGCCGATTTTGCGCCTGTTCGCCGCTCAACGCTGGCGGATACAAATGGTAAACAAAACATGACAAATTGTAAACTATTCTTTACAATTCGGCCAACTGACCGCAGGGTCTGGGGTCGGACAGCCGGTCTCGCCCGCCATCTTGTACCCCCGATCGCCTGTCTGGTTCTGTCCGTTCTGCCTGCACCGGCCTCGGCCCAGGGCGGCCTGGAGGGCACCATCCGGGCCGCAGCCACCGGCCTGCCGCTGGCGGGCGCCCAGGTCGACATTCCCGTCCTCTCGCTGGGCGGGATCACCGGGCCGGCCGGCGGCTACGAATTGAACGGGATTCCCGCCGGCACCCACACATTGAGGATCACGCTGATCGGCTACACGACCGAGACGCGCGAGATCGTCATCACCGACGGGCAAACCGCGCACCTGGACGTCGCACTCAACCAGACCGCCATCGCCCTGGAGGGACTCGTCGCGATCGGCAGCCGTTCCCGCCCCCGCACCGCCACCCAGTCGGCCGTCCCGATCGATGCGATCACCGGGCGCGACTTCATCGAGCAGGGCGACACCGACGTGAGCGACCTGCTGCGCACGGTCGTGCCCTCCTTCAACGTGAACCCGCAGGCCGTGGGCGACGCGGCCCGGATCGTTCGGCCCGCGAGCCTGCGCGGCCTCGCGCCCGACCACACGCTCGTGCTCGTCAACGCGAAGCGGCGCCACCGCGCGTCGATCATCATGTGGATCGGCGGCGGGTTCGCCGACGGCGCCCAGGGGCCCGACATCTCCACGATCCCCGCGATCGCGCTCCGCCAGGTCGAGATCCTGCGCGACGGCGCCTCCGCGCAGTACGGCTCCGACGCGATTGCGGGCGTCATGAACCTCATGCTCAGGGACGCGCGCTCGGGCGGCAGCATCGAGGTCCGCACCGGCAGCTTCTACGAGGGCGACGGCGAGTCGTACACGGTGTCCGGCAACATCGGGCTGCCGCTGGGGCAAAGTGGCTTCGCAAACCTGAGCGCGGAGTACGGCGCGGCGAACCCGACCAGCCGGAGCGTCCAGCGGGACGACGCGGCGGCGCTGATCGCGGCGGGCAATACGCATGTGCGTGACCCGGCGCAGATCTGGGGCGCCCACGACGTCGACAACGACCTCAAGCTGTGGGGCAACTTCGGCCATTTCTTCGGCGACGGGCTCCAGCTCTATGGCCACGCCAACTACGCGAGCGAGACAGTCGCGGGCGGCTTCTTCTTCCGCAATCCGAACACGCGCCAGGGCGTTTTCAGCATCGACGGCGGCAAGACGCTGCTCGTCGGCGACGTCCTCGACGCGCAGGACGGCGTCATGGACGGCTCCGCGGGCTGCCCGGTCGTCACCATCACCAACCACGTCCCCGACCCGGCCGCGCTCCAGCGCGTCTTCGACGACCCCAACTGTTTCACCTTCCAGGAGATGTTTCCCGGCGGCTTCACGCCCCAGTTCGGCGGCGACGCCACGGACATGTCGGTGGTCGCGGGGCTCAAGGGCCAGACGCCCGGCCGACTGCTGTGGGACGTCAGCGCCGTCTTCGGCCAGAATGCCGTGGACTTCTTCATCGACAAGACGGTCAACGCGTCGCTCGGCCCCGAGTCCCCCAGCTCCTTCGACCCCGGCGTCTACCAGCAGCGCGAACTCGGTGTCAACGTGGACCTGAATTACGCGCTGAACGACATGGCGACCGTCGCCGCCGGCGCCGAATTCCGCGACGAGTACTTCGAGATCGGCCTGGGGGAGACCGCGGCGTGGGTGATCGGTCCCTTCGCCCCGCAGGGCTTCAGCGCCGGCTCTAACGGCTTTCCCGGCTTCAGCGACATCGCGGCCGGCGGGTGGCACCGGGCCAATTACGCGGCCTACGGCGACCTGGAGGTGCGCGCGCGCGAGGACCGCTGGACCTTCGGCGCCGCCGTCCGCGTGGAGGACTTCGAGGACTTCGGCACCACCGCGAACGGCAAGCTGGCAGCCCGCTACGGACTTACCGGCGCGCTGGCGGTGCGGGGAAGCGTCAGCACCGGCTTTCGCGCCCCCACCCCGGGCCAGCAGAACGCCTTCAACGTCTCCACCCAGTTCGCTCCCGACCGCCGCGAACTCGTCAACAACGGCACGATCCCGTCGACCTCGGAGGTGGCCGCGATCAAGGGCGGCAAGCCGCTCGACGCGGAGACCTCCGTGAACGCCAGCTTCGGCCTGGTCATCGACGCGAACCCGTTCACGCTCTCCGCCGACTACTTCCGCATCGATCTCTCGGACCGGCTGGCCCTGAGCCAGACCTTCGAACTGGACCCGGCCGAGGCCGACCGGCTGATCGCCGAGGGCATCACGAGCGCCAGGAACCTCGCCAACTTCAGGTTCTTCACGAACGACTTCGACACGCGCACCCAGGGCGTCGACGTAGTTGCCGCCTTCGTCCCGCCGGGGATGGAAGGCGACACCGAATTCAACCTGGCGTTCAACTACACGCACACCGCGGTCACCCGTCACAACCCCGATGTGGTCAGCGAGGTCCGCATCCGCCAGCTGAGGGACGCGCTGCCGGCGATGCGCTGGGTCGGATCGGCCAGGCGCACCTGGGGCGGCACGCTCTCCACCCTCGCCCGGCTCAGCTACTACGCCGGCTGGTTCGACTCCCGCGACGACCGCGACTACCCCGGCGAGTACCTCGTCGACCTGGAGGCGTCCTACGCGATCGGCGCGTCGACGACGGTCACCTTCGGCGCGCAGAATGCGCTGAACCGGTACCCGGAAGAAAACCCCAGGGCGGCAATGGTGGCGGGGAACCGCTACAGCCCGAACTCGCCCTTCGGGTCGAGCGGCGGGTTCTACTACGTGAAGATGGGGTATAGCTGGTAGGAGGGGGGCATCGCGGGGTCCGCCGTTTTTCTGCCGGCCGGGTTCAGGGCATCCCCTGACTCTTCCCGGCAGGCCTGTGGCCCTCGAGCTCCAGTCCCCCGCCGTGCTCGCGAACGAACTCCTCCGCTCCCTCCGGCAGCAGGAGATTGTCCGAAATCTCCGCAATCTCCTCCGCCTCCTCCCACGCGCGCTCCAGCAGCCACAGCTCGCCCTCCAGCGCCCGCCGCTCCTGCTCCTCGTGGAGCGCCATCTCGAGCGCGAGCTTTTGCGGCTTCTCCATCTTGTTCACGTAGCCGGGGACGCCCTTCATGTCGTTGAAGCGGTCGCCCTCCGCGATCGCGGTCAGGTACTCCTCGGGGTGGCCCGCGGTCTCGATCAGCCCCACCGCGTTCTGTACCATCTCCTTGCCCCCGCCCATCGAGTTCATCTTCGGCAGGATGGCGCCGGCGAACCGGCGTGCCTCGGCGCCCTCGTACCACACCTTCTTCCTCCGCTTGCGAATCTGAACCTTGAAGCCCTCGCCGTCGTCCGAGGGACGCAGGCGGGTGCCCAGGAGGTCCTGGCGCTTGAGCTTGATGACGCCACCGTCTTCGGGACGAAGCTTGACCAACGTTCGCGCGTTCATCCACAGATTGACGAAGTTGCCGCTCTGGCTGAGCACGGCGCCGCTGAGGATACCGGCGGCGGCACCACCGATCACTATGCCGCCGAAGACCGCGATTCCGGCCGCCCCGTAGAGGACTGCCCGCCGCTGCCGCCGGCCGAACTGGTCCCCGTAGCGCCACGCCGCGAACTCGGGCCGGAGCGGAGCGCCCACCCGCACCAGCGTCAGCCCTTCCGGGTGCCTTGCCAGCCCGATGTTCTCCGTCGACACCCGGATCCGCGTGTCCCGAAAGATCCGTTCGCAATCTTCAACCGCCTCCCAGCGCTCCTCGAGCGGCGTCAGGTTCCACCGCTCGCACTTGCGGCACACGACCCAGAGGCGGCCGCGCGCGCTGTCGAAGGCGAGGCGGCGGCCGACAGGGAACGACTCGATGACCTCGTTGGCGCCGAGGGGCTTCTGGCAGAACATGCACGACTGGTACACGCCGATTCTTGTCCGTCGAAAGGTTGAACCGCACTATGACAACCTACGACCGCCGCCACCGAACCGCTCACTTGCCGCTCCCGCCCGGAGCCGCTCCCGGAGGAAGCAATGGAGTCCGCGAACACCGCGCTCATCACCGACCCGATGGCACTCTTCGGATTCCTGGCCGCTCTGGTGGCCCTCATCTTCTGGGTGTCCGAGCTGCCGCGCTTCAAGAAGTTCTTCGAGTTCGTCCCGCCGGTCATCTTCGTCTACTTCCTGCCGATGCTGACGACGACCGCCGGGATCACGCCGGGCGAATCGGTACTGTACAGCTGGAACTCGTCCTACCTTCTCCTCTTCGCGATCTTCATGCTCATGGTGTCGGTGGACCTCCGGAGCGTCATGCGGCTCGGCCCGATTGCGCTCTTCATGGTGGCGGCGGGGACCTTGGGAATCGTCGTCGGGGGGCCGGTTTCGCTCCTGATCTTCCGCGACATGCTGCCGGCGGATGCGTGGCAGGGCTTCGCGGCTCTCTCGGGGAGCTGGATCGGGGGCACGGCGAACATGATGGCGGTCGCCGAGGGCGTGGGGACTTCCGCCGATGCGCTGGGACCCGTGATCGTGGTGGACACGGTGGTCGGGTACGGGTGGATGGGTGTGCTGATCGCGATGGTGGGGCTGCAGGCCCGCTGGGACCGGCGCATCAGGGCGCGCACCGACGCGGTCGAGGAGACCAACAAGCGCCTGGAGGCGATCAGCCGTGACCGCGCGCCGATCACCCTGCGCGACGCCGTCATGATGATCGGCGTGGGGATGGCGGGCGCGGTGGCTGCCAGGTTCGCAAGCAACGGGCTGCCCGCGCTCGGCGACCCCGCGATCATCAGCGGCACAACCTGGGCGGTCCTGATCGTCGTTACCGGCGGGCTCATCCTCTCCTTCACCCCGCTCCGGAAGCTGGAGAAGAAGGGCGCCTCCCACCTCGGCTACACGGCCCTGTACCTGCTCCTGGCCGGGATCGGAGCCCAGGCCGACCTCAGGGCGGTGCTCGACGCGCCGGTCTACCTGCTCGCGGGGGTCGTGTGGATCGCGATCCACGTGGCGATCCTGCTCCTCGCGGCCCGTCTCGTGCGCGCGCCGCTCTTCTTCGTGGCGACGGGGAGCATGGCCAACATCGGCGGGGCGGTGTCGGCGCCGGTGGTCGCGGGCGTGTACCACCGCGCGATGGCTCCGATCGGGCTGCTGATGGCGGTCGCGGGGTACATCCTGGGATTCTATGCGATGAACGTGTGCGCGTGGCTGTTGGGGATGGTGGGGGGGTGAGGGGGGTAGCAGAGGCTCGCCATGTTTACCACCTGTTTGTTCTGCAAGAGACCCCTCGGCAGCAACGAGGTCATCGAGACCTTTCCCGTCGGGCGACGCCTCGCCTTCGACGCGGCGCGCGGCCGCCTCTGGGTCGTCTGCCGCAAGTGCGAGCGCTGGAATCTTACGCCGCTTGAGGAGCGCTGGGAGGCGGTGGAGGACTGCGAGCGGATCTTCCGGGGCACGCGGCTGCGGGTCTCGACCGAGAACATCGGGTTGGCCCGGCACCCGGAGGGATTGACGCTGGTGCGGATCGGTGAGCCGTTGCGTCCGGAGTTCGCTGCATGGCGGTACGGGGACCAGTTCGGGAGGCGGCGGCGGAGGGTGGGCCTCTACACCGCGGCCGGGCTGGGAGCAGCCGCGGCCGGAGGTTGGGTGGTGGGTACCGTGGTTGCGGGCAGCATCCTGATGATGCTTCTCATCGGGACTCCCTGGCAGCAAAGGCGCAAGGTGGTCGAGATCCCGCAGGATGGCCGGCGTACGATCGTTGTCAGGAGCATGGATGTCAGCACTGCTCGCCTTCGGCTTGCAGAGGACGGTGCGAGCTTGCGACTCCAGGTCAGCGACTACTCTTCGCTGCTTGGGGAGCAGATCTGGCTCGAGGGTGAGGATGCGCGCCGGGTGGCGGGAGTCATTCTGCCCGCCGTCAACAAGGCCGGTGGGAAGAAGCGGACCGTTGCGGACGCGGTGGAACTGATCGAGGCCGCGGGCAGTCCCGAACGGCTGGTGACCGATCTTGCGTCGGCGAACGACTTCAACATGAACGACGGATCGCCGGGCTACATCTGGAAGATGCCCGTTCCGACCCGGCTCGCCCTGGAGATGGCGCTCCACGAGGAGCAGGAAAGGCGGGCGCTCGAAGGCGAGCTGTGGCTGCTGGAGCAGGCGTGGAGGGAAGCCGAAGAGATCGCGGGGATCGCCGACGACCTGCTGTTGCCGGAGGGTGCGGACGACTTCGTTCGGGAACACCGGCAAGCGCGGGCGCGTACGGGAGGCCGGGGGGAAAACGGCGGGAGCGCCAGATTGAGCGGGAGAAGCGAGTGAGCAATCTGAAGGTCGACTATCCGGGAGCCCGCAACGATTCACGCGAGACTTCGGCAGCGTCGGCGGCGGCCAGCCGGTCCGGCATCGGCCGCCAGAGCTCCGGCAAGGGCAGGCGCCGCGGCCTGGGACGCCCGCGCCGCGACAAACCGTTCCGACCGCTCCGCTTCCGGTTCCGTCTCCTCCGCTGGTGCGCCCTCGCCCTCTTCCTGGCGGTCGTCCCCTTCTTCCTCCTCATCCGGGGCGGCGTTTTCGCGTACCAGCAATGGGGACTCGGTGCGTGGCCGTCGCTGGCCGTTTCGGCTGCGGCTACTGCGCTCCTGCTGGCCCTCTACGCCTGGGTCGCGAGCCGCCGCCTCCGCGCGGGGAAAGGGTTGAAGTCGCTGCTGACCCGAGGCGCGGCAGCCATCGGGATAGCCTACGTCGCCTACTCCCTGCTCTTTGTGGGCGGCGCCAACGTCAAGTCGGAGGAGGTGCGGGCCGAGTACGCGTCCCTGCACCCGCTCCTGCGCGTGGCCGCGAGCACCCTGATCCTCGCCGATCCCGAGTCCGTGATCACCGATGCCGGCCGCACCCCCGACTTCTACCGCCGCATGGGGCTGTCACCAAACGAGTCGTCACTCCACTTCGAACAGGACGACGGCTTCGTGCACGCGCTGGACCTGCGCACGATCGGTCGTCCCGAGTGGCGGAACCGCGCCGTCGAGTTGGCGTTCTGGGCGCTCGGGTTCCACTCGCTGCGACACAAGGGGACTGCGGATCACCTGCACGTGTCGCTGAGGTTGCCGGGGTAGGGCCAACCCCCCTCAGTTGTGCTCGTGCCCCTCCTCGTAGTGCCGGGCCAGCGCGTCCCCTCCGAAGTCGTTTTCCAGGTCGCGCCACACCGAGTGCACGTGATTCGCGTTGCCCTGGGTGTTGTCGTACTCGATCAGGAACTGGGGCGCGTGCACACGGTAGTAGTGGCCCTCGCCGGGCTCGGGCGAGCCGGCCCACGCGAAGTAGAGCTCGTCCGACGGGATCTCGTCACGGATGCGCGCCATCCACGCATGCGCGCTCTCGGCCTCCATATTGCCCACGTACTCCCAGATCACGCCCATCAGCATCTCTCGCTGCTCGCCGGTCAGCCGTGAGGCCGGGATCCCCTCAAAGCCGTCCAGCCGGGCCTCGCGGTCGTTGCCCGTGATGATGTCGCGGGGCGCCTCGGCCGCGATCACCGCCATCTCGCGCTGCTCCGGCGACAGCATGAACAGCAGCCCGCGCGCGAGGTCCTCCTCGCGGCCCAGCGGGCGCCACCCCGCCTTCTCGCCCGACGGGACGGTCGCAGGATTGGCCCCCATGAACGCGGGTCCGGTCACGGTCAGTTCGTTCGACGGGGACGAGAAGCTGAGCGACAGGTGGTGGCCCTCGAAGCGCCATGCCCAGGGACCGCCCGCCTCCGGCGTGCCGAAGATGGCGACGTAGTAGTCCTCGGGATCGCGGCGCTGGGGCCGGCCCTCGAGGATGCCTAGCACGCGCTCCAGCTCGATGATCGCGTTCGCCTTGTGGTACCCCTGGCTGCTCATCGTCGTCTGGAGGAGGCCGTGGGCGGCTGCGCGCTGCTCCGCGGTCATGTCCTTGAGCGGGAGGCCATTGCGGGACACCGGCGTGAAGGCCCAGTTGAACTGCTCCTCGTCGCCGAGGTCGAAGGTGGCCCTCGCCCGGGCTTCTCCATCGAGGAGGGAGAGTAGAGTGGCTGCACGCGCGGCAATGTCTCCGGGGCCAGTGGCCGGGACGCCGGGGTCGGCAGCAGCATCCGCTCGCGGGATACCCACGCCGTCCGGCGCGCCCGCACCCATCGAGCCCGCCGCCGAGCCCCCCATCAGCGCCCACC
>VXLT01000358.1 GCA_009841475.1 Gemmatimonadota bacterium
GGCGGGGGGGATATCCGCGAAGTAGTGCTCGACGCGCCGCAGCGCGCGGGCCGGGTCGAAGTCGCCGCAGATCGAGAGCACCGCGTTGCCGGGCACGTACCAGGTGGCGAAGAAATCGCGCACATCGTCCAGGGTGGCGGCCGCTATGTCTTCCAGCGAGCCGATCACGGTGTGGTGGTACGGATGGCTCGCCGGGAAGAGGCGGGACTGGATCCGCTCGTCCCAGTCCCCGTAGGGCTGGTTGTCGTAGCGCTCGCGGCGCTCGTTCATGACCACCTGGCGCTGGTTTTCCAGCTTCTCCTCCGTCATGGCGGGAAGCATCCACCCCATCCGGTCGGACTCCAGCCAGAGCGCCAGATCCAGGAAGTGCGAAGGCAGCGTCTCGAAGTAGTTGGTCCGGTCGAACCAGGTCGTGGCGTTGGCCGATCCGCCCACCCGCTCGATGTGCTGAAAGTGCCCGTTCCTGGGGACGTGCACCGAGCCCTGGAACATCATGTGCTCGAACAGGTGGGCAAAGCCCGTGCGGCCTTCCGGTTCGTTCCGCGACCCCACGCCGTACCACAGATTGACGCCCGTCACCGCGGTCGTCCGGTCGGGTGCCAGGACGACCCTGAGGCCGTTCGGGAGCCGGTGCTCTTCGATCTGGATCATCGCCGCGTCATATTCCATGCTGACAACGTTCACCCCGGGTTCGTCCCCGGGCGGCCACGCCCTGCAGCCAACTGACGGCATTCAACACCAGGAGACACATCCGTGGAATTTACCCCATTCCAGATGGAGCGCTGGCAATCGACCTGGGAACACAGGGTCGACTACAACCTGTCCGAGAGCGGCGTGCACCCGCTCACCGTGGGCGAACTGCTTGCCTTCGGTGGGCCGGCGGCGGAGCTGTCGTCGGTCCGGCTCGGCTACAGCCAGTCCAACGGCACCGACGAGCTGCGGGCCCTGATCGCCTCGCTGCACCCGGGAGCGACCGACCGCTCGGTGGTCGTCACCATCGGCGGCGCCGAAGCGAACTTCGTGGCCTTCTGGGAGCTGGCCCTCGCGGGCAGACCGGCTGCCGTCATGCTGCCGAACTACATGCAGATCCCCGGACTCATCCGCAACTTCCGGGCCGGGTCGATGCCCTTCCACCTCCGTGAGGAGGATGGTTGGCGCCCGGACCTCGACCAGCTGGAATCGGCTCTCTCCGACGGAGCGGGGTTCATCCTCGTCACCAACCCGAACAACCCCACCGGGGTGGCCCTGACCGCGGGCGAGATGGACGATATCGTCTCCCTCGCCGACCGCCACGGGGCGTGGATCCTGTCGGACGAGGTGTACCGGGGCGCCGAGTTAGGCACCGATCCGGTCCCGAGCTTCTGGGGCCGGTACGACAAGGTCCTGGTCACCAACTCGCTCTCGAAGGCATACGGCCTGCCGGGGACGCGCCTGGGTTGGGTCGTGGGACCGGAGGATGTGGTCGAGCGGCTTTGGGCGCGCACCGACTACACCACGATCGCGCCCCCGTCCGTCTCCGATGCGCTGGCGCGGATCGCCCTCTCGCCCGATGTCAGGCCCCGAATCCTGGAGCGGACCCGGCGGATCATCCGCCAGAACCTCGGCCTTCTCACGGAGTGGATCGAGTCCGGGAACGGCCTCTTCACCTTCACCCCACCCGATGCCGGCGCGATCACGATGGTCCGCTACCACGCGGACATCCCATCCCTCGAATTGGCCGAGCGGCTGCGCGTCCAGCAGAGCCTGCTGATCGTCCCGGGGGCACACTTCGGGATCGAGTCGACCATGCGGCTGGGCTTCGGGCCGCCCGCCGACGAGCTGCTCGCCGGGCTGGGCCGGCTGCGCGAAGGGTTCGCCGCCCGGCTGCCGCGCGCCACCTTGACCGCCTGAGGGCATTCGCCGCCCGAATGCAGCGGGGACTTGCTCCACGGGCTGCCGGTCGCCCTCTGTCCCACGGGGACTGCTCACGGTGTGCCAGGGGATCAGCAATCAGCTCCCGGGCCGCACGGCCTCGTCCGCCAGCTCCACCTCCTCGATGCAATCGGGCTCGTCGTAGCCGGCGCGGTTGACGGCCCGCGCCACGGGGTGGAGCCGCAGCTCCGGCGGCGATGTCTCCGCGAGAATGGAATCCAGCACCCGGGGCGTCGTGCCGCGCGCCAGCCAGTCGTCCCAAACCGTCTCAGGGAGAATGACCGGAACCCGGTCGTGGAGCCAGCCGAGCGCGGGGGGCGCCACTTGGGTAAGGATCGAGAAGCTCGCCAGCCGGGTGCCGGCCGGGGGCCTCCACATCGCCCAGATCCCCGCCATGGCGAAGAGCCTGGAGCCGGGACGGTGGATCCAGTACGGCTGCTTCCCCGAGGCGCGCGCCTCCCACTCGTAGAAGCCGTCGGCCGGAACGAGGCAGCGCCGCGCCAGGAACGGTTCGCGATAGGCCCTTCTCTTCAATACGGATTCCGCTCTCGCATTGATCATCCGGGCACCCACCTTCGGGCTCTCGGCCCAGTGAGGCACGAGACCCCACCGCATCGGCCCGGCCCGCCGCCCCTCAGGCGCGGCGATCACGACGGGCACCTCATCCGTCGGCGCCACGTTGTAGCGCGGGAGCCGCACCCCCCGGAGCGGCTCGACGCGTGCTCCGAAGGCCTCGCCGATCGCGCCGGCCTCGTCCGCGATGGTGAAACGGCCGCACATCGATCCGGCCCGGCGAGCCCTACCCGGCGCGGCCCTCTCCGCGAGGCCCCTCAACTTCCCGCACCACGAAAAAACCGTCCTCACCCAACCGCTGGTAGAGCGGCATGAGGAGCATCCCGCCCTCCGGCGCCGCCACCTCCCCGTGCCGGTCGTCTCCGATCACGTCGCCCGCCGCAATGCGCTGGAAGTTGCGGAAGCCGGGCCGCGTAACGTAGCGGTCGCGTTCCTCGAACGGGTGACGGTAGACCGTCTCGAGGACGCGCGGCAGATGGGCGCAGGTGTTGCGCAGCATCTCGAGGGCGCGCCTTGCCTCCGGCGCGTCCCGTTCGCCCAGGAGGCCCGCGGCGCGAATGGCAATCCAGACGGCCGCCACCGCCCTCAGCGCGGCGCGAGGCTCCCGGTGCTGCCCGCACTCGCAGAGCATCGTCGTGTAGCCCAGGCTGCGCAGATAGCCCAGGAGCGTGCCTTCAAGGTGGTCGTCGAGTCCGAGCACCAGCGGAAACGGAACCTCCATCGCGAACCGGCGGTACCGCGGGTGGTCCTCGGTCGAGGTGAAGGTCCCGCTCTTCCCGGAGGTCGTGTGCAGGTCGAGCACGTACACTGGGCCGCGCCGCCGGGCGGCGACCCTCTCGAGCAGCTCCAGCACCCGCAACACCTCCAGGTCCTCCGGCGCCGGCGCCCGGGCCCTTCTGCGCGTGATCGAGTGCACGACTTCGTCGTCCGATTCGGTCCGGTGCCCCGCCTGCAGCGCCGCGACGTGAAGCGGCGTCCACGCGCGGTTCAGATCGTAGGCCATGAACCTGCGCCCGGCCGCGAGCGCCGGCATGTTGCCGACGATGGCCACGAAGTCCCCCGCGAGCACATCCCGCCTCGCCCTCACCTTCGCGACCATCTCCTCGAGGCCCCGCACACCCGCGGGTTCGTTCCCGTGGACCCCTCCGACGCACATCAGCAACGGCCCCTCCGACCGGCCCTCGACCCACCCGATGAGGCCATCGCCGGTCACCTCGACAGCACTGCTCCCGTGGGTCGCGCGCGCCGCGCCCAACTCCATCCCCAAAGTCATGGCAAAAAGATCTCCTGTCGTTCCCGATCGGGCCCCGCTATGTCTCCGCGAGCCGCTCCTCCAGTAGATGATAGGCCATCGGCATGAAATCGATCTCGCTCACGAGCCCCACGAGCTGCCCCCCCTTCACCACCGGGAGGGCGCTGACCTTGTAGCTGCGCATCTGCCGGATGGCCTCCAGCGTCGTGGTTTCGGGCGTGACCGTCACCGGGCTGCGCTCCATGACCTCGCTGACCGGCATGCTCTCCGCCTCTGCCTGCGTGCGCCCCTGCGCCATCAGTCTGAGAACCGAACGATAGGACACGATCCCGACCAGGCGGTGATCGTTGTCCTCGATGAGCACGTGGCGAATCTGGCGCAGATCCATCAGGTACGCCACCAGCTCGACGAGCTCGTCCTGGTTTACGGTGGTGAGTGCGGTCGTCATATACTGCTCGACACGCACGTAGTGGTGCCTCCACCCGCCCGCCTCGTGGAGGTGCGCCGGCTCCCAGCGAGCGATGGGAATCCCCTCGTTCTGCTGCCGCACGGTGGCGGACACGATCGCGGACAGCTTCTCGCCCCGCGTGCCGGCCTTCTTGAGCTTTCTCAGCGAGCGCAGGGCCCAGCTCGAGCCCGTGACGCCAGCCTCCACGCGCTCCTCGATGACCTCCAGGTAGCGGTCCACCTCGCGCGGATCCACCGGGTAGTCCGCCAGCCCCCTGCGCGCCAGCGGCAGGAGGGTCTCCAGGATCAGCCTGTCGGCGGGTCCGTTCTCCCCGTCCAGCCAGGCCTGGCCGGCCCCGAGCCCCAGCCGCGAAGCGGCCAGGAAGTTGCTCTTGGCGTCGTCGAAATCCATGCGCTCAACGAGATCGGGGAGTTCTTTCGCCGCCCCGAGCACCGCGCCGATCCAGAAGACCGCATTGGCCATCTCGTCCAGAGTGGTCGGGCCGGCCGGAAGCACGCGGCACTCGATCCGCAGGTGGGGCTTACCCCTGGAAATCCCGTAGCAGGGCCGGTTCCAGCGATAGACCGTGCCGTTGTGCAACTGCAGCGCCTGCAGCTTCGGAACCCCGCCTTCGTCCAGAACCTGAAGCGGGTCTTCGTCGACCTCGGTGGCGAGGAGCACCCGGAAGTTGGCGACATCCTCCTGAAAGAGTTCCACTACCGACTTCTCCAGCCAGCTACCCCCGAAGTGCACGCGCGGGCTCATCTCGCGCATGTGCAGGTCGGTGCCGCGCGTGTCCAGCGACTGCTGGAAGAGCGCGATCCGCGTCTCGTGCCAGAGCCGCCTGCCGAAGAGGAGGGGCGAATTGACGCACGCCGCGAGAACGGGGCCGGTGACCGCCTGCGCCACGTTGTAGTGGTGCGCAAACTCCTCGGCCGAGACCTGGAGGTGCACCTGGAAGCTGGTGTTGCACGACTCCAGCATGACCGAATCGTGTTCGATCATCAGCTCGTCCGTGCCGCGGATGCGGAGGCGGAAGGCGCCGCCGCCGGCATGGTGCATCGCTTCGTTCAGCGCATAGTAGCGGGCGCGGGGAGTGATGTTGTCGAGCGACAGGTCGGACTTGGCCAGCGTGGGCAGGATCCCGGTAAGGATGACGTCGGCGCTCTGGCGACGAGCGGCCTTCCTCACCCTTGCCACGTATCCGTCGAGTTCTTCCTTCATGTCCGAGAAACACGAACCCTCCAGAACGCGTGGCGAGAGGTTCGCCTCCAGGTTATAGCGCGCCAGCTCGGTGGTGAAGGGATCGTCGTTGATGTCCTCCAGGACCTCGACTGCAACGGGCGCGGCCCTCCAGGCCTCGTTGACCAGGAACATCTCCTGCTCGGCGCCGAAGCGGCGGATGTCCGACTCGATCATCCCCTCGGCCAGGATCCGCTCCATGGCCTGAAGATCGCGGAGCAGCGCCCTGGTGAACCTGCGAATCGCCTCGGGGGACCGCTCCGGCGCGACATCTATGCCCATGTTCGCCTCCTCATGATTGACCGCAGGTTAGTCTACCGCCCCGGCAGCTCTTTGCAAACGCGGGGCGCCGCCCCGTTCGCGCGGGGCGATGGCCCGCCAGCAGCCCGTCACATGTCCATCAAAGGAATGTCGCGATCTCGTCAAGCGGCTTCTTGGTGATGCTCGGCACCCGGGCGTCCTCTGCCGGATAGCCGGCAACGAGGATCAGAAAGGGCCGCTCGTTGGCCGGACGCCCGAGGATCTCGTTCAGGAAACCCATCGGTGAAGGCGTGTGGGTCAGCGTCGCGAGTCCCGCCCGGTGCAGGCCGGTAATCAGGATGCCGGTGGCGATGCCGACGCTCTCCTGCACGTAGTAGTTCTTCACCCTCCGTCCGCCGGGCGCCAGATGGTAGCGCTGCGCGAAGATCGCGATCAGGTACGGGGCGGCTTCCAGGAAGGGCTTGTGTTCGTCGGTGCCGAGCGCCGCCAGGGCGTCCAGCCACTCCTGCGGCGCCCCGCCACCGTAGAAGGCCCGCTCCTCTTCCTCGGCGGCCGCACGGATACGGGCCTTCACCTCGGGGTCGGTGACCACGACGAAGTGCCAGGGCTGGTGGTTCGCACCGTTGGGGGCGGTCCCCGCCGCGCGGATGCACTCCTCGATGACGCCGCGGGGAACCGGCCGCGAACTGAATTCCCGGACCGTCCGCCTTCGCGACACTTCGCGGCGGAAGTCGGCTGCGCGCCGCGCCATCTCGGCGGGCGCGTACTCCACCCAGGATTCGAGAGGGACGAAGCGGGGGACGTTTGCGCCCCGGCCCCCGGACGCGTCCGTCAAGGCCCACCGCCCTTGAGGCGGACGAATACCGCGACCATGCCCTCGCTGCCACCCAGCTCCCCCACCACCTGATCCGGCCGCAAGCCGAGATGCCGCGACAGGAAGCGTACGTTCACGAGAGCAGCCACCTCCACATCGGAAAGCGTCACCTCGTGCCACTCGGAGGCGGCCCGCGCGCTGAAACGTTCGTAGGCACCGGCCAGGATCCCGGCGTCGCCGTCGATCGGGATGTGAAAGTCGCCCGCGTGAACCGAGTATCCGTGTGCGATCGCCATCCATCCCTCGCCCCGCCGCCGCTGCGAAATCACCACGTCGGGCGACACCCCCGCGCGATCCGCGACGAAGAGCACGACCGGAATCTCGGCCATGTCGAGTCTCCACTGCGCGAGCACCGCGACCTCCTGCTGGGGCGTCCCGAAGTGTTCGGCCACGGCGCGGAGGAACTCCGCCTGGTCCGGGCCGCCCGCGCCCGGGCGCTGTCCCTGCACCAATGCGGGCACTGCCAGCGCAAATAACGCCGCCAGGGTCGGCAGCCGGCTGATTGTGGTCATGGCAAGATGTTCCTCATGATTTGAATTATGTCCTTCCGAGCGTCTTCAGCGCCAGCGCGCGGGCCGAAACGACCGGGGACGCTCCCCGGGCGTCCGCGTCGCGGAAGATCTCCGCCAGCGTGCCTCCGATCCCGCGGACGCGCCTGATGAGTTCGTCGGGATCACCAAAACCGTCCTCCATGAGTCCGAAGGCCATCGCGCCTCCCCCGTTTATGACATAGTCCGGGGCGTAGAGGATGCCGCGGGCGCGAACCCGCTCCGCGTCCTCGGCCACCTCAAGCTGGTTGTTGGCCGCCCCTGCGACGATCCTGCAGCGCAGCCTGGGGATGGTCCGCTCATTGACCGTCGCGCCGACGGCGCACGGCGCGTACACGTCGCACGGGGTGTCGTAAATCACGGCCGGGTCGATGATCTCGCCCCCGCACGCATCGGCCACGGCCCTCGCCCGGCCTTCATCCAGATCGCAGACCAGCACGCGCGCCCCCGAACCGGCGAGCAGGTGCGCCAGAGGGCCGCCCACGTCACCGGTTCCCTGGACCAGCACGGCCTTGCCGCGCATCTCCCGCTCTCCATCCACGTGCGCGACCGCGGCGAGGATCCCTGCGTGCACGCCGGCCGCGGTGAACGGGCCGGGATCGGGTGGCGGCCCCCCTCTCCCGGCGCCCGCGACGTGCGGGGTCACGGTCGCCAAGAAGGCCATGTCCCCGGGAGTGGTACCGAGGTCCTCGCCAACCCCGTACGCGCCGTTCAGGCCGTTAAGGATCTCTCCGAACCGGGTGAACAGGCGCCGCCGGGCGTCTCCCCGAATGGGACCGGGCACGGCGAGGACCGACTTGCCGCCCCCGTAGGGGAAGTCCATCGCGGCCCACTTCCAGGTCATCCCCTCCGCCAGGCGCATGGCGTCCCGAAGGGCGGCGGCGGGAGAATCGTACTGTTTCAGCCGGCAGCCACCTGTCGGCCGGCCCAGCGTATCGTCGTGCAGTGCGACGAAAATCCAGCTGCCCGTCCCGGCGTGATAGGAGCTGACCACGCCCAATCCGTCCCAGCCTTCAATCATCGACTCCAGCGATTCGCTCATGCGCGGTGCCCTGACAGGGGGTTCACAGTTGCCGTCCGCGGGCCGCCCCGCTGAACCCGAGCGCGGACCCCGCAGTCCCGATGCTTGTGACGGGAAGATGGTTTAACTTCCCATTGAGAAAGGAAACACACGCGTCCGGCGTGCAACAACCCGCGGGCTGACGAGCCAGCCCCGCCACCCCCGGCATCCGCAACGCCCCATTCACCCCCCTGACGACGGGAAGAGTCCCATGGAATGGATTTCAAGTCCCGAAGCATGGGTTGCCCTGGCCACCCTCGCGATCCTCGAGATCGTTCTCGGGATCGACAACATCGTCTTCATATCGATCCTGGCCGACAAGCTGCCCGAGCACCAGCAGCCGAAGGCGCGCCGCAACGGCCTCATCCTCGCGATGGCCACGCGGCTGGCCCTTCTGGGGACGATCACCTTCATCATGCGGCTCACCGAGCCCCTGTTCAGCCTCTTCGGGCACGGATTCTCGGGGCGCGACCTGATCCTGGTTGTTGGGGGGCTGTTCCTCCTCACCAAGGCGACCCGCGAGATCCACCACCGCCTGGAGGGGGACGACGAGGGAGAAAAGAAGGCCCGGGCGGTAAGCTACGGTGCGGTTCTCGCGCAGATCGCGGTAATGGACATGGTCTTCTCGCTGGATTCGGTCATCACCGCGGTGGGACTGGCGGAGGACCTGGCCGTGATGGTGATCGCGATCGTGCTGGCCGTCGCGGTGATGATGGTGGCCGCGGAACCCGTCTCCCGGTTCGTCAACGACCATCCCACAGTGAAGATGCTGGCCCTGAGCTTCCTGCTTCTCCTGGGCATGACGCTGGTGGCGGACGGGCTGGGCCAGCACATCCCCAAGGGCTACATCTACTTCGCGATGGGCTTCTCGATCTTCGTGGAGGCCCTGAATCTGCGGGCAAGGGCCGGGGATCCGATCCGGCTGCGACGTACGCCCAAGCACCCGGCTGCCGAGCAGTAGCAGTACGCCCGAGAGGATTCGAACCTCTGGCCTCTGCCTCCGGAGGGCAGCGCTCTATCCAGCTGAGCTACGGGCGCATGGTGTCGTAAATGATCCCCCGGGGAACATCCCGGGTCAAGCCCCCGGCGCACCGGACCGCGGCCACCGGCGGACGGGAGCAGGCATGCCAGGAGGACGGGCGTCATAAGCCGAGTTCTGTGTCCCGCCTCGGGAGGCGGGCGGGATCATCTGTCTGGGACCCGGATCGCTCCGGGCCTCGAGCGGCCTACCCGGGACTCGAACGGGACGGGCCGTCCCAGAGTCCCCTATTCGGCCTTGCTCCGGATGGGGTTTGCCATGCGACCCCTGTTGCCAGCGGCCCGGTGTGCTCTTACCACACCCTTTCACCCTTGCCTGTGCCCCGCTGCCGGGGCCATCGGCGGTCTGCTCTCTGCTGCACTTTCCGTCACCTCGCGGTGCCCGGGCGTTACCCGGCATCCCGCCCTGTGGAGCTCGGACTTTCCTCCGCGCGGCGAATCCGGCGGATCCCCGGCGGCGATCCCTCAGCCCGTCCTCCTGACATGAAGGAAAGATGGCCGCCAGGCGGGTGCGTGACCAGTCTGCCGAGCTCCCCTCGTCTTTCCCGTCGGCAGCGCCGGCGCAAGCAGCCGAGTCTCCCGGGGTGGCGGCCCGGTCGCATCCGCCGATTGTCCGCAGACCCCCGGCGGCTGGGCGCCGCGACTCTCGGTTTTTGTAAACGTATGTTTTCGCAAAACGGATAACCTGTTTACGGATTACTACATAGGAGAGGTTGACATTTCCGAATTCGCACTACATTATTCAACGTACGTCTCCAGAGGCGTGCGAGAGTCACCCACGCTCCATCAACATCGGGAAAGCCGGTTGTAGATGGTCTGGTGCCGAGCCGGAAAATCGAGAGTGGCACGTAGCTGGCCAGCGGCCTTGCTTGCCGCGGTGCCGGTACTGGCATCGGTGCCCCCAATTTCGGCGATTCAGTCCCCCCAGGCACGCGACGGCAATCCCGAACCTGTCGTGGTCTACCTGGTTCGCCACGCCGAAAAGGCGGAGGACGGAACCGACGATCCACCTCTGTCGCTGGCCGGGCAAATCCGGGTGCGGGTTCTTCGCCAGCTCCTTAGCGATGCTGAACTGACCCACGTATACACCACGGACTGGAAGCGGACCCGCGATACGGCGCGTCCGTTCGCCGAAGCTCTGGGCGTGGAGCCAACCATCTACGATCCCCGCCAGCTCGAACTCCTCGCCGCCACCATTCGGGGCACCCCCGGAACCCACTTCGTCGCAGGTCACAGCAACACCACGCCGATGCTCGTTGCGGCTCTCGGGGGAAGTCCCTTCGGTCCGATCGACGAGCTGGAGTACGACAGGCTCTACATCGTGGTGATCAACCCGGGCCAGCCTCCGGTGACTACGCTCCTCCGATTCGGGGAACCGTACGTGGAGGGATCCGACTTCGGCCTGCGGGCGGAACGGGGCAGCGTGCGCGCACCTGCATCGCGGCAGCGTAACTGACGGAGACCGCCGGGCGAACTAGCAGTCCGTGGATAAAGCCCCGCGAGCACCGAGAGCGGCGAGGCGCCCGGCTGGCAAGGCGCGACGAAAGGTGAATAGCAGAGCTATTCGCCCGAGGAGCAACGCAGAGCGGTGCTTCGAAGGCCCGAAAAGTAAAGACGACATGACGTATTGGAGTTGCCCCGCTTTGGCGGACACCTTTTCGTTGGGACCAACCAAGGAGGTGA
>VXLT01000248.1 GCA_009841475.1 Gemmatimonadota bacterium
GACCCGGCAACCCCCCTACACGACCTCCAGCACCTCGGCCGGCAGCCACCCCACCTTCCCGTCCGCCAGAACGATCTCGACCCACTCCCCCGCGCGGCGGTCGATCCGCACCTTCGTCCCTTCGTGAAGGGTGAAGACCGTCAGCCCCCCCTCCTCCGACGGCGCGCTCAGCACCCTCGCCTCGGCGGCCATCACAACCGCCTCCTCGGGCTCGGCCAGGCCGGTCTCCCGGACCATCAGCGTCGCGCCGAGCACCGCCGTCGCCACCCCCGCGGCGAACGCGGTGCGCTTGAGGCCCCTGCGCCACCCCCCCGGGCGCCGCAGCACGATCATCACCAGGGCCGCGCCGAGCAGCAGGTAGCACGCCACGACCAGCCCGGTGAGCACCCCGCGCGGCATGAGGCCCATCCACCAGTCGAACACGGACAGCAGCCAGAAGCGCGGCATGGGCTCGATCCGGTCGAGCAGCCGCTGGTTCACCAGGGCCAGGTTGGCCCGAATATCGTCGTTGCCGGGGTCGAGCCGAGCTGCCCGCTCGTAGTTAAGTACCGCCTCGCCCAGTCCGCCCAGCCGAACGTGAGCGTTGGCAAGGTTGTAGTAGACCGCGGCGGACTCGAAACCGCCCTCCAGTACCGCGTTGTAGCTGTCGGCTGCCCCGGCGAAGTCACCCTCCTGGTAAAGGCGGTTGCCCTCGTCGAAGAGCGGTTGCTGGGCCGCGAGGGTGGACGGCGCGGCTACAAAGGCGGCCAGCCCGAGCCACGCGAGAGCACCCCCCCTCACTTCGCCAACTCCTTCACAAGGTCATTCATCAGCGCCGCCGCCCGCTCCAGCACCCGCTCCGGCGCTTCGCGCTCAGCCCCCTGAGGAGCGAAGCGCTCCCTGTCGCATTCGTCGAGACACTCGAAGAGCCGTTCCAGAGTCTTCTGAGATACCCCCCGCTCCGCCGCCAGCCGCCCTGCCTCCTCCCGCACCAACCCCGCCTCCGCCACGTTCAGCTTGTCCGCCAGCAGCCCTTCCAGCGCACCCGCCACCTCCGCATGGAAGGCGCGCGGATCCCCCGACGCCAGCGACCGTGCCCGCGCAAGCCGCTTCCTGGCCATCCGGCCCGCCCTGCGCACCCGCGCGTATGCCACGTCTCCCTCGATCCGGTCGCGGTGCCGGCGCACGGCCGCCGCTCCTCCCAGCGCCGCCAAGGGAAGGAGCAGCACCACCCAGAAACCGGCGGTCGCGTACAGCGGCACGTCCTTGCGCCGGAACGTGGGCGCGTCGATGTGGATGAACCGGATCTCGTCGCGGATCGATTCGACAGCCGAAGGGACACCACCGGCACCGCCCGCGCCCGTCCCGTCACCGGTCACCGAGATCTCCACGGGCTCGGACTGAACGGTCACATAGCGCGTGTTGGCAGGGTCGAAATACGACAGCTCCACCGGCGGAATCGTTACCCGCCCGGGAGCGCGCGGGATCAGCACGTAGTCGTAACCGCGCGTCCCCTCGAGGCTCCCGCCGCCCGCGGCGATCTCGTCCCGCGTCTCGGGTGGAAAGGTCTCGAACTCGACCGGGAAGCCGATCTCGGGGGGCGTCAGTGTGCGCAGGTTCCCCGTCCCCCGAAGGTCGACGCTGAAGGTCACAGCCTCGTTCGTCTGCACGTCGGTGCGGTCGGCCGAGGCGGAGACGCTCAGAGTCCCCACATGGCCCGAAAACGAATTCGGGCGCCCCTCGGCCGGCGTGGGCAAGACCTCGATCGTGACCGGCCGTGAGGCGACCACCACGGGCATCCGGCGGTCGAAGAGGCCCCTCCTCCCCAGGATGCCGCCCAACGGGTCGCCGAACGGATCAAAGCCGCGCTGGTCGGGCACCCGCACCTGCGCCTCGATGCTCAGCGCGTCGAGGGTCCGCTCGCCCGTCCCCGTGGGGAAGAGCGCCACGCGCCGGATGGTCGCTTTCAGGTATTCGGAGCCGTCCCGAACCACCCGCTCGACCTGAGGAGATTCCGGCTGCGTCAGCACTTCAGTCCAGAATCCGGTCGCCTGTGGGAGCGCCGTGATGCTGTAGGTGTCCACGTCGACCCGCGTGAAGATCTGGTATTCGACGGTCACCGGCTCGTTCTCGTAGGCGCGTGTCTTCGAGACGGACGTCTCCACAAAGAGGTCCTCCGGTGTGACGCCTCCAGACGGATCGGCCGCCCCACTCGCGTTCCCCGGCGGCGGCGGCGCGTCGGAGATCGTCAGCGTGACCGGCTCCGTCTGCAGCGTCTCGCCCCCCACCGTCACCGACACCGGCCCGATCTCGAACGTCCCCTCGGCGAGGGCCTGATAGCGGTACTGGTAGGTGACCGACACGGTGGTGCGCCCGCCGGCCATCTGGAACGAACTGGAGGTCCCCGAGCTGAGGAAGCTCGCGAAGTTCGCCACGTCGGGGAGGGTGGGCTCCTCATCCACCTGCTGAGTCCCCGTGACTTCCACGTTCAGCACGAACTGCCGCCCCACCCCAACCTGCGGCGCGCTCAGGAAGGCGCGGGCGGCGATCTCCTGGGAGTGCGCGGTGCCGGGCGACGGGGCAAGGGCGAGAACCGCCCCGAGCAGCGCGCAGAACAGCCCTCGCGCGCCAACTGATCGGCGATGGATTCGTGCCCGGCAGGGGGAGGGGGCTTGTCTCATCGGTCGCCGCCCACCCTGGGCTAATGGCTCAAGATGTAACGTATACATTACCAAATGTCATGTTTTATTTACTTTTCTGTATCTCCAGCAGGCCACCGGGGGACCTCCCGCTCCTGGTGTCCCGAGCGGTTTCATCTACCAGCGCCTACCGCGTGTCCCTTCCGCCGGCCACCACCGTGACCGAAAAGGGCTGGCCACGGGCAGTCCCGTAGGACTCGGACCCCGCGTCGAAGTACGACATCTCGACGACCGGAATCCGATACCTCCCGGGAGCCACCGCGGTCAACCGGTATACGTACGTCCTCGACCCACTGAGAACGCCCCGGCGGTCGCGAAAGTCCGTGCTGACCTCCGGCTCGGAGACCGCGAACCCATCCGGGAATTCGATCTCGGGATCGGGGAGGGTCTCCACATGACCCTCCACCGACACTTCGACCTCCAGCGTCATCGTCTCGCCCACCGCCATCCGTGTGCGATCCACCCACGAGTTGACGGAAATCGTGCCCACATAGCCCCGGAAGGACGCGGGTTGCCCTTCATCCGGCAGCGGAAGCACATCCAGCGTGAACGGTTCAGAGGCGAGAACGATCGATGTCATTGCCGGACCACCTGTGGCCCTGTTGAACCCTGCGAAACGGTCCCAGACCCTGGCCTCCGCGAACCCGCCGTCCACGCTCAACTGCCCCGGCTCACGCGGCAGCAGCGCCACCCGCCGAAGACCCTGCTCCTCAAAGGGACGGCCGTCTACCTGCAAATCACGGGGCCCGGCCCAAGGCCTGAGTTCCAGCACACGGAAGCCCTCAAACGAAGGCCACGATGCGGTGCCAGCCGATGGCCAACCCGTATTGACCATGCCATCGTAGGCCAGCGCATACGTGACAAGCACCGGCTCGTTGACATACGCGTGCGTCTTGCTCGGGGAACCCAGCATGGTCAGGCTGGCCGGAGGGTCTTCCTCCAGCGACGGCACTTCGTCCACGACGATCGCAATGGGATCGGTTGCGACGGTCCCCAACGCGGCGGCGATCTGCACCGGACCAATCTCGAAACGGCCTGCCTGCAGAGCCCGGAACCGGTACTGCCGCTCCACTCTTCTCACGCCGACCATTCCGGGCGGCGACGATGACGAATCCTCAAGTGCAACCAGCTCTGCGAAGGCGTCGGTCTGCGGCAGAAGGGGTTCCCGGTCCAGCTCTCCGGTACCTGTGACTTCCAGGCTGAGGATGAACTCGCCTCCGACCCAGATCGACCCGGCTTCGACCGTGGCCTGAACCTCAACAGGGGGCGGTTCAATCACCACGGACAGAGGCTCACTCTCGTACGTGCCCCCCGGACTGGCAACTCGAACCGGTGGGATCACGAATTCGCCGGGAACCATGGCGCGCAAGCCCCAGACGCGATCGAACTGCCCAAAACGTCCCCCACCGGGATCCGCAAAGTCGAAGACATCGGGAAGGATGAACTCGTGCTCGGCGAACGAAGAGCCGCGAATCTCGGCCGACAGGCTGAAGCTGTCACCCACCCTTATCCGTTCACTCGTTACCCAGGCCACGACCGTCGGCTCTGCCCCGTCCCGCGGGTTTACCTGAACGGTCACCGGTTCGGTTTCCAGAGTCCGGCCATCGGCGGTGATCCGGAACGGCCCCACCTCGAGAGGTCCCGCCGCGCTGGCCACAAACTCGTAGGACAGCGTAAACGAGCTCTCCGCGGTTTCCGCCACGGCGTCCCCAACCTTCACGCCGACCGCCGTCTCGTAAGGCAGTCCGGGCAGGTTCAGACCCGGCAGCCGCGGCCTCGCCAGCTGTTCGATCTCCCGCACGCCGCGGATCTCCAGTACAAGCCGGAGCGTGTCGCCCACGGTCACCTCCGGCGGATCGACTTGCACCCGCGCCGAGAGCGTCTGGGCCAGCGTTGCCTTGGCCGGCACCACGATCGGACAGAGGGCAACCGCCGCCAACAGTCGTATTGCGTGTGCAGGACGGTTGATGTTCATGGCCTCACCCCCTTCCCGCCGGGCCGACGGTGATTTCAAAGGGCTCAGCACGCGAAACACCGTATTCCCCGGTCCCGGGATTGAACCAGGCGACTTCCACGGCAGCGATTCGGTAGCTCCCCTCCCGGTTTGGAACCAGCCGGTAGACGAGCGTGCGTTCCCCGGGCTGGCCGACCGCGAGCCTGCGCGGATCATCGCTGACCTCCGGCCCGAAGATGTCGAACCCGTCCGGGAGGATGATCTCCGGCTCCGGCATCAGCCGGAGATACGCGTCCCCCGTCATTTCGACACGCAAGGTCACTGTGTCGCCGACCTCGGCCTCGGAGCGGTTCAGTCGCGACGCCACCTCGACCCGTCCCACATGACCCCGGAAGGACTCCGGGCGCCCCTCGGTGGGGAGCGGTACCACCTCGACCGAGATCGGATCGGTCGTGAGGGTCATCGGCGTCCAATTGCCCATCGTCCGCGCTCCCGTCGGGTCGCGCAGTTGCGCACGCGAGCCAGAGAGGGAACGGCGATTCACCTGGACCCGGAACTGGGCTGGATCGATGACCTTCTCACCGGTTTCCAGGGCCACGAAGGAGACGAAGTGTTCGGCGGCGGCGCGATACGAGCGATCGTCCACGGAGAAACGCCGCCAGCCACCGGGTTGCCGACCGAGATCATGAACCTGCAAGTCCTCGTGCACCGGCGGGGTGAAGGTGGTCTCTCCGCGCACCGACCACCCTTCGAAGCCCCTGAAGACGTCCCGAGCCAGGAGCCGATAGGAGACCAACACCGGTTCCCCGACGTAGACCCGACGCTTGTCCGCCACCGCGGTAGTGCGCAAGTCCTCTGGGACCGCGACGGGGTCCGGAGGCCCTTCGGCGATCGTAATCCGAACCGGCTCGGTAAGAATCGTCTGGCCGGCGGCCTTGACCGTGACTGGCCCGATCTCGAATACGCCGGGCCGCAGTGCAAGGAAGTGGTAGTCCCGGCTGGCCGAGAACGTGCTTCGCCCCTGGCCTCCGCCGCGCTGACGTTCCGCGAACGCGGAGATATCGGGCAGCTCGGGATCCTCGTCGAACTCACGCGCGCCCGCCACCTCGACAACAAGGGCAAACTCGCCGCCTACCCAGGCCTGCTCGGTATTGACACCCGCATGCGCTTCGATCTGCCTGTGTTCATCACTCACCACCAGCGTCACTGGCTCGATCTCGTACACCTCGCCGCCGACCTGGACCTCGACGGGCCCGACCTCATGTGTGCCAGGCCTGAGGGCCACGAACCGGTAGAACGCCGGCTGCCGCGAAGACAGGGCTCCGGTTACTCCCCGCCCGGTTGCAAACTCCGAAACGTCGGGGACATCCACCCGTGCCGATCCATCCAGGCCCGGCGCTTCCACGAAGAGCGTGAAGTGCTCCATCAGCTTTACCTCCGGCGGCTCGATCCAGGCCCGCGCTGCCGTTGGCTCGCTCGGCGGCCTGACCAGGAGCATCACCGGCTCGGTCTCCAGCGTGCGGCCGGCGGCGGCGATCCGGAATGAGTCGAATTCGAAGAACCCGGCTTCTCGCGCTACCAGCGAGTAGGAAACGGTCACCGATCCGGCGGATTGCGCGGTGGCAGGCGTAATCTCCAAGGTGTAGGGCAGCACGTCGCGGGGGTCGGGAGGAAAATCGTCAGTGATGTCGAGCCGCATATAGTAGTACGCAGCCACCGCGAACGGGAATCGATCCGGGAGCATCACTTCTTCAAGCTCGCCAACCCCCGTGACTTCGATCTTCAGCGTGAACTGTTCGCCGATCTCCACCTCCGGGGACTCCAAGTACGCCCGCGCGCCGGGCTCCTGGGCAGACAGTGTCCCGCCGACAAACACGAAGCCGGCCGCAAGCCCAACCGGCCCGGCCCGCATCAAACGGACCCACAAACTCCTTCTCATCTCAACCATCCTGCCAGTCCTTCCTCGCTTGGTGCCCACGCGCCCGCGCTGCCTTCCGGCTCACTCTTGTCACCTCAGCCGCCTCAGTTCCCGCCACCCCGAGCGAATTCATCGGGGAGTCCTACCACGCATCCCTCCCGGACGCCGTCACCGTAATGGTGTACGACCGCCCCCGCGCCGTTCCGTATGCCTCGGACTCCGGGTCGAAGTAGGACATCTCCACTGCAGGAATCCGGTAGGTCCCGGGATTGACGGCCGCAAGCCGGTAGATGTACTCAACGTCCCCGTGCGGCGTGTCGTAGCGGTCCGGCAGCACGGTGACGATCTCCGGTTCGGAAACCGCGACTCCGCTCGGGAAGTCGATTTCGGGCGCGGCAAGCGCATCCACATTCCCCGTCACTGACACCTTGACCCGCAGCGTGACCGTCTCCCCCACCTCTGCCCGGTTCCGGTCCACGCGGGAAGCCACTGCCAGCGTCCCCACATGGCCCCGGAAGGAAGCTGGACGTCCCTCAAGAGGCAGGGGCACTACCTCCAGCGATAGAGGCTCGGAGGTCAGGATGTAGGAAGTGGAATCCCGTGCGAGTCCATCTTCTGGCGCTCTACGCCAGTCGTCCCGCCGTTCCACTACTTTGTACTCGACGGCCGCAACGCCGATGTCCGCCGTGCCCGCTTCCAGAGGCACAACCACCATTCGGCGGCTGAACGATCGTCTGAAGGAGCGGTCTTGCACCTGCTGTACGCTCACACGCCGGGCATTCAGACTCAACACCTCGAAGTCCTCGAACGTGGGCCAGGACATCGTCCCGATTTGCGCCGAACTGCTGATTGAGGGCCATGAGCCGAGGTTTTGAACCGAATACTCGACAACAACGGGTTCGCCCACATAGGCGCGGGTCTTGCCCAGTGCGCCCACCAGCACCAGGCCGTCTGGGGGATCGGCCTCACCGGTCGGCGCCTCGTCGATGACAAGGCTCACGGGGTCGGATTCGAATTCCCGGCCATCGGCCAGAATCCGGATGCCACCGATCTCGAAACTGCCCGCCTGCGCGGCCCGGTACCGGTAACTGTAGGATGTCGTCTTCTCAGTGTTCACGATGAAAAGCCATGGTCTCTCCACCTCCAGCAGCTCCGCGAAGCCATCCGTTTCCGGAATTGCGGGGTCTTCGTCCAACTCGTGGACACCTGTGATTGCAAGTCTGAGCGTGAACTCGCCGCCAACCCAGATCACCTCGGACTGCAAAGTCGCCTCAGCCCCGATCTCGATCGGCTCGTCGGTGATCATGATGGAAAGCGGTTCACTCTCGTAGCTTCGGTCCTGGTCCACTACCCGCACCGGGGGGATGACCCATTCGCCAGGCTCCAGCGCGCGCATTCTCCATCTTTGGGTGGACGACGACCCACCGCCGACTCCGGCCTCGGCAAAGTCGAACACGTCAGGAGCTACGAATTCGAGGAACATCGACTCCGACCCCACGACTTCGGCGATCAGCGTGAACTCGTCGCCCATATTCACCACGGGCGGCTCGATCCGCGCCGTTACAACCGGATCCGCGCCGCCGCTTACCCTCACGGCAAAGGCGTCCGTCTCCAGACTTCGGCCGTCCGCCGTGATCCTGAACGGTCTCATCTCGAAAAACCCCACACGCGTGGGCATGAACACGTAGGACAGGGAGACCGAATTCGCGGCGGCGCCGGACTCCGCATCACCTACCTTCACCTCCACGGCGGGATCGTAGGGGTTGATGCAGTAGGCGAAATCGAAGAGTTCCGGGATGATCACCCGTTCCACCCTGCTCGCGCCCCTTACCTCGACGATCAGGCGGAATTCCTCGCCGATCACCACATCGTGGGGTTCCAGGCGGACATGGGCCGACGGATCCTGTGCGTGGGCTGCCGCGTGCGGAAACAAGCCCGCAGACAGCAGGGCCATCAGCAACCCGCCACCGAGGCGGCCCGACATCCCCGGGGACCTCCGGATTCTCACTGGTACGGTATTCTTCATCTGTTCACTCCTCCACGCCCGAGCCGACGGTCAAATCGAAGGACCCGCCGCGGGTGGTTCCATACGACCCGCTATCGGGATCAAAGTAGGAAAACTCGATCGCGGGAATCCGGTATTCGCCTTCCGCACGCGCGATCAAGCGGTATACGCGGGTGACGCTGCCTCGCACGCCGCTGCCTTCGTCCCGCGGATTCGAATGCGTAACCGCAGGTTCCAGGACGTCGAATCCGTCGGGAAACGCAATCTCCGGCTCCGGCAGCGCCCGGCTGTGGCCCTCCCCGGATAGCTCCACCTGAAACGCAATCGTGTCTCCGACGGCCAGATCCGTCCGATCCACCCATGAGACCACCTCAAGGCTTCCCACCCGCCCCCGGAAGGAGTCCGGACGGCCCTCGCCGGGGAGCGGTACCACCTCGATGGCAACGGGGTCTGTAGTAAGGGTCATGGGGACCCAGTCTCCTTCATAACTTGCCCTCCTTTGGTCCGGGTCAATCCCGAACGGGGGCCTGGACCGGCGATGGATCTGGACATCGATCTCAACAGGGTCGATGCGCATCTCGCCGACTCGCAACGGGAAGAAGGCCACGCGACGTGCGCCACCGTTCCGGTACAAACGACCTTCCACCGATATGCGATCCTCTCCGTCGAAGCGTGAACCCACCGGTTGGGCGCGAAATCCTGCCTGCTGGGGCACCCTGATGGTGTCGGGCTGTACCGTCCATCCACCGCCGAATGACCCACGCGACAGAATCCGATAGGACACGACCACCGGCTCTCCAACGTAGACGTGTCGCTTGTCGGCTTCGGTGGTGACCCGGATATCCTCGGGGGACCGAACCGGGTCGGGCGGCGCTTCGCCGATGGTCAAGCTGACCGGTTCCGTAAAGACCGTCTGGCCCCCGGCCCTGATTCGGATGGGTCCGATCTCGAACCTGCCCGGTGCCAGCGCGCGGAATCGGTAGCGGTGACCGACGCTGAACCCGGAAACTCCTCCAATCCCCCCGAAGCCGGTCCCACCCCCCGTCGCCCGTACCAACTCCGCGAGCCCGGACATTTCGGGCAGCACCGGGTCTTCCTCCAGCTCGCGAACCCCCGCTATTTCGACCGATAGCGCGAATTCACCTCCTACCCACGCTACAGCCGTGTTCAAGGCGGCGTTCGCCACGACTCTCGGCGGCTCGTCGTTGACCACAAGCGTCAACGCCTCACTCTCGTGGACGCGGTCTCCAACCCTGACCGAAATCGGACCGATGTGGTGGGTGCCGCGCTCCATGGCGATGAACCGGAATCTTGCCGAGTTGCCACCGCGACCTCCGCCATGTTCCGTTGCGAAGTGCGACAAGTCGGGCAAAATCGGCTGTTCCAGAAGGGCGTCCACGCCGACTACCTCCAGATGTACCTCGAATTCGCCCAACAACCGAACTTCGGGGGGCTCGACATGCGCCCGCACCGACACTTCGGAGGGCTGTCTCACCCGCAACGTCAGCAGCCCGGTCTCCAGATTCCGGCCGTCTGCCGTGACCAGAACGGGGCCAACCTCGACCGACCCGGCACCCGACGCCACATACGAATAGGTGAACACGACTGCTCCGCCCTGCTCTCCCTCCTCGGGGTTCGTGATCTCTGTTGTGAGTGGGAGCATGCCATCCCGTGGACGACCGGAGAACATGAAGACCGGTGGAACGATGATCTCTTCCACCTCGGTAACCCCGGAAACCTCGACGATCAGCCGGAACACATCACCCACCTCCACCTCCGGGGGTTCCAGGTAGGCACGCACCGCCGGTTCCTGAGCAGAAAGCGGGCTGGCCGCCACCGTTGTCACCGGCAGTGTCGCCCCGGCCGCCAGGGCCATCGCCGCCATCGCCCCGAACGGCGGGTGCCGCCCCCACTTCTTCCGAGTGCGCACTCGCATCTCAACCATCCTACCAGTCCTTCCTCGGCTGGCGCCCGCGCGCCTGGGCCGCCTTCCGGTTCACCTCGCCCGGATCCTCCGTGACCGCCTGCAGGAGGCGTTCGGCCTGCTCGGGGGTCATCTGCGGGGGCGGCGGGCCCCCCGCCCCCTGGCGCGTATACACATCGGACGCTGCCGCCGAGC
>VXLT01000262.1 GCA_009841475.1 Gemmatimonadota bacterium
TTCTTAGATGGGGGGGGATCTGCGCAGAAGTTGCTCAACCGGGCAAAACCACTGGACCCGGTTTCAGGTCCCGTTGGACCGTCCGCAGGCTCACCCGAAGCCGTCCGGCGATCTGCCGGTTCGACAGCCCCTCCCGGCGGAGTACATGCGCCTGGAGCCGCCGCCGCCGTCGCTCCGTTGTCTGTTGCGCCCCCCGCGCCTTCCCGCGCTTCCTCTGCCGCTCGGTCCAGTCTGGCCGGTGATCCGTCCAGCTTCGGGAGGCCTCCAGGACGGCGGACACGATCTCCGCCAGTTGGAGGGGGTGGACATTCACCCGCCGGACCCGGGCAAGGGTCCGGGCATGGTCCGCCAGTTCCTCGGGGGTCCGGCGGTTCCCGGTATGCCAGCCGTAGCCATACCACTTCGCGAGCAGTTGGCGAAGCTCCGCCGGGGTCGTTTTCCGCCGTTCGCGGGCTGCGGGTTGTTCTAGTCTGGCCCCTTCGCTACCTTCCATCGTCTCGCTTGAACCTCCCCAGGTTTGCGAGTCTGGCCCGGTCCCTCCTCGGCAGGAGTCCCATACTTTCGCCGTCGGGGGGCCGGGCCGTGTCTTGGTTCCCCATCGGTAACACCCCGGGGGAGCGATCTCCAAGTAAGGACACATATTGGCCGGGGAAGCGCGGACTTTTTCCCCATTTGCGCCAAACCTCTTGCCGCCATTGGTTTCCGGGCCGCCGCACCCCCTTTATTCCCGCTGTGGGACAGGTTTTGGACATGGCCGGTCCCGCGCCACTCGGGGCCGCAGGATCGCCTCCTAACGACGTTGCCCCCCTCCCCGGCGGGGTCCGGGAGGGGGGGCAAGGCCCGACGGCGGCAGAGGGGCCGCGCTGGCCCCCTCGGTCAGTCTTCCAGCAGGTTCACCGCCCCGCGCTCCGCCTTCACCGCGCTGGCGTAGTGCGCGGGCATCATCAGAGACTTCCACCCGCCCGCCTCTTTGACCTGGTGAAGACTGGCCCCCCGGATGGTCATGTCTTGGGCTCCGCCCACCCTCGGGGAGTGTCCGGTCGCGCCGGGCCGGATATCCTTCATGGCCCGTTGAATCCGCTTGTGGATCGACCGGGGAGCCTTCACCCCGAAGACCCGAGCGTCCATGTCCGGGTCCTTCGGCATGATCGACCGAAGGTGTCCCACCGCTCGGGTCGTCAGCAACCGGGGGGGCATCGGTACGTCGCTCGTCTTTGACTTGCGGATGGTGAGCCGCCCCTGCCCGTTCGCCAGGAAGACGATATCGCCCCACCGCAGGTTCGCCGCTTCCGCGCACCGCAGTAGTGCGGAGTGCATCGTCGAAACGAGTGCGCAGTTCTTCGCGTGTCGCCGCTCGTCGGCCTTCGTCCACCGGATCGGCGGCTCCCCGGGGGTTCCCCAGGTCTGCCCCCAATCCGGCTTGTAGCCCTCCAGTTGCTCGATATGCTCCAGGCGGATGCCGGGGGCTTGCTTTTGGGTGGCCCGGCCCTCGGTCGCGGCCTTCCGCCTCAAGAGCCGAAGACACGTCTTCACGTCGTCCGATATGGTGGGCCGGTCGAAGCCCGCCAGGGCGTGCTTGCTCGCTATCGCGTTGCGGATCGACTTCAACGTCGTGATGGCGGTTCCGCGGTCGTAGCGGTCCATCAGATAGCCCACAACGACGGTATCCGTGCAGGGCAGGGGGTCGTGTCTGTTGGCCTCGCACCATGCCGCGAAGTCCCGCCAATGGATGCCGTAGACCCTTCGGGTAGATGGGGAGAGATTCACGGTTTCGTCGTTTCGCAGGGCGGCCAGCCTGCCGCGGATCGCGTCCTCGGTCATGGGGGGTACTCCTTGGCTCCCGAAGGCTTGCCGGGAAGGCTGGTCCCTCCCGGTCATTGAATCACGGTAACCCCCGGTGGACACTTTCGCAAGGATAACAGCCCCAAAATCCCGAAATACAGGTCAACAGGGCCGAAAACATCAGTAATTGACAAGATAACGCCCCGCGGTAACAACATCCGCCACCGAGGGGAGGAAATAGTCCTCCAGTTCTCCGCTGAAGGGGACCGGTGAATCGATCGCCGTGACCCTCAGGATCGGTCCGTCCAGCCATTCGAAGGCCCGCTCGTTGATCCGGATCGCGATTTCGCCCGCTATCCCTCCGGTGCGCGTGTCCTCGTGAACGATGAGCAGCTTGCCCGTCTTCTGCACCGACGCGACGATCGCGTCTTCGTCGAGCGGCAGCAGCGTACGGAGATCGATCACCTCGACCCGAATCCGGTCGCGGGCGAGTTCGGCGGCAGCCTCCAGGCTGCGGTGAACCATGAGCCCGTAGGTAACGATCGTAATGTCGTCGCCCTCCATGGCGACACGCGCCCGTCCGAGGGGCACCACGTGGTCATCCGCGGGAAGCATCTCTCGGCAATGGGGCGCCCGGTAGAGTCCCTTGTGCTCCTCGAAAATGACCGGGTTGTCGTCGCGGATCGCGCTCTTCAGCAGCCCCTTCGCGTCCGCCGCGGTGGAAGGATACACGATCTTGAGGCCGGGCGTGTGGAAGAAGGCCATCTCGACGTTCTGCGAGTGGAAGGGCCCTCCACGTTTCCCGCCGCCCACCGGGCCCCGCACCACCATCGGCAGCGGCCCCGCGCCCCGGTAGAGCGACGTGGCGATGTAGTTCGTCAGGACATCGTAGGCGGGGGAGATGAAGTCCATGAACTGCATCTCCACCACAGGCCGCAGTCCCATGTGAGCCGCCCCCGCGGCCGCTCCCGTGAACCCTCCTTCCGAGATCGGAGTGTCGATGACCCGCGATTGCCCGAAGTGCTCGAGGAATCCCCGGGTCACCTTGAACGCCCCCCCATAGGCCCCGATGTCCTCCCCCATGAGGAACACGCTGGAATCGCGTTCCATCTCCTCCCAGAGGGCTTCGGCGATCGCCTCGAGGAAGGTCGCGGGACGGCCCTCCCGGGTCCGCGTCACCTGGGAGGGAAGTTCAGCGGGCATCGTATGCTTCCGTTGGCTCCCCTGCCGCACGCCAACCCGGATTCGGTGGTGTGCGGCGGGTCCATGGGGGCTGCGGAACTTCGTGCGCACATACGGGAACGAGGGCGTCGTGGGGGTCCGCTTCCGGTTCCCTGGAGAGCCGGCTGAAGGCGTGGTCGACTCCGGCGGACGCCGCGCGTTCGATCGTCCTGACCTCGGCTTCCGTAACGCCGGCCTCCGCGAGCGCCCAGGCCACGAATGCGTCGTGCAACACTGCGGAGTCGCTCTCGCCTCGGGGCAGCATGCCGATCACCGTCGGACCCCGCCCCTGCACCGCTCGTCGGCGAGCGGTGGCCACCGTACCGAACAGCCCGGGATATGGCTCTTTGGACACCACGGCCGCAGCCACTCCGTAGCCACGCGCAACCGAATCGACTTCGCCCTTGCCTGAGCGGTCCGCGTACCGCGCCATGTCCAGCACGACGATCAACGGAGCCGCCCGGGCCGCCGCAAAGTTCATCCCCTCATGCCACCCGCCGGTCTCCATGGCCGAACCCTCCTCAAAGACCAGCGCCGCGCGGTCCTGCCCGCGCTGGGCAAAAGCCAGCGCCGCCCCGGCAAGCACCTGCGTCATCGTCCCCGGCGGGCCATCCCACCCTATCAGCCCCCGCCGGAGGTCGGTCCAGCTGCTGCCGCCGCTTCGGGCTGCCGCAGGCGCCGTTCCCTTGCGACCGAGGTGCCTGAGGAATTCCAGGGGCGTGGCGCCGAAGCCAAGCAAAGGACCGGGAGCGAGATGGCCTGGGCAGCAGAGGTCCCCCTTCCCGTCCGAGGAGTGTCGCATCGCCCGCGCCATAACCACCCCCCGGATGTCCACTCTGAACGGAGCAGCCCCCGGCGGGGCCGCGCCACCCTCGAGAAAACGCGCCTGGAAGCCCTGGTAGATGAGGTCCTGAACGACATCCCGGCTCAGTGCGGCAACGTCTCCATGCATCGCCGTCGAATGCAGCAGGGACTTCCGCCTCGGACCGCTCAGGAGCCCGGAGGCGCGGCCTCCCCCCCGGGATCGTTCCCGTCCCCCGGAGGGTTCCTTTCTTCTGGCGGGTCCTCCACCTCTGGCGAACCCCCTTCCCCGGGGGGATCCTCATCCGGAGGATTCTGTTCGCCGTCACCTGGAAGCAGGTCGGTCACCGTGGATCCTTCCGGCAGCAATGGCTGCGGCGCCACGGCTCCCGCCCCGATTCCCTCGAGGACCAGATCCGGTCCCTCCGAGCGTGAAGAGAGGATTGCCAACACCAACGAAAGCACCATGAAGGCGCTGCCGAGGATCCAGGTCGCCCGGGTCAGCAGGGTCGTGGCCTGACGGCCCCCCAGCACATCCGTGGCCGCGGCCCCGCCGCCCATCGCGGCCAGACCACCACCCTTGCCCGCCTGAAGCAGGATGACCACACCCAGCAGAATCCCGTCCAGCACCAGGAGAGCCAACAGAAATCCGTACATTTTCACACTCGTATCATGTCTCGTGTCCGCCCGTGCGGACGTTCCGGAACGTGTCCGTGAATGGCCCCGGTGTCAACCCGGGGACCGGCCCGCCGCCGCGATCCGGGCAAACACCTCCGGATCCAGACTCGCCCCGCCCACCAATACCCCGTCCACACCGGGCACGGACATGAGCGCTGCCGCGTTGCCGGGTTGGACGCTGCCTCCGTAGAGGATCGGCGCCCGCCCCAGTTCGCCCAGCGCCTCGCGCAAGATTCCGTGGGCCTCGGAGGCGTCCTGCGGCGTGGCGGTCTCTCCGGTTCCGATCGCCCACACCGGCTCATAGGCGACCATGAACTCCCCGCATCCCCGCAAGCCGGGAATGAAGGCCGACACCTGTCTGCGAAGCACCGCATCCAGACGGCCCGCCCTGCGTTCCTCCAGCTGCTCGCCCACGCACACGACCGGCACGAGACCCGCCCGCACCGCCGCGCCGACCTTGCGGCCCACTTCGGCGTCGGTTTCGCCGAATACATGACGGCGCTCGGAGTGCCCGACCAGGGCGTACGATGCGCCCGCCTCGGCGGCCATCTCGGCCGAGATTTCGCCGGTGAGCGCTCCCGAGGGCTCCCAGTGGATGTTCTGGACGCCCAGGCCGACGGGTACTCGCGCGTTCGCCTTCACCGCCTGCAGGGACAGCCCCGCGACGAAGAAGATCAACCTCACCGACTCGGGATCCGTCTCCGGGCGGAACCTGGCAAGGAAATCCGCCGCCGCGCGAGGACCGTGATGCATCTTCCAGTTGCCCGCGACGACCTTGCGCATGATCAGGCCTCGGTCCCCCGGGAGTCTCCGGCACCGGCGCGGCCGGACAGTGCCTCGAGTCCGGGCAGGGCCTTGCCCGCCAGCAGATCGAGAGACGCGCCCCCGCCTGTCGATATGTGCGTAACAAGGTTTTCCACCCCCGCCGATCGAACCGCCGCCACGGAGTCGCCGCCTCCGATGATTACCGTTGCGCCCGCCTCGCCGGCAGCGGCGGCGCCGACCGACACCGCATGCGTGCCGCCGGCGAAGGCGTCGATCTCGAAGACACCCATCGGTCCATTCCAAACAATCGTGGACGCGTCGGAAAGGCCGGCCTGGAACAGGTCGGCGGTCACCGGACCCACATCGCCGATGACGTCTTCGGTTGTCACTGCCGTGCGGTCCACGCAGCGCGTTTCAACTCCCGGAGCCAACGACGCTGCCACGACGCAGTCAACCGGAAGCAGGAGCCGGGGGCCTGCATCCTCCAGGATCCGCCTGGCCACCGCGGCCTTGTGCGGCTCCACGAATGACGTTCCGGTCTCCATCCCCATCGCCAGAAAGAACGTGTTGGCCATGGCGCCGCCCACCATGAGCACGTCCACGCGCGGCAGCAGCGCCTCGATCACGTCGATCTTGCCGGAGATCTTCGCGCCGCCGATGACCGCCGCAAAGGGGCGCCCGGGATCGTCCAGCACGCCGCCCAGCACTTCCAGCTCCTCAGCGACGAGGAACCCGGCCACCGCTTCGCCCCCTTTCCGCTTCACCGCACGAGGCAGTCCGTCGGTGGAGGCGTGGGCCCGGTGGGCCGTCCCGAAGCCCTCCAGCACGAAATGGTCCGCCCACCGCGCCCATTCCGCGGCCAGCGCGGGATCCCCCTCCGTTTCACCGGGCAGGAACCGGGTGTTTTCGAGCAACAGCACCGACCCCCGCACCATCCCGGCCACGGCGTCCCGCACGGTGTCGCCCGCGGTGTGCGGCAGGAAGGCAACGGGCGCTTCCACCAGTCCGCCCAGGCAATCCGCCACCGGGCTCAGGGTCAACTCGGACCGGACCCGGCCTCCGGGACGACCCAGATGGGACAGGATCACCACCCTCGAGCCGGCCGCGACAAGATAGTCGATCGTCGGAACGGTGCGCTCGATGCGCGTCGCGTCCGCGACCCCTCCCGCGTCGAGAGGCACGTTGAAGTCGGCCCTCAGCGCGACGACCGCTCCCCGGAGCCGATCGGCATCGATGTCCCGGAGGGTCTTGCGAGCGGAGAGCGGAGGCCTCTTCAATTGCTCAGCGGGATCCTCAGGGCCTCGGACTCGGGCTCGACCAAAACTTCCGTGGCGTTCGGCAGGAACCGGATCGGCAGGATGACCCAGGTCCCAACCGCCACTCCCAGACGGGTCGCAGGCTGGAACCGCAGGGCCTGGGCCGCCCTCACCGCGGCCCGGTCCAGTTCGGCCAACCCCGATGAACTGTCGATCTGGAGGAGTTCGGGCGCACCAGCGGGAGTCACCCACGCGAGGATCCCCACGGTACCGCCAACGCCCCGCTCCTGCAGCAGGGGCGGATACTCGTTCGCCACGATGCGCCGGGCCGCGTCCCGGTCGGCCAGCACCGGGAGCGACGCACTCACCGAATCCACCTCGACCGACTCCGGTGCGGGCCCGGCGGGAGCCGCCAGCCCTGCGGTGCCGATCGTCTCGGGATGCGAGCCGTCCCGCCGCGAAGGCGCCGGTTCCCCTGACTCCGGGACCTCCGCGGCGTCAGTGCGAAACGGCCACATCAGAGCGGACCGCGCCTGGGAAAACGACAGGAAGCCGCCCGCCACGACCACAATCGCCGCGGCCCACCCCCACTGCAGCAGGCCCGGAGTCGAGGGCGGCCGGCTCGCGCCGCTACGCAGCCGATCGTATTCCTTCACCAGCTCGGAGCGCAGCTCGGCGCCGAACGAACACCTCTCGTCGATCGCGATCTCGCGCAAGGCCTTGTCCAGCGCCTCCATTTCGGCCGGCTCCGGCCGGCTCCCTCCCTGGCGTCCCGGCAACGGAGTCATCCTTCCTCCCGCTGGTTGCCGGCCTCGACGGCGGCCTTTAGCCGCGCCAGGGCGCGATGAATCCGCACAGCGACAGCGTTGCTGCTCGTCCCCATTGCATCCGCGATCTCGGCGTTCCCCAGTCCTGCTCCGTATCTCAGCGACAATACCTCCTGATCGGCTTCGCGCAGAGTGGCCGCGGCATTGAGAAGACGGTTCACCTGCTCCTGCCGCAGGATCCGCTCCTCCTGCGACGGCGCCTGGGAAACCAGATCCGGCGTCCGGTCGAGCGAGACCTGCAGTGATCTGCGGCGCCGCAGTGCCCGAAGATGGTCGGTCACCGCGTTGCGCGCGATGCGAAGCAGCCAGGTTCTGGGCGCCGCGCGACGGCGATCGTAGCCGTCCAGCGCGCGCAGCGCCTTCAGGAACACGTCGGAGGTGATGTCCTCGGCCAACTCGCGAGTTGCGACCCGGAAGCGCACGTACCGGTATACCGGCTCCCGGTGTTCCCGGAACCACGCATCGAAATCCTGCGGAAGATCGGATCGCGATCCGCGCACGTCCTCCCGGCGCGAGGGCGCCTCGGTGGCCTGGGGCTTGCTGGTGGTTTCGGTTTTCATGTCACTCTATCAATACGACGGGTCGCGCGGGAGCTTACCGGAGCGCAGCGTCTCCTCTTCCCCGGCGGTGCCATGCTACGCGTGCACAGGCAGGCATTTGCCAACGTATCCGACCAGGTCGACCACGCGCGAAGAGTACCCCCACTCGTTGTCGTACCACGCTAGCACCTTGACCAGGCGGTCATCCATGACCGAGGTGCTGGGCGCATCCACGACCGAGCTCGCCGGTTCGCCCGTAAAATCCACCGAGACCAGCGGCTGTTCCTCCACCCGCAGTATCCCGGCCAGGTCGGTTTCGGCTGCAGCCCGGAGGGCGTCATTGACCTCGGCGGCCGAAACGTCGGTCCCCAGCTCGGCGACCAGGTCCACCACCGAGACATCCGGTGTGGGGACGCGGATGGCCATGCCGTCGAGCTTGCCCTCCAGCTCGGGAAGGACCAGCGAGATGGCCCTGGCCGCGCCGGTCGTGGTGGGGATCATGCTCACGGCGGCGGCGCGGGCCCGGCGAAGGTCCTTGTGGGGACCGTCCAGAACCGCCTGGCCGCTCGTGTAGGCGTGGATGGTGGTCATGAGCCCGCGCACGAAGCCGAAACGCTCGGTGAGAACCCTCGCTACCGGCGCCAGGCAGTTCGTCGTGCAGCTGGCGTTGGATATGATGTGATGAACGTGGGGATCGTAAGCCTGGTGGTTGACCCCCAGGACGATCGTGATGTCCTCGTCCTTTGCGGGGGCCGAGATGATGACCTTGCGGGCGCCGGCCTCACGGTGCTTCGAGGCGAGCTCCCTGGTCCGGAAGAGCCCGGTCGACTCCACCACGATGTCGACCCGCAGCTCCCTCCAGGGCAACTCGGCCGGATCCCGCTCCGAGAGGACCATGATCTCGTCTCCGTCCACGACGAGCCCGTTACCGGACACTTCGACCGCTCCCGGATAGCGGCCGTGAACGGAATCGTATTTCAGAAGGTGGGCCAGCGTCTCGCTTCCGGTCAGGTCGTTGACGGCCACGAAGTCGAGGTCGTCCCGTCCGGACTGCTTGGCCGCCCTCAGGACGTTCCTGCCGATGCGGCCGAAACCGTTGATCGCCACTCGAATGGACATGGGTCTTGGGGAGGCTCCGTGACGGCAGCGCCGTCGAATCAGGTGATGTCTGTGGCCAGGGGGACCGTGCGCGCGAACGCGTACGCGACGACCGCGCCGGGGGTCCCGGCGCCCAGCGCCTCCACCGCGGCCAGAACGGTGGCGCCGGTGGTGATGACATCGTCCACGAGCACGAGCCGGCTGCCTGCAACAACGTCCCGGAACCGCTCCGGCAGAAGGAAGGCGCCACTGACATTAGCCCGCCGCTGCATGGGATTCAAGGCGGTCTGGGTGCCCGCCTGTCGCTGCCGCTCCAGACAGGGCACGACCGGCTTCCCCAACGCCGCCGCCAGCGCGTCCGCGATCACGGCAGCCTGGTTGTAGCCACGGCGGCGGCGGTTCCGGCGGGAGGTGGGAACCGGCACCAGACAGTCGGCGCGCCTGACGGCTTTCGGCGCGCGGCGGGCCATCTCCGCCCCCATGAAGTCGCCGACACCGCGCCAACCCTGGTACTTGAGCGCGTGAACGAGCTCACGAGCCGGAGACTCGAGAAGGCATAGCGTGTGCGCGCCGGCGACCTCGTCCGGCCAGTCCTTGCACTCGAGGCAGGAGGGCGCCTCTCCCGTCCCGCGAGGCGCGCCGCAGCGATCGCAGGCCGGGTGGGGAACGGGAGGCAGGCCGAGCCGGCAGTTCTGGCAGACGGGGCCGGCTCCGGCGCGCACCTCGTCGGTGGCCGGACTTCCGCACGCGGCGCAGGCGGGCGGCAGCAGGAAGTCGGCGAGGCCGGCGAGCAAACGCGAGCGGTGGATGGCCGTGAAGCGATTGCCTGCGGACCGGAGGGCCCCGTGGAGCCCCGGCTCGCGAACTTCGGTGGACCCTATTCGATCGCCCGTGTCATCACCCCCCTCGGAGGCGGCTCGCCGAACCAGCGCTCGTACGACGCCTCCGCCTGCCGCACAAGCATTTCGCGTCCGTCCACCGCGACCGCCCCGAGCGCAAGCGCCCGGCGGCACAGAGGTGTCGGCCGGCTGCCGTACACAAGGTCGATCACGCACCGGGGAGGAGCGCCGAGGCGGGCAAGCTCGATGGGCGTGCTCCGCCCGTCCAGTCCGGCCGATGTCGTGTTCACGACCACCTCCGGCGTCGCGCCTGCGCATTGGTCGAGGAGCTCGATGCGCCCCTCGCCGAAGTGACCCGCCAGCTCGCCGGCCCTCGCCCCCGTCCGGTTCCAAAGGCGGATCCGGGGCGGCCCGGGTGCCTCCAGCAGCGCGAGAAGGACCGCACGTGCTGCCCCGCCGGCACCGAGTACAAGGACCTCGAGTCCTTCCTTCGGCATCGTTCCGGTCACCGCTTCCCACGTGCTCCGAAAGCCTTCCACGTCGGTGTTGTCCCCCCAGACGGCTCCCTCCTCCGCCCAGAAGGTGTTGCAGGCCCCGGTCGCCTCCACCGCCTCGGTGCGGCGGTCCAGAAAGGGCAGCACCGCCTCCTTGTGCGGCACCGTCACATTCCCCCCGCCACCGGCCAGCGCGAGCGAACGGAGAACGGGGCCGCACTCCTCGGCGCCGACCCGTTTCGCGACGTAGACCGCCGGGCGCCCCGCCGCGCGGAAGGCGGCGTTGTGGATCGCGGGCGACAGGCTGTGGTCCACCGGATCGCCGAGGACCGCGAAGACCGCCGCCCCACCCCCCCCAC